>JARKOL010000255.1 GCA_029975745.1 Myxococcota bacterium | reverse complement strand
CGCGCGCGATGGCCACGCGCTGCTGCTGGCCACCCGACATCTGCGAGGGGAAGTGGTCCATCCGGTCGGTCAGGTCCACCAACCCCAGGGCCGCCTCGGGCGCCAGCGGGTCGTCGGCGATCTCGGTCACCAGGGCGACGTTCTCGCGCGCCGTCAGGCTGGGAATCAGGTTGTAGAACTGGAACACGAATCCGACGTGCTCGCGCCGGTAGCGGGTCAGGTCGGCCTCGGTGGCGCCGTCCAGCCGGTGCTCGCGATACCGCAGCGTGCCGTCCGTCGGGACGTCCAGCCCGCCCAGCAGGTTCAGCAGCGTGGACTTGCCGCTGCCCGACGGGCCCAGCAGCGCGACCAGCTCGCCGGCCCCCAGATCCATATCGACGCCGCGCAGCGCGTGGACCACGACCTCGCCCATCGGGTAGCGCCGGGTCAGCCCGCGGGCCTCCATCACGATCTCGCGGCCGTTCAAGCGACACCTCCGCGGCGCCGGGTCCGAAGGGCGGCGCCGGACGCGGGGACGCCCCGATGCTATCGCAGGGGGTGAAGAATGTCGCGGGGGCCTGCATGTCGGGAGCCCATGTTCGATGCGTTCGTGGCAACCCGGCGCCTCCCCATCTCCCAGGGACCGCTCGTGTTGACAGAGGTTGGGGCAGGGATGAAACTCCCCCCCAGGGATAGGGACGCCGGGTCAGATCGGGCGGCGGAGGCTTCATGGGAGCGCGCGAGGATGCGATCCGCGACGCGTTGATGGGACGGCTGGCGGCGGCGGGAAGCCGGTTGCCGACGTCCACGATGGGGCGGCTGGGCCGGATCGCGGGGACCGCGTTGCGGGGCGGGCGGATGCTGGCTTTCGGGGGCGGCCGCAAGGGGGCGGATGGGGCCGGGGAGCCGGACATCGAGGCGCTGGCCGCCATGGTGCGCTCGCTGGGTCAGCTCAAGGGCGTCGCCATGAAGATGGGGCAGATCCTCAGCTATATCGATCTGGACGTTCCGCCGGACATGCGCGCCGCCCTGGCGGTGCTGCGGACGCACTCCCAGGCGATGCCGTTCCAGACGGTGGCCGACATCGTGCGCGAGGATCTGGGGGACCGCTCGGACGATCTGCTGGCCGGCATGTCGCGGGAGCCCGTCGCGGCGGCATCCATCGGCCAGGTCCATCGGGCGCGGCTGCCCGACGGGACCGACGTGGCGGTCAAGGTGCGGTATCCGGGAATCGACCAGGCGATTGCCGGGGACTTCCGGACCGCGGCCGCGGGGTCTCGGATGGCGTCGCTGCTGTTTCCGAAGGCCCATGTCGATGAGATGATCGCCGAGGCGCGCGAGCGCTTCCTGGCCGAGTGCGACTACGAGCGCGAGGCCGCGGCCCAGCAGCGTTTCGCGGCGCTGTTCCCGGCGGATCCGACGCTGGTGATTCCGGCGGTCCACGAGGCGTACGGGTCCGGGCGGATCCTGGTGACGACCTGGATGGAGGGCGACACGTTCGAGCGGTTCCTGGAACGCGAGCCGTCGGCAGAGACGCGGAACCGGATCGGAGAGGCACTGTTTACGTTCTACGTTGGGTCGCTGTTCCGGTTCGGGCTGTACAACTGCGATCCGCATCCCGGCAACTACGTGTTTCTGGAGGGCGGACGGGTCGCCGTGCTGGACCACGGTTGCACCCGCGACTTCGATCCCGCGTTCCGGGCTCGACTGGCGGGCCTGACCCGGGCCGTGCATGCCGATGAACGCGAGGGGCTCCACCAGGCCTTCGTCGCGCTGGGCATGGTGCAGGACGACGGCCGCTACGACTTCGATACCGCACGGGCGCTTGTGCGCGCCTTCTACGGACCGATGCTTCGCGACGAGGTCACGGGAATCGACCCGGATCAGGTGATTTCGTTCCAAAGCGCCTTCCGCACCAAGATGGAGCTGATGAAGCTGCGCCTGCCCGGCGAGTTCCTGTTCCTGTTCCGCATCCGGTTCGGGCTGATGTCGATCCTGGCTCGGCTGGGCGCGCGGGCGAACTGGCATCGGCTGGAGCAGGGGTTCATCGCGGACCTGTGACGGTCCGGTCAGCGCGTCAGGCTGCGGTAGCGGATGCGGTGGGGGCGGTCGGCCTCCTCGCCCATGCGTGCCTTGCGGTCGGCCTCGTATTCCTGGTAGTTGCCCTCGAACCACTCCACGTGGCTGTCGCCCTCGAACGCCAGGATGTGCGTCGCGATGCGATCCAGGAACCACCGGTCGTGCGACACGACCAGCGCGCAGCCGGCGAAGTGCTCCAGCGCGTCCTCCAGCGCCCGCAACGTGTTGACGTCCAGGTCGTTGGTCGGTTCGTCCAGCAGCAGCACGTTGGCCTCGGATTTCAGCATCTGGGCCAGGTGTACCCGGTTGCGCTCGCCGCCCGACAGCACGCCGCACTTCTTCTGCTGGTCGGTGCCGGACAGGTTGAAGCGCGCCACGTACGCGCGGCTGTTGACCTCGACGCCCCCCAGCAGGATCCGGTCCGCGCCGCCGCTGATGACCTCCCAGACGGTCTTGTCCGGGTCCAGCGTCGAGCGCACCTGGTCCGCGTAGGCCAGCTTGACCGTGTCGCCCAGGCGCAACGTGCCGGTGTCGGGGGTCTCCTCGCCCGTGATCATCCTGAACAGGGTCGTCTTGCCCGCGCCGTTGGGGCCGACGATGCCGACGATCGCGCCCGGCGGCACCAGGAAGTCCATGTCCTCGATCAGCAGTTTGTCGCCGTAGGCCTTGGCCAGCCCCTTGGCCTCGATGACGACGTCGCCCAGCCGCGGGCCGGCGGGGATGAAGATTTCCAGGTCGCGCGCCAACTGTTCGGGCTGCTGGGACAGCAGGCTTTCGTACGCCGTGATGCGGGCCTTGCCCTTGGCGTGGCGGCCCTTGGGCGACATGCGGATCCATTCCAGTTCCCGGGCCAGCGTGCGCTGCCGCTCGGATTCCTGCTTTTCCTCCTGGGCCAGCCGCGTGCGCTTCTGGTCCAGCCAGGACGAGTAGTTGCCCTTCCACGGGATGCCGTGGCCGCGGTCCAGTTCCAGGATCCAGCCGGCGACGTTGTCCAGGAAGTAGCGATCGTGGGTGACCGCGATGACGGTCCCGGCGTAGCGCTGCAGGTGCTGCTCCAGCCAGTGGACCGATTCGGCGTCCAGGTGGTTCGTGGGCTCGTCCAGCAGCAGGATGTCGGGCTTCTGCAGCAGCAGCCGGCACAGTGCGACGCGGCGCAGTTCGCCGCCGGACAGGACCGAGATCGGCGTGTCCCCGGGCGGACAGCGCAGGGCGTCCATCGCCAGTTCCAGTTGCGAGTCCAGGTCCCAGGCGTTCACCGCGTCCAGCCGGTCCTGGACCTGGCCCTGGCGCTCCAGCAGCTTCTCCATCGCCTCGTCGGACATCTCTTCGCCGAACTTTGCGTTGATCGCGTCGAATTCGGCCAGCAGATCGACGATGGGCTGCGCGCCCTCCTTGACGATGTCCATCACGGTCTTTGTGGGGTCCAGCTTCGGTTCCTGTTCCAGGTAGCCGATCGTGAATCCCGGCGAGCAGGCGGTCTGGCCCAGGAATTCCGTGTCCACGCCGGCCATGATCTTCAGCAGCGAGGATTTGCCGGACCCGTTCAGGCCGATGACGCCGATCTTCGCGCCATAGAAGTACGACAGGTAGATGTCCTTCAGGACGTGGCGGGTGCCGTACACCTTGCCCACGCCAATCATGCTGTAGATGACCTTGTTCGGATCGTCGGCCATTTGTTCCTCCCGGTGATGACGCGGCTCGAACCGGGCGATCCTAGAGGGGGCCGGGGGAAAGGGCAAGGGCCGCCGCCGCCGCCGCCGCGAAGCGGCTCCGTACCCGTGCCCAGCCGCGAAGCGGCTCCGTACCCGTACCCGAGCCCGTACCCGTCCCTCGACGCGCAGCGTCCATGGAGTGCGCAGGCCAGGCCTGCGCACTGGACTGCTGCGGCGTCGGCGCAGCCTTGTAGCCTCCGGCTCGACAGCGGCTCCGTACCCGCGCCCGCACCCGCACTTCCGCCGTGCCACCCCGCCCGCGGCGCCCCCGGCGTCCGCCGGAACCCGTGCTCGCTGGCCGCGCTCGCGCTCTTGCGTAGGGGGTTGGGTGGCGTGCGACCGCCCGGAGGCGTCGCGGACGCTCAGTGGCAATCGGACCTTCGCGCGGCCGGCCGCTGCGCTCGGGCCGGCGGCCCGCCTGGTGGGGGCACCGCTCCGTCGTGCCGTGGGGGGGGGCTCCGAGTCGGGCCGGACGTGATGGGCAACGCCGAATCACACAAGGGTGCAGGACCATCGTCCCACCGGGCTGGGACGGACGGCGGGCGAAATTCGCTTGACAGGCGAGGTCGGCAAAAATAGAGTTCGACATCGACGCCCTGGCCGTTGGGAGGTCGCTGAGTGGACAAGTTCACATTCGCCTTCCTCGTTGCCCTTGTGGGTGTCGGTGTTTCGGTTGTCGCCTATCTGGGCAGTCTGTACTGGACAACCCATTCCCACCGGAAGCCTCGAATCATCAGACCCTAGCACCTGAATCGGTAACGGCATGTGCGTGTATGTGAAAGGGCCGGGTAGTATCCGTGGCGGGGGGGGCAGTGGATCGAGCGGACTTCGTTCACGTTGATGACTTCCGCAGGCTTTCTCGGCACATCCGGTATGGCTTCCTTCTTTCCTGGATTGTGACCGGAATCCTGGTTGGGTACTTTCTGACCTGGCTGGTGGGCTTCAACCAAGCCCGTTACGAGCGTTCAGGGAGATTCCGGTCTCAACCCCAATCTCAGTGACCCGGAAGCGCGTCACTTTGCAACTCGATCCATCGCACCGCCTAGCCTTTCATCGGATGAAACACTGGCGGATCCACTACGACTTCACCATCGAGAACGGATGTGAGCCGGTCCGTCTGATCGTGCAGACCAGCGTCCCGAAGCTCTCGGCGGTCCACTGGGAGTTTTCGATGCCCATCGACATCCTGGTGGCGCAGTTCCGATCGGGCCTGGCCGGGTACGTCACGCTGATCGACGCCGAATTTCGGGAACAGATCCTCGCAGCCGCAGATGGACTCGGACTTGCCGCACAACCCGAGTCCCCAGCGAAGAAGTGAGTCGGGTCGGCGCTGAAGCCGGCAGAACCGAGATGTCCGGATGACCGGCAAATCGTCAGTGGGCAGGATGGCAAACTGTCAGTAGAGACGGTGGCAAATCGTCAGTAGCGACCCGTTCGATGCGCGCCTTACGGCATGAGGACTGGCGATGGGTGGTTGTCAGTTGCTTGCTTTGGTCGGCCACTGGGTGTGCGACTCGGCGGCGGCCCGGTAGTTGTCGTCCAGGGCTGGGGCAAGCGCGACCAGCGCGGCGATGCGTCGCGCGATACGCTGGAACTCGGCGGTCTCGTCGGCGTGCAGCGCGCGTCCCAGGATGTCCCGTTCCCGGTACGACAGCCACTTCTTCAACACCTGGTAGCCGCCGATGGTGAAGTTCCAGACCGGCGCGGGCACGTTCCGCCAGCAGGCCTGCGGGCTCCAGAACACATCCAGGCCCCCGTCATCCGGGGTCACGACCTTGCCGCGTCCGGGCATGCAGACGCCTTCGCGCCCCGCATGTCCCCAGCCGGCGGTGACTTCCAGGTCCCCCGCCGCCGGGTCCAGGTTCCCGCCGTCGATCCGTTCGGGGCGCGCGACATCCCGCAGCTCCGGCCGGATGGACCCCGACGTCACCCCATCGACCGGCGCCTCGGTGTCCAGCAGCGCGGCGACCTGGCGGCCCAGTGCAGCCGAGGCCTCCAGCAATTCGCGGACGGCCGGCAGGGGGATCCGGGGCCAGTCCTGACGGATTCCGTCCGCGTTCTGGGCCAGGTAGGCCGGTGCGTAGCCGATCGCCAGCGCGTGCATCCAGATCAGGGACGCCATGTCGGCCGAGCCGTCGAGGTTCGTGATGCCCAGGGCGTCCAGGTACCCGCGCGCGGCATCCGACAGGTTCGCGGTCGTCGGGGCTTCGGACACACCGGGCAGGTTCAGTTGGCCGCCGTCCAGGGCGGCCGTCCGGATGCGGAGAGGGAAGCAGGAAGCGTCGGGCGTCAGGATGTGGTCGTCGGACAGGCCCCGGACGAACAGGAACGGATGGCCTTCGTCGTCCCTGGCCGCCTTCATGCGACTGACCAGGAATCCGTTTCCTGGCCAGCAGTGGGATTTCAGGCTGGGACGCGGTTCGTTCCACAAGGGTCGAACTCCGGAGTAGTAGACCCAGCAGGAATCGAACGGCCGCAGGACGTACCTCTGAACTCCGTCGTCATGGTAGCCTCCTGAGTCCAGGATCTTCTGGCGTGCTCGCGAAGCGTCGAAACGTGCAGCATCCTCCAGCAATCCAGGGGCATCGGGAATCACCGCGGCCAGCCGCTCCCAGGGAATCGAGCGGTCGCAGTACGACTTCATGCGCCGAACCAGAACCTCCCGGTCCAGCGACATCAGCGAACCCCGACGCTTCTCCATCAGCCCGTTCATGGGCGCGATCGCGCACAGTTCGGTGACTCGAGGCCACGAGCGATAGGGCCCCTCCACCTTCTCGGGCCGGAAGGACCAGCGGTTGTCGTCGCAGGGCGTGGCCAAAGTGTACCGCTCGTCGAAGTCGGGTTCTTCCAGCGTGGACAGTAGTTGGGCGCGACGTTCAACTGCCTTCGCCGAGTCGATGTCATCCCGGAAACGTACGATCGGACGATTTGCTCGGGCCTTGCGTCTTGACCATAGGGAGATTGCAACACCCTGCTGGATTCCGGTGGAAACACCTGGGATTGCGAACACCGTTTCCGAGGTTCGGCCGTCCGGTGCATACTCGGAGGCCTTGCGGTTCCCATGCATGTTCTCGATCCAGAAAGCATCGAACGAGTTCAACAGCCGCTTCCGCATCACCACGAACGACGGGTCGCCGATCCACGAATGGTTCGAGATGAAGCAGACGACGCCCTCGCCGGTCATCTCGGCCACGCGCCGTTCTGCCAGCCGGAAGAACCGCACGTACAGGTCGTCCAGGTTGAACTTCCGGATGCCCCAGTCGCGCGCCAGTCCTTCCTTGTAGGGATCGACCAGCCCCTGTTCCTGTTCTGGACTGGTGCCGGCGAACGCGTTGTAGGGCGGGTTGCCCAGGACCACCAGGATGCGCCGGTCGTGCTTGATGGCGCGCGCCTGCTCGCGCTCCTCCTCCATTTCCTTCATGGACACGGTTTCGCGCACGCCTGGGGCCGGTCCCCAATCCGTCAATGCGTTCGTCAGCAATACGCCGCCCCGCTCGCCGTCCCCCAGCGCGACGCCGTGCTCGGCCAGCAGCGCCGCGACCTGCCAGTGCGCGATGACGTAGGGGGCGGGCAGGATCTCGAACCCATGCACCTGGTGGATGGCCGCCTGCTTCAGCCTTGCCCCCAGCAGGCCGCCGGCGCCGTTGTCCGAAAGCGTCTGGGCGATTCGGCGAAGCACCTCGACCACGTAGGCGCCGGTGCCGCAACAGGGATCCAGCACCAGGACCCGCGGGTCCGCCAGGCCGTCGGCGATCGACAGTTCCTGGCGCAGCACCCGGTCCACCCGCTCGACCATGTATCGGACGATCTCCGGGGGCGTGTACCAGACCCCCAGATCCTTGCGCAGTTCCGGGTCGAATGCGTGCAGGAAGGGTTCGTAGAAATAGACGACCGCGTCGGACTGCGCGAATCGGGTCTGGAACTCGGTCCAGCGGACGCGATTCAGCGCCGCGGCGGCCAGATCCAGCACGCCCCCCAGTCCCAGGCCGCGCATCGCGCCCGGTTCGGCGACCTCGTAGAACAGTTTGCGCAGCACCGGCACGTGCAGATAGTCGGCCGCGATCCTGCGGTCGAACGCGGGCGCAGGCTCCGGCTGGGCGCGCCGCCACAGCACCCAGGCCGAGAACAGTCCGTAGAACAGTGTCTGCACCAGGGTCGAGCGGAAGAAGTGCTCGCCCTTGTCGCCATCGAACTGGAGCCCCAGGCCCTCGGACAGCGTCTTGCGCAGTCCCTGGAAAGCGTCGAGGTTGGACTCGGCCGCATCCATCCGTGCGCGGGCCTCGCGGGCGTACGATGCCAGCAGCCCCGCGACATCCTGCGGAGACTCGATCGGGGCGCGGTACAGCAACGCGCGTCGCAGGAACTCGACCAGCAGTTCGCCGTGCCGCTTCTGGGCGCGGAGCGGATGGGCGACCACCTCGTTCCAGAAGGCGTCCTCGGAGGGGGCCAGCGCCAGGTGTTCCAGTTCCCGCAACGTTCCGCCCGGCCCGCGATCGACCAGCAGGAACTCGCGCATCGTCGTGACCAGGACCAGTCCGTAGCCGTCCAGGTACTTGCCGACCTGTTCGGTCCGGGCGACCTTGCGCGCGTCGTGGGACGGGGGCTTGACCTCGATGACGCCCCGATCGGGCTTCAGCGCGCGGATTGCGTCGTCGTCCAGTCTGCGGCAGATGTCGTCCGAGAACAGGCCGGCGTCCGGATGATCGGCGCCCAGTCCCTTCAGTTCGGTGATGCAACGAACCTTCGGTTTCAGTTCGCGACCGACTTCGGTCATCAGGCCGGCGATCGGGGGGTAGAAGGAACGCTCCTGGACGCCGAACGCCCGGATGCGCGCGAGTTCGGACAGGAAGTTGGCCAGCGTGCTCATGATGCCTCCAGTCGGGCCGAGCATATCGCAGGGCTGCGACATGGGACAAACCCGGTGTCACACCTTCGCGATCACCGGCGGTCTTCAAGTGGCACCGGGTTCGAGACGGGGCGGAGGCACAACGCGGAGGAACCCGGCATCTGGCAGGTTTGGGCCGGATTGTTGCGGCGCGGTGCGCCTTGACGGGTGCTAATCAATTGATTAACATCCGACTCGCTTCGTCGGACCGCGACGTGCGGTGCGTGCCGTACCGGCGTGTCCGAGGCCAAGGGGAAAGGGGGGATCATGAGGCACGGTGTCCTGCTGGCCGCGCTGGTCTTGTTGGCTGCCGCCCAGGCGACGGCCCAGGTGCGCGAGGTGTCCCTGGACGAGGCGGTGCGCCTGTCGATCGAGCACTCCCCGGAACTGCGCATGGGGCAGCTCGACATCGCCAAGGCCGGCGACGAGCGGTCCGGCGCGCTGGGCATGATGCTGCCGCGGCTGACGCTGGACGCGAACATCCAGTACTGGGACAAGGCCACCAAGGTCCAGTTCATCGACCCCGACCGCCTGCCGAAGAAGGAGGATCTGGGCGACCTGGGGGCGTTGATTCCCGACACGTTCTTCGAGGCCTTCGCCGACCTGGCCAAGCCGATGACCGTCCAGGAGCGGGTGACCGGCTCGGTCAACATCCAGGCCGTCCAGCCGCTGACGCCCCTGTACGCCCTGGCCCACCTGTACCGGATGCAGGGCGAGGCCATCGAGGCGGCGCGATTCGAGCGGGCGGCGAAGCAGGACCAGGTGACCTACCAGACGACCGAGGTGTTCCTGAAGCTGATGTCCGCGCTGAAGATGGTCGAGGTGACGCGCCTGGCCATCGAGCAGGTCGAGGCCCACCTGGCCACCGCGCGGTCGTTCCAGCAGGCCGGTCTGGTGGGGCGGGACGACGTGCTGCGGGCGGAAACGGCGCTGGCCCGGGTCAAGGACCAGCACGCCCGAGTGATGAACGGCGTGGCGCTGGCCCGCTCGGCCCTGAATGTGCGGATGGGGCGTCCCATCGACGACGTGGTGGTTCCGGTGGGCGACTTCCCGGACCCGCCCGCGCAGTTGTCGATGTCCGAGGCCCAGTTGATCGACCGGGCGCTGGCCCAGCGGCCAGAGCGCCAGGCCGTCGAGCGGAAGGTGCGGATGGCGGCGGCCGGCAAGCAGGCGGCGGTGGGCGCGCTGATCCCCACGCTGGCCGCGGTGTTCCGGTACACGCACTTCGAGGGCAGCAAGTTCCAGCGCGAGGACTCGGCGTTCGTGGGCGCGGCCCTGCAGTGGAACTTCTGGGACTGGGGCAATACCTGGTTCCGGATGAAGGCCGTGTCGCGCGACCACGACAAGGCTCGCCAGGCGCTGGACCTGGCCCGGGACGGGATCCTGCTGGACGTTCGCAAGGCCTGGCTGGACCTGAATCAGGCGCAAACGTCCATGGATGCCCACCGGACCCAGATCGAGTTCGCCCAGGAAAACCTGCGTGTCGTGACCCGGAAGTACGAGGCGGCCACGGCGACATCGGTCGAGGTGCTGGATGCCCAGAGCACCCTGACCCAGGCGCGGGCCGGATACCAGGTGGCGCTTCTGGACTACTACGTGGCCTTCGCGAACCTGCAGCGCGCGTCGGCGGGCACCTTGTGAGTCATCGTGGGGGCGTCACGGGCGCCCGGCGGACCGGCACCATTTCATCCCATCCGAACCGCGCCAGGTAGGGCTTCCAGACACCACGACAGACTGCATCGTAGCCGCAGGTGCCGCATTCGGGCCGCTTGGCGCGCACGAACGATTCCTGGAACGTCCGCGTCACCCGCGTGAAGCCCGTCTGGTCCCCGGCCATGGCCGCGGCCTGGAACAGGCGGTCATCGTCGGTCGGGGGCGCGGACTGGGTCAAGCCCGCGGCGCGCCGCTCGAACGAACCGTCGGGTTCGAAGTGGTAGTAGCGTTCGACGTAGCCCCGGACACCGTCGGGCAGGCCCTCGGTGGTGCAGTAGGGGATATCGACCAGCGCCATCCGCCGCGCGAACGTCGGCGCCAGCGTCGGCAGCAGGGCGGCGAACGCGTCGGTGACCTCGCGATAGCGCGGCATCAGGGCGTCCAGGTGCGTCTGGCCGCGTCCGTCCGGCATCATCACGTTGAACACGTGCCGGTCGATGGCCAGCGGCGCCAGCAGGGCGCACAGGGCACCCAGGTGGGGCAGGTTGCGGCGGCAGACGACGGTGCTAGTGGCGACCTGGAACGTCCAGGCGCGGCGCATCACGTCCAGGTTGCGCAGCCCCTTCAGGGTCTGGTCGAAACTGCCCTTCGTGCGGGACAGTGCGTCGTGGGTGCGGGCGTCGTGGCCGTGGATGCTGACGATCACGTTGTTCATGCCCGCGTCCAGCAGGGAGCGGACGTAGGGGGCGTAGGCGAATCGGCGGCCGTTCGAGATCACGCCGACGACCGGGTAGCCGGCCTCGCGGGCCTGGCGGACGTAGTCGGGCAGGTGGTCGTTCAGGGTGGGTTCGCCGCTGGTGAACAGGATCTCGCGGGTGCCGCGATTGTCGCGGATCATTCGGGCCACGTCGTCCGGGGTCTGGGCGCCCACGCGGCCCAGGCGGTCCTCGCGGTCCTCCTCCATGCAGAACAGGCAGTTGTTGTTGCAGGTGGCGCCCACGCAGATGTGGATGCGGTCCCCGACATCGTCCGCTTCCTGCAGCGGCAGTCGATCGGGTGCGGGGGGCGGCCGGCCGGACACGAGGGGCCTCCGGGAATCCGCCCCATTATCCGGGACGCGGCGGCTGGGGGCAAGGACGGGGGGAACTCCGGTCTAGAGTCCCCGAGTGAGGTCCACGAGATCCTCCGCGATGTACCCGCGTGATCGGGTGGCCTTGCGGGATTCACGCCCCAGTCGGGGTGCGATGGCCACCTTCTCGACGCGCCAC
>JARKOL010000247.1 GCA_029975745.1 Myxococcota bacterium | reverse complement strand
AGCGCGCGGTTGCCCAGCAGGCCCGCCAGGCTGCGGGTCGCCATGATGCGGACTTCCAGGGTCGTGGACTGCAGCCGGTTCTTGATGCCCTCGACCACCTCGGGGTCGGTCGTGCCGGCCAGCGCGCGATAGACGAACTCGTGCTGCGCCAGGGGGATGTCCGGCGCCAGGAACCCCTTCAGCAGCGGGTGGAATTCGGTCGAGGGCGCGGCCGCCGCGGCCTTGAGGAAGCGCAGGCGGGCCGCCTCGTCGCCATCGGCCAGCGGGCGCAGCACCTTGACGGCCTGGACGTCCCCGGTCCGCGCCAACAGCTCGGCGGCCTTGTACTTCAGGTTGTTGTCCTTGGACTTCAGCAGGGGCGTCAGCCCGTCGGGCGGCAGGGCGATCGTTTCGGCCAGGGCCAGGTCGAGCACCGCGCCCACCACCCTGGCATCCCGGCTGCGCACCAGCAGCGCCAGCAGCGCATCCCGCGTCAGGAGCGGCGCCTGGGTCAGCGTGCGCAGCGTCAGTTCGTCCCCCTGGAGGAGGCCGGCCTCGAAGCACGGGACGGCGACATCGGCGGCCTGCGCCACCAGGGCTCGGGCCAGCGCCTGGCGGGTCGGCACCGCCGCGTCCAGGAACGTCTTGACGAAGATCTCGCGCCCCTCGGTTCCCTTGAAGGCCCCGACCAGATCGAAGGCGTCCTCGACCAACGGCAGGCTGGGATCCCGCAGGGCATCCGCCACCAGCGTTCGCGCCTGGGCATCGCCCCGACCGGCCAGAACCCGGATGGCTGCCTTGCGCACCGTCCACTGCGGGTCCGTCAGCGCCTCCTTCAGGTAGGCCTCGGTGTCCCGGCCGACCACGTCCGGGAGGGCAGCCGTCGCGAAGGCACGGGCCAGCATGTCCCCGCTGCGGGTTCCACGCTCGAGGATGGGCCAGGCCTCCTCCTGGATCGGGACCGGTTCCGCGATGACGAGGGACGGCAGGGTCAGCAGGACGATCAGCATGGACCAGCGATTCATCCGACGTTCTCCGTGGTGGCCGAAGTGCCCGCGGCTACTCTATTGGGTCCGGGGGCCGGGTGTCAATCGAGCCGCGCGTCGGTTCATACGCGTTTTCAGGACGGATTCCAGGAACTTGCAATCTTGTCCGACGGGACGATACAATGCTGCCGGGTCCATTCAGTATTTCGCCGCGGGGTTTCGAGGGATGCGGTCGATCCGGCGGCGAGGCGGGGGGGGATATGACGGTGCGAATCGGCCGACTGGGCGGGATGGTGATGGTCGGGCTCGTTGCGTCGGTGCTTGCCGCTCAGGCGGGTGCCGAGCCGCTGGCGCCCGAGCGGTTCGACCCGTCGCTTCGAGGGCTGCGTTTCGGGTGGACGATCGACGAAACCGTCGCGTTCCTGAAGCAGCGCGTGGACAACCGGTACGGCGTCCTGATCCGCGACACGATGGACGTGCGTGACCGGGACCGCCTGCGCCGCGAGTCGCTGCAGGAGGCGTCGCGCATCGGCCAGGAAATCGTCCGGTTCGACGGGACGCGGTCCGGATGGAATGTCTCGGTGGTCAAGGACGAGTTCGGCCAGGGGTTCGGCGAGGAGATGCTGCACCTGCGCGAGGGCAAGACGCATCTCTACTTCTTCTTTGCCGACGGGGCGTTCTACAAACTGGTCATCTCGGCCGACAAGGACGGGCGTGACGCGCACCTGCGGACGCTTGACGAGGTGTACGGCAAGGCCGCGAACGTGGTGTACGAGGACCCCAAGGCCAAGACGGGACTTCTGGCGTTGGAGTGGGCGGCCGGCACGATGACGCTTCGGGTGGCGGACCGGTCTCGCGAGTATCAGTGCTGCACGCTGCGCTGGGCGGACGCCGCGCGGGACCAGGCGGTCCAGGCGAAGTGGCCCGTGCGAACCTCCGGGGCGATCGATCCGTTGATCCTCGAGTCGATGGACGACGGCTCCGAGATCGTGGATGACGAGGATCCGGTGGGCGACCTTCTGGGCGTCAAGCCCGCCCCCAAGGCGAAGGCGAAGCCTCGCAAGAAGTAGCGGCGGCGCCCCCGACCCTGGGCGTTGTCCTGCCCGGGAATCAACAGCAACAAGGAGACGGCATGAGCCTGGTGGAGAACGGCATTCGAGTGACCCGGATCCCGGCCGGTCCCTTCGAGACCAACTGCTTCCTGGTCGAGGACGTCCCGACGCGCGAGGCCCTGGTGGTGGACCCGGGGGGCGGCGCGCAGGACATCGTGGACCGCATCGGGGAACTGGGCCTGCGCCCGGTCCTGGTGGTCCACACGCACGGTCACATGGATCACTGCATGGCATCGACCGCGATTGCGCGCCGGTTCGGGGTGTCCATCGCGATGCACGAGGCCGACGTGCCGTTGTACCGAAACATCCCGCGCCAGGTCGAGGCGCTGATGGGACGGTCGGCGGCGGCGGGTCTGGGGACCCTGGACATCCTGGAACCCGCCGTGATGCTGAAGGACGGCGACCGGGTTCGCGTGGGCGGCTCGGAGGCCGAGGTGATCCATCTTCCCGGCCACTCGCCGGGGGGCATCGGGCTGCTGTTCGCGACGCAGCCGCCGATCCTGCTTTGTGGGGACACGCTGTTCGCCGACGGCGTCGGACGGACCGACCTTTGGGGCGGGGACTGGGACACGTTGCGGACCTCGATTCGGGAGCGGATCTTCACCCTGCCCGACGACACGGTTGTACACAGCGGCCATGGTCCGGACACGACGGTCGGGCGCGAAAAGGCCGGCTTCCCCTACTGACCCGGGACGCCTTCGCCGCGGACAAATCCCCGCCATGCGCCGATTGACAGCGGGCGGTGCCCGTGCGTAGAATTCGGCGCCTTGGCCATCCGGGCCTCTGCGAGAGTGGTGGAAATTGGTAGACACGCAAGCTTGAGGTGCTTGTGGAAGATGATTCCGTAGGGGTTCAAGTCCCCTCTCTCGCACCATCCCCTGTCCGCATCGTCCCGTTCGTTCTGGCTGTCGCGCTGATCGCGCTGGCGGCCTGCAACCCGCCCGTGGACGCCGCCGGTCGCGACTGCCTGGCCGCCCTGGAGCGGGGGCGGGACGCGCCCGATGCCCGGTTCCTGGCCATGCTGACGCCGTCGTCGCGTGACCTGGTCGAGCGGGCGACCCGGGCCGGGGAATGGGCCCAGTGGCGCCGGATCCTGATGACGGCGCTGGGGGCGGCGCGGCCGGTGACCGGGTCTCCAGGGCTGCTGCGTCGCGGGGCCGATGGGCCGACGGTCTTCTTCGTGAGGGATGGTCACGGATGGAAGCTGGACCTGGTGCGGTCCGGCGCGCTGTTCCAGGGGATTCGACAGGACGAGTATCCGCCGCCGGGCTAGCGGGCGGAGGGGAGTGCCGGATGCGAAGGGGCGTGGCGCGGGTCGGGGTGCTGTTGGCGGCCTTCTGGCTCGGGGGGTGCGCGGACTCGCCCGCTAAGGTGCTGGAGCGATTGGAGTCCGCGGCGGTCGATGGGGACGCCGCGCGCTTCGCGGCCCAGTTCACCCAGGAGTCGCGGCCGTTCGCCGAGGCACTGCTGTCGTTGTACCAGTCCCGCTATGCCCTGGATGCCCGACGGGAGTTCACGCCGCTGCGGATGCTGGGCCGGTCCGACGTCATCGATCAGGTGGATCGGGGGGGCTCGGTGGCGTTGCGCGTCAAGCTGCGCAACACCGGCGAACAGGCCGTGCTGGTATTTCGGCGGGAGGACGGCGCCTGGCGACTGGACCTGATGGCGACCGACCGCGAGAACCGGGGGGACCCCGAGGGGACGCCGTGACGATGACGAACGCGGGCGCCTTGGCGCGCCTGGACGAATTCGAGGCGCGCGAACGGATCGTCGAGGTCTGCCGCCGGATGCACGAGCGCGGCCTGATCGCCGGTGGGGAAGGCAACGTCAGCGTGCGCCTGGCCCCGGACCGCATCCTGATCACGCCCTCCGGCGTCAACAAGGGCTTTCTGAAGCCGGCGAATCTGGCCGTTCTGGACGATGCCGGACGGGCGCAGCGCCGGGGGCCCAAGGCGTCCTCGGAGTTTCGCCTGCACCTGGCGGCCTACGCGGCGCGCCCGGACTGCGGGGCGGTGCTGCACGCGCATCCGCCCCACGCCATCGCGTTGACGATCGCCGACCTGCCGTTGTCCCAGGATCTGATCCCGGAGTCCGTCGTGTCGCTGGGGCGGGTGCCTACGGCGGCCTACGCGACGCCCTCGACGACGGCGCTGGCCGAGGGGGTCGGGGATCTGATCGTCCACCACGACATCGTCATGATGGCGCGCCACGGCTCGGTCTGCATCGGGCCGGATCTGGACACCGCCTACGACCGGCTGGAATCCCTGGAGCACACGGCGCGCATCACGGTCATCGCGCGAACGCTTGGGCCGGTGCAGCCGCTGGACCCGATCGAGATCGCCCGCCTGCGTGCCCTTGCCGGGGATCCCAGCCCCGTCGCCAGCGCGGCCGCCCAGGAGGAGGCGCTGGTACGCGAAATCGCGGCCCGGGTCATGGCCGCGATCGGCCCCCGCTGAATTTCGAACCCTCATCTGATCCGGGACGAAGTCGCAGCCAGGCATCGGAATGCGATCGAGGGTGTATGGAGGCGCCGGTCAGTGCCCGTGGTGCGCGTGGCCCAGCAGCAGGGTCAGCAGGCCGACCGCGGCCAGGATGACCCCCATCGTCAGGCGCTCATGGTGGGCGAACCATCCGAAGGACAGGCGTCGGATGCCATGCCACGACAGCAGCGCCAATGTCGCCATCAGGCCCAGCGACACGATGCCCGAGGCGACGACCAGGCCGGCCAGGAACACCGGGTCCCCCATCGGCGTCGCCCCCACGAAGACCGGGATCATGGCCTCGCACGGGGACAGGGCCAGCGTCAGCACCAGCGTCACGGTCGCCGAACGGTCGGACATTCCCTGCCCCGCCGCCTCGTGGACCTCGTGGTGATGGGCGTGGGCTCGGCCTCCCAGCAGGTCGATCAGGACGTATGCGGTGCCCGCCAGCAGCAGGATGGCGCCCGGCAGCACGTGGGCCCAGGTTTCCAGCCATTCGGTGACCGCGACGCCGACCATCAGCAGCGCCAGCGCCAGTCCCCCAGCGACGGCCAGGTGCGCGATGCCCGCCATGGTCAGGACCCAGAGCATCCGACGGGCGGACCAGCCCTGGGCGCGTCCGATCAGCACGAAGGGGGCCCAGTGGTTCGGGAGGGCGCCGTGTGCCAGCGAGACGAGCAGCGCGGCAACCACGAGGCCCAGCGCGGAATCCGTCATTCCAGGGAGGCTCCGTAGGTGGCAAGTTTCGAGTACAGCCGGGCCCCCTCCGCCAGCGCGGCGATGGCGATGGATTCGTCCTGCCGGTGGACCCGCAGGTTCCCCGGCCCGGCGACCACCGAACTCACGCCCAGCGTCGCAAGAACGGCGGCCTCGGTATACGCCGATTTGCCGTGGGCGTCCAGTTGATCGCCGATCGCGTCCAGCAGCCCGGGGTCCAGCTCCTGCCACACGGGCGGCAGCGGACGGTAGGGGAACCGGACCTCCACGTGGCCCAGTGCCTTGCGTGCCTCGGCCTGGAGCCGGTCCAGGAAGCCCGCCGAGTCGAAGCCGGGCACGATTCGCAGGTCACAGGCGAGCGTCAGGGCGCGTCCGTATCGCTTGACGGCGCCGACGTTCAGGGTGACCTCGGGGGGCAGGAATCGGTCGTCGGACGTCGCGGCCAGATCCTGGGACAGGGCGTCGAATCTGCGCAGGAACCTGAGGATCTCCGGCAGTCGAATGGCGTCGTGCGTGCCGCCGGCCTGGACCGCCGAGCGCGGGGCGTGGCGGATCAGTACGTGGGCAGGGACCTTGTTGCGGACGCCGGCGCACTCGAGGGCCAGGACGACGTCGTCGCCCACCGCGTCGGCCTCGTCCAGCCACGCCGTGTCGAACAGGGCGTTGCGGCCCTCGCGCGGGCGCGCCGAGTGGGATTCCTGGCCCCGGACAAGCAGCGCCTTGACGGCCTCGGTCGGAACGGAACCCGGACGGTCCGTGTCGATGGCGTCGTGGGCGACCAGATCGAAGGGGACATAGCCCTTTTCCCCCCGAACCACCCGGTTGTCGGTGGGTTCCGTGACGATCGCCAGGCGGATGGATTCGGGAATCGTTCCGTCCCGGGCAAGCTGCTCGGCGCCCATCGCTCCCGTTTCCTCGTCGGCGGTGAACGCGATGGCGACGCCCCGCGGCAGGTCGGTCTTCCTTGCCATGGCAAGCAGCAGCGCGACCGAACCCAGGTTGTCCGACGCGCCCAGTCCCCACACGTGTCCGTCCTGGATCATCGGCTGCCTGGGCAGCCCGCCAGTGCGGGTCCAAAGCAGCGATTCGCCGGGGGGGACCGTGTCCGTGTGCGCGACGAACAGGACGCGGGGCGACGGGTGGTTCGCCACGATCAGGTTGGCGCGGGGAGGGCCGTCGTCCCGCAGGGGATGGCGATGCGCCTCCCAGCCCAGCGATTCGAAGGCGGCCTGCAGGTAGCCCAGGATGGGCAGGTTGGATTCCTGGCTGGCGGCCGCCAGCGGGATCAGCTCCAGGAGGCGTCGGGTCGCGTCGTCCTGGATGGCCTCTTGGTGCGTCACCACAACCCCTGGCGGCATCTGGCGGCCATTTCAACAGCCGCGGGGGTGCCGGTCAATATGACGGATGATACGGTTGGCGTCACTTTGGACGGATATCCGCGGATCCCAGTTCACGTGCGCGGTCGCGTGCCTTGAGCACCGCCTGGCGCAACTGGTCGTGAAAGCCCAGCGAATCCAGATGGGTCATGGCGGCGTGAGTGGTTCCCTGGGGCGACGTGACCTGGGCGCGCAACTGCCGGGGCGTGCGAGGCGTCTCGACCACCAGCTTCGCGGCCCCGTAGCAGGTCTGGCGCACCAGGGCGCGGCTGAGGTACTCGGGCAATCCCATCGCCTTGCCGGCCTCGATCAGTCCCTCCAGCAGGTAGAACAGGTAGGCGGGGCCGGTGCCCGAGAGGGCGGTGATCGCGTCCAGCATGTCCTCCTCGACCTGGACCGTGACGCCCACCGCCGAGAAGATCTGGGACGCCACCAGCGCCTGGGTGGCGGAACCGTGGCGCCCCAGGCAGTACGGCGACATGGCCTCGCCGACCAGCGCGGGAGTGTTCGGCATCACGCGAATGACCGGGATGTCGTTTCCGATACGGTCCTCGATGAATGTGGTCGTCACGCCGGCGGCGATCGAGATCACGACCTGGCCCGGCCGGAAGCGAGCGGCGGTCTCGGCCAGAACCTCGCCCAGCACCTGGGGCTTGGTGGCCAGCACGACGATGTCGCTGTCGCCGACCAGCGCCGAGTTGTCGGTCGTGGTCCGGATGCCGTACGTGTCCGCCAGGTAGGCCAGGGCGACCTCGGACCGTCGGCTCGCCAGGACCTGGTGCGGCTCGACGATGCTGGCCTTGACCAGCCCGGCGATCAGGGCCTCGCCCATGTTTCCGGCGCCCAGCACGCCGATGGTGGAGCGGTCCAGCACGGTGGCCTCCTTCTCGATTGCGGAAACGGATTCAGTCCGGCAGGCCCACGCCGATTAGGGCCAGCGTCACCGCGGTCAGCAGCAGCGCCGCGGCCACGATCACCAGGGTCCGAAGCCCCTTCGCGGATTCCCGCTTCATCGCGGGTCGCGCAAGGCCCTTGGGTGCGGCGCCCCGAGGGGATGCGCCCGAGCCCGAGCGGCCCCGTGCCCGGGGGGCCGCAGGCTCCTTCCGCAGCGCCGCCACCAGGGCCGCTCGCCCCGCGGACTCGTACCCGGGCATCGCGCCGCCGAGCGCCTCCAGGAACTCGTCGGCGGACGCGAATCGATCCGAAGGCTTGCGCTCCAGCGCACGGTGCAACAGCGCCCTCAATGCGTCGTCGCAGGGCAGGGCGTCGATGGCACGCGGCGCGACCCCCTGGGCGGCGGCGGCACGAATCTGGCCGGTGTCGCTGCCGCCGAACGGGCCCGTGCCGGCCAG
>JARKOL010000237.1 GCA_029975745.1 Myxococcota bacterium | reverse complement strand
GCCGGCGTGGCCGGCGCACTCCACGGCCTTCGGCTCGACGGCCTTCGGCTCCTGACGCGCAGCGTCCCTCGGGTGCGGCGGCCACGCCGCAGCCCTCTGGCCACCGGCTTGACGGTGGCCGCCCACGCCAGGGAAGCAATGGCGCCGTCAAGCCGATGCACTCCAGGAACTGCGGCGCCGGGGGCTCTGCCACGGGTCCAGGGTGCTACAATCGCCGCGGCGTCGCCTGGGGGGCGGGATGCGATCACTGCGGGAACTGGGAATCCTGGCGGTCCTGGCGGCGGGACTGGCGTGCAGGGGGACGGAGGTGCAGGGCGGCGGGGGGGCGACCGCCCAGCCGGACCCGGTCGTGCGCGTCCTCCAGGTGCTGGCGACGAACGACCTGCACGGCGCGCTGGACGGCGAACGGGTCGCCGGCGGACGCATGGGGGGATTCGCTCGCGTCGCCGGCCTGATCGACGCGTTGCGGCAGGGGCACGAGGGCCCGACGCTGGTGCTGGACGCGGGCGACTGCTTCCAGGGGGACTTTCCGGTCAACGCCGAGGAAGGTGCGCCCTGCGTGACCTTCTTCAACCAGGCGGGCTACGCGGCGACCACGCTGGGAAACCACGAATTCGACTACGCCGGATGCGGGCCCCAGGACGCCACGCGCCCGCCGGAGGACCCGCGCTGCGCCCTGGCCGCGGCCCTGGCCCAGTCCAAGGTTCCCGTCGTGTCGGCGAACGTGCGCCAGAGCTCGGACGGGAGCCCGCTGGCGGTGCCCGGGGTCGTGCCGTTCACGGTGCGCGACGTCGAGGGCATCCGGGTCGGAATCACGGGCGTCGTGACGCCGACGACGCCGATGGTCGCCAACTTCGAGGGGACGCGCGGGCTGGTGTTCGACGACCCCGTGGCCGCGGTGCGCCGGGTCCTGCCCGAGATGCGCCAGGCCGGCGCGACGGTCGTCATCGTTCTGGCCCATCTGGAGGGCCGTTGTCCGGACTCGGACCGGGTTCCCGGGAATCCGACGTCCCGATGCGCGGTGGACGGCGAACTGGGCACGCTGCTTGAGGCGTTCGCACCCGACGAGGTGGCGCTGGTGGTCGCGGGCCATGCCCATACGGTGCTGGAAGGCGAGGGCCGTCGCACGCCGGTGGTCGAGACGCCGGGCAAGGGTACCTTCCTGGGGCGCGTGCTCCTTCGGGTCGATGCGGCGACCGGGCGCGTGCTGGCGGACGGGGTCTCGGTCGGCGCGCTGGTGCCCGTCTGCGGGGCTGGCGAGGTGTCCCCGCCGTGCCGCCCCGAGCAGCCGGGTTTCGTCGGCGAGGCGCCGCTGCACCCGCAGGTCGATGCGTCCGTCCGGGAGCTCCAGGCCCGGCACTTCGCCCACTGTACGCAGGAGGTGGCCCGCGCGGCGCAGGCGCTGCACCACGCACGGCAGCCCGAGACCGTCATGGGCAACCTGACCGCCGACCTGATGCGCGAGGCGGGCCGTGCGGCGCACCCGGCTGGAGTGGACTTCGCGTTCATGAACCAGGGCAGCGTGCGCGCCGGGCTGGAGGCGGGCGAGGTGACGGAGTGCGACCTGCACGCCGTCTGGCCGTTCAACGACCCCATGGTGGTCATCGCGATGACCGGGGCCGACATCGAGAGGCTGTTCACGTTCCTGATGATCGAGGTCGGCAAGACGCCCGCGGTGTCCGGGCTGCGCCTGGAGCGCCGCGACGGGGCGGTGCGGGTGCGGGACGCCGCGACGGGACGACCGTTGCAGCCGGGACGAACCTACCGGGTGGCCACGACGCACTACCTGGTGCTGGGCGGCGACCGGGTGGACGAGATCATCGCGACGCTGCCGCCCGACGCCGTGACGATCCTGGGCTACCCCACCTATCGGGACGGGCTTCGCGAGGCGATGCGTCGCCGCGGCACGCTGGAGGCGCCCGCCCTGGGACGCATCGAACTGCGATAGCCGCCGCGAGCCGGTCCTGGATCCCGCGTGGACGGGCGGGTATGATGCCGGCCGGAGTTCCCTGGAAATCCCGGAGGTCACGTGAGCGGCTGTTTCCTTCCCCGGACCGTGTGGGTCGTGGCGCTGGCAAGCCTTCTGACGACGGGGGCCGTGGCGGCTCCGCTTCGCAACGTGCCGGTTCCGGACGTCCAGCCCGACGGGACACGAATCGACCTGTGGGTCACGGGCGACGAGGCGCACCGGCACGTGACCGACGCACGGGGATTCACCGTGCTGCGCGACCCGGTGACTGGATGGAGGGTGTACGCCGACCTTCGGCAGGGGCAGTTGGTGCCCACGGGCCTGGCGGTGGGCCTGGACGATCCGGTGGTCGCGGGACTGGTTCCCGGGGTGCGAGCGCCGTTCGTCGAGGGCGTTTCGATACCGCGTCCCCGCGCGACCCCGATGACGTTCCGCAAGGCGCCCACGACGGGCCTGGTGTACAACCTGCTGGTGTTCGTCCGGTTCCAGGACGACGACCTGCTCGAGGAGACCTTCGAGGACTACGAGCGCCAGTTCGAATCGCTGGATCCCGGCGTGCCGTCCATGCGGGCGTTCTTTCGCGAGAACTCGCTGGGGGCGCTGGACGTCCGGACGCTGTTCCTGCCGCCGCCGGAAGACTCCCAGGTCGTGGCGTTCACCGTGCCGCACTCGCGGGCCTACTACCGGGTGTACGAGCGCATCGGCAATCCGGATGGCTACACGACCGAGTCCGAGGGCCAAAGACGCGAGCAGGAGTTGTGGCAACTGGTGCTGGCGGGCGTCGCGGACCAGGTGCCCCAGGACGTGAACCTGGATGCGGATGGCGACGGCTGGGTGGACAACGTGATCTTCATGGTCCAGGGATGGCCCGACGCGTGGGCCGACGTGCTGTGGCCGCACAAGTGGGAATTGTGGAGCCCGTTCCAGTTGGGCGGCGGCAAGGTCGGGGTCTTCAACCTTCAGTTCACTACGCTGATGATCCTGTCGCCCGGCACGTTCGCCCACGAGATGATGCACTCGCTGGGGGCGCCGGACCTGTACCACTACAGCCAGGACGGGTTGTCGCCGGTCGGGCCCTGGGATCCGATGGAAAGCACGGCCGCCGAGCCCCAGCACTTCCTGTCCTACATGAAGTGGCGGTACGGTGGCTGGATCCCCGAAATTCCCCGGGTCGATGCCGGCGGGGAAATCGAGTTGCATCCGTCCTGGGAGACGGGGACCCAGGCCGTGCGGGTCCAGGTGCCCGAATCGACCAGCCAGCACTTCATCCTGGAGTATCGGCGCAAGAACGGCACGTTCGAGAGCGCGCTGCCGGGATCCGGTCTGATCGCCTACCGGATCGATACGCGGCGGGACGGCGTGGGGAACCGCAACGGGCCGCCGGACGAGGTGTACGTGCTGCGACCGGGCGGGACGCCGAAGCGGAACGGCAACATCGGTCGCGCGTTCCTGTCCGCCCAGTCCGGGCGCACCAACCTCAGCGCCTGGGGCGAGATCCGGCCGGTCCTGACGGACGGAACCGACGTCACGCTGCGCGTCTATGACGTGGGCGAGGCCGGCGACACCATTCGCTTCAAACTGTGCCTGGAGGTTCCCGACTGCGGGGAGCGGGTCTGCGGCGATGATGGCTGCGGCGGGCAGTGCGGCGTCTGCGACGAGGGGGATCGCTGTCGCGCGGACGACGGCCAGTGCGAACCGTGTTCGTGCGAGGGGCGCGCATGTGATGACGACGGCTGCGGCGCCTCGTGCGGCACTTGCGACGACGGCAACGCCTGCACGTCGGACTCCTGCGTTGATTTCGCTTGTGAATTCCAGGTTCTGCCGGCCGGGGCCCCGTGCGATGACGGCGACGCGGCGACGGTGGATGACGCGTGTGACGGCGAGGGCGGCTGCCTGGGGGTCGTGCCGCCCGCGCCCGAGCCGGAACCGGAGCCGGTGCCCGATGCGGCCCAGGGGGACGAGTCGGGGCTGCCGGATCCGGGTGACGCGCAGGGGCGCCAGGACGGTGCGGGCGAATCGTTGGCGGACGCGCCGGGCGATTCGACCGGGGACGCGGTGGCATCCGGGGATGTCCCCGTGGCCCGCGCGACGTCCGGGGGATGTGCGTCCGGCGCGGGCGCCGGCGGGGGCCCGCTGGGTGCCGTCCTCGTCTTCGTCCTTGTCGTGGCCTGGATGGTGCGTCGGCGGGGCGCCCGAACCGGCAATCAGCCCTTCATGCTCAGGATGTAGCCTCCGAACAGGACCGTCGCCAGCGTGCCCA
>JARKOL010000227.1 GCA_029975745.1 Myxococcota bacterium | reverse complement strand
ATCGGGAACTGGACGTTCAGGGACGCAGGCACCAGGGCGACCTGGCAGGCCGCACGTGAACGCGGGATCCGGAACGGGTCGATCCCCTGCACGCGCACCGTCCCGGAAGCCGGGCCCAGCAGCCCCGCCACCAGGCGCAGCACGGTGGACTTCCCGGCGCCGTTCGGGCCGATCAGGCCGACGATCTCGCCGGGACCGACGGACAGATCCAGGCCCGAGACCGCCGCGTGCGTCCGGCCCGGATAGCGGAAGGACACGCCCGCGACCTCCAGGGGGGCCGCCGTCGGATCGGGCATCCGTTTCATGGGCGATCCCCGCTTCGCCGCAACAGATAGACGAACATCGGACCCCCGATCAAGGCGGTCAGGACGCCCACGGGGGCCTCGGTCTCGAACACGGGGAACAGCATCCGGGTCGCCAGGTCCGCCGCCACCAGGAACAAGGCGCCCAGCAGCGCCGAGGCCGGAATCGTAACCCGGTGATCGGACCCGACCAGCGCGCGGACCGCATGGGGCACGATCAGGCCGACGAACCCGATCATCCCGGCCACCGAGACGGCGGCGGCCACCAGAAGCGAGCCCGCGACGAACACGCCTCGGGTCGTCCGCCCCGGATCGACGCCGACGGTCGCCGCATCCTCGTGCCCCAGAGCCAGGGCGTTCAGCGCGGGCGCCAGGCGATACAGCACCAGCAGCGCGACCGCCGTCACCGCGATGGACGCGGCCACGGCCCCCGGGGCGCGAATGTCCGAGGACAGCGTGCCCATCAGCCACAGCAGCATTTCCTGGGCCTTTTCGGCCCGCACGACCGACTTCAGGAACATGATGACGGCCGACGCGAACGTGTTGAACACGACCCCGACCAGCAGGACCTGATAGGCGCGCAGGTGCCCCAGGCGATCCCGGGACAGTCGCCACGTCAGCAGGATGGCGCCCAGGCCCCCCAGGAACGCGGACAGGGACACGCCCAGTTGGCCCAGCAGCATGCCGATGGGCAGGATCATCGCCAGGGTGCCGCCAATCGCCGCCCCCCCGGCAACCCCGATGATGTAGGGATCCGCCAGCGGATTGTTCAGGACCGCCTGGAAGGCCAGGCCGGCCGCGGCAAGGGAGGCGCCGACGGTGGCCGCCAGCAGCGTCCGGGGCAGGCGCTCGTGCAGCAGCACCAGGCGATCCCCCGGGGCGCTGCCGTCGAGCGCGCCGATCAGGTCCACCCGCGAAACGCCCAGCGCGATCGACAGGCCGAGGAAGACCAGCAGGAAGACGCCCAGCACCAGAAGGAACAGCGGTCGATTCGAGCGCGCAACCAGGCTCACCGATCGGACTCCTGCGGTCGATGGGGCTGAACCGCCCGGCGGCTGTCGGCCGCGGCCGCAATCCGGTCCGCCAGATGCAGCGCGGCACCCGCCGTCGCCGGGCCCGGACGCAGGATCGCCGGATCCACGTCGCGAATCAAGCGCCCCTCCCGAACCGCCGCGACGCCGGCCCCGGCCAGGACCGTGTCCAGGTCCCCGGACTCGGCGATGCCGTCGATGACGATGTCCGGCCGGGCCTGGATCACCTGCTCCAGCGACCAGGTGGGAAACGGCACCGACCGGGCGTCCGCCACGTTGTCCACGCCCATCCGTTCCAGCAGGTCGCCCAGGAACGAGGCGCGCCCGGCCACCACCAGCGGCGTGCGTCCGACCACCAGGAGCGCCCGGATGGGCGGGTCGCGCAGGGCCCGCCCCGCGAGCGCGTCGAGGTCACGATCCAGCGCGGCGACCATCGCCCCCGCCTCGGCCTCGCGATCGACGGCCTCTCCGATGGCCCGGATTCCCGTCTGGAGGTCGGCAATCGTCTCGAATCGCAGAGGCACGAGTCGCGTGCCCGAACCGGACAGCAGGGTGGCCAGACGCCCGCCCAGCACCGCGGGCGAACCGACGACGACGTCGGGACGCAGCGCCAGCACGGCCTCGACCGAGATGTCCAGGATGCCGCCGACCCGCGGCACGCCCGACGCCGCCTCGGGCCGATCGCAGTAGCGCGTCGCCCCGACCACGTGCGCGCCCGCCCCCAGGGCGAACAGGATTTCGGTCGCGTTCGGCAGCAGGGACACGACGCGAGGATGTGGCGCGGGCGCCGGCGGGGCGCCGTCCCTGCAGCCCGCGGCCGTCACGACCAGGACCACCAGCGACGGCAGGGCGAAAAGACGCGCGCCGCGGTTCGAAATCGGGCCGCGGGGGCTCAGCAATCCAGGTGCCACTCGAACTCCAGGGGATGCGGCTGGCGACGGATCGGTTCGCATTCGGATGCCCGCTTCAGGCGGACCCAGTCCGCGATCAGCAGATCCGAAAACACCCCGTCCCGTACCAGGAAGGCCGGATCGGCGGCCAGCGCATCCAGGGCCTCGTCGAGGCTGCCGGGCAGCGGCCGGATCCGCTCGCGGCGCTCGGCCTCGGACATCTCGAACACGTTCGTGTCGTAGGGGCCGAACCCCTCGGCCGTCGGGTCCATTTCGGTCCGAATGCCGTCCAGCCCCGCCAGCAGCTGCCCGGCCATCGCCAGGTAGGGATTGCAGGTCGCGTCGGGCGTGCGGAACTCGATCCGCTTGGTGTCCGGCGTGTTCGCGTACTTCGGGATCCGGATGGCGGCGCTGCGATTGGCCAGGCTGAAGAACGCATTGACCGGGGCCTCGTAGCCCGGAATCAGCCGTCGATAGGCGTTGGTGCTGGGATTCGTCAGTGCCAGAAGGGCGGGGGCGTGACGCAGCAGGCCGCCGGTGTACGACAGAGCCAGGCGGGACAGGCCGGCGTACCCGTCGGCATCCCAGAACAGCGCCTTGCCGCCCCGGAACAGGTGCTGGTGGAAGTGCATGCCCGAACCCGCCTCGCCGGGGAACGGCTTGGGCATGAACGTCGCGACCAGGCCGTGTCGGTGGGCGACCATCTTGACGAAGTACTTGACCATCATGCAGACGTCGCCCGAGCGGACCGGGCCCGCCAGGTGGACCTCGATCTCCTGCTGGCCGACCGACCCCACCTCGTGGTGGTGGTAGCGCACATCGACCCCTGCCTCCTGGAGTCGCAGCGCCATCTCGTTGCGGACGTTGAAGAACGCGTCCTGGGGAGGCGCCGCGTGGTAGCCGCCCTTCGGGGCGATGGGCGTCGGGCTGCGGTCATCCTCGCACCCGGGGAAGCGCCCCTCCCGGCTGGACAGCCGGCTGTAGCCCCCGCAGGTGCCGTTGCCACACTCCGCCTGGTCCAGCAGGTAGAACTCGAACTCGGGGCCGAATCGACAGTCGTCCGCCACCCCGGAATCGGCCATCACGCGTTCGGCACGGCGCAGGATGCCCCGGGGATCGCGCGGAAACGGGGCCAGTGTGGCGGCCTCGGCAACGTTGCAGATCATCGAGATCGTGGGCACGTCGTAGAACGGGTCCAGAAAGGCCGTCGTGACGTCGGGGACCAGGACCATGTCCCCGGCCTCGACCGACTTGAAACCGGGCATGTTCGACCCGTCGAACCCGATGCCCTCCTCCCATGGGCTTTCGTCCAGCTTCGCCGCGGGCAGGGTCACGTGGTGCATGCGCCCCATCAGCGACGTGAACTTCAGGTCCACCGCGGCGATGGACTCCTTGCGCAGGTACGCCAGCAGTTCGCGAACCGTCGAGAACATGGTGTCTTCCCCGTCAGAGTCATGCCGGACGAGGCGGGATGCCCCGAGCGTATTCCGGTACTAGCACAGGCGTCAGGCCGCGGCCAAGTCGAAAGCCGGTCGAAATGGGGACAAGTCGCCAGGATGCCTCAGGTCACCCAGCGCGACAGCCACAGTTCGAGCACCAGCAGGTTGTAGAGCTCCTTGCGATGATCCGACCGACCCGACAGATGCGCCTCGACCAGGGAGGCCACCGCCTGGGGCCGAACCAGCCCCTCGCGCGCCAGCCGCGGGCCCGACAGATGCTCCAGCAGCAGGGGTTTCAGGTCGGTCCGCAACCACCGGGCCAGGGGAATCCCGAAGCCCTTCTTGGGTCGGTCCAGGATCCGGTCGGGCACCCGCCCGCGCAGCATCCGACGCACCAGCGCCTTGGTGGTTCGCCCGTGAAGCGACCAGCTCGCCGGCAGCGACAGGGCCAGATCGACCATCTGGGTGTCCAGGAACGGCGAGCGGACCTCCAACGCGACCCCCATGGACGCGCGATCGACCTTCACCAGGACGCCGTCCGCCATGTAGAGACGCGCATACAGGGCCGAAAGCGTCGCCATGGCGGGCCAGCCCGCGCAGGTGGCGGCCCAGGCATCCACGTCGGGAAACGGGTCGTCTCGACGGGGCGCCACGGCGGCATCGGGCACCATCAGCGACAGGGCGGCGTCCGGCGCGAAGCTGCCCAGCCAGGCAAAGTGGCGGTGAAGACGCGGGTACCGCAGGCCGCGGGCGAATCGTTCCACCTGGAACTGGAGGCTCATGTTTCGCTCGGAGGCCGGCAGCCAGGTGGCGACCTGGGGCAGCAGCCGGTCGCGAACCCGCCGCGGCAACAGGGCCGCCGCCAGCCGCCCGGGACCATCGGCCAGGAAGGTGGGATACCCATAGAACAGTTCGTCGCCCCCGTCGCCCGACAGCGCGACGGTGACGTGCTCGCGAGCGAACCGGGACAGCAGGTGCGTTGGAATCAGCGAGGCGTCCGCCAGCGGGTCGTCGGCCAGTTCGGCGACGCTTCGGACGCCCTGAATCGCCTGGGCCCCGTCCAGGATGCGCTCGTGGTGGTCGGTGCCCAGATGCCGCGCCACCGCCCGAGCCGGCTCGGACTCGTCGTAGGACGGGTCGTCGAACCCGATCGTGAACGTGCGAATGGTGGCGGGGTCGCGGTCCTGGGCCATGGCCGCCAACACGGCGGTCGAATCCAGTCCGCCCGACAGGAACACGCCCAGCGGGACCTCGGACTCCAGCCGCCGGCGCGTGGATGCGACCAGCGTCTCCCAGATGCGCGCCGCCGCGTCGGACTCGTTCCCCACGGGGGGCCGCGGGGCATGAAGCAGGTCGTGATAGCGCCCCTCTGTCGCCCGCCCCTCACGGACGATCACGTAGCCGCCGGGCATGACCTTGCGAATCCCCGCCAGCATCGTCCGCGGCGCGGGCACGAAGTCCATCGTCAGATAGCGATACAGGGCGTCCCGATCGATGCGCCGCGGCACCTCCGGGTGGGCCAGCAGCGCCCGCACGCCCGACCCGAACACGGCCTCGCCGTCGAACACGCCCCAGAACAGGGGCTTCTTGCCCATCCGATCGCGCGCCAGCAGCAGCGTCCGGTCCCGGGCGTCCCACAGCGCGAACGCGAACATCCCCTGGAGGCGGGGCAGCATCGCGACCCCCTCGTCCTCCCAGAGGTGAACCAGCACCTCGCCGTCGGAGCGGGTGGCGAATCGGTGGCCGCGCGCCCGCAGGTCATCCCGCAGATCGTGGTGGTTGTAGATCTCGCCGTTGACGACGACGACGACCCGCCCGTCCTCGCTGACCAGGGGTTGCCGTCCGCCCGCCACGTCGATGATCGACAACCGGCGATGCCCCAGATACGCGCCGTCGCCGCACCAGGTCCCGGCGTCATCGGGCCCCCGGTGCGCCAGCGTGGACGTCATCCGGTCCAGGATCCGGTCGTCGATCGCTTCGCCGCCGTGCTGCCGAACGAACCCTGCGATGCCGCACATGGTCGGAAGTCCCCGCCCGGGAGGAAACGTCAGGACCGCGGTCCCCGATCCGGATCCTGAACCGCGAAGGCGCCGCCGCGGACCGGGCCCTCGTGAACCGTGGCCGGGACGCCGGCGGACGGTTCCGGGGCCGTCGCAACGGGGGAAGCCGGCCGTTCCAGGGGGTCCGGCGCCTGGACGCCCAGGGTCCCCGGATCCAGATTCAGGATCTCGCGGACCAGATAGGGCGACTTGTGCTGGCTTTCGAAGTAGGTCCGCATCGACTGCTCGGCCAGCAGCCCGAAGAACAGGAACTGGAAGCCCGCCAGGAACAGGAAGATCGACGCCAGGAAGAACGGATCGGTGTGCAGCGGATGCTGCGGCCACATCACCTTCTTGGCGATCGTCCACAGCATCGACAGCGAACCCAGGCCGATCGCCAACAATCCCCATTTCCCAATGAAATACAAAGGCTTCGTGGAGTAGCTGAGCAGGAAACGCACTGTCAAGAGGTCCAGGATCAGGCGCACCGACTTGGACAAGGTGTAGTTCGAGCGCCCGAACCGCCTGGGCCGGTGGTTGACCGGTTCCTCGACGACCCGCCCCCCGGCCCACTTGACGTAGGCGGGAATCAGGCGGTGCATCTCGCCGTACAGGCGGAAGTCGCGCAGCACCCGGGCGCGGTACGCCTTCAGCGTGCAGCCGTAGTCGTGCAGCGGGACGCCCGTGACAAGGGACACCAGGCCATTCGCAATCCGCGACGGCAGGGTCTTGGTCAGGTAGGGATCCCGACGGTTGACCCGCCAGCCGGACACCAGGTCCACGCCGCCGTCCAGGCGGGCGACCAGGCGCGGAATGTCGGCCGGGTCGTTCTGGAGATCCGCGTCCATCGGAATGATGATCCGGCCCCGGGCGACCCGGAATCCCGCGTCCAACGCGGCGGTCTGGCCGAAATTCCGGGCGAAGGCCACCACCTTGACCCGGGCGTCCCCCCGCGCCAGTTCCCGCAGCAACGCCAGCGAGTCGTCCACGCTGCCGTCGTCGCAGAACACCAGTTCGAACGGGCGCCCCATGGCGGACAACGTCGCCACGAGTTCCTCGTACAGGAGGCGCAGGCCGGCGGCCTCGTTGAATACCGGCAATACGACCGAGATGTCGGGCGAGGAGGTTTCCATCGCCACGCATGGTATCATAATCGTCGCACCGGCGAGGAGGACCCCGTGCCCGATCGCGCGCCCTCTGGAACACCCCGTGAACAGCGCCCCACGTTCCGCCCCAGAAGCCAGACGCGCGTCCGGTACTACAAGGCCTCGTTGGCGCTGGCGCTGGTGTTCCTGGCGCTCGTGCTCGTGCTGCCGCTCTGGATGGATGCCCTGCGCCACTCCGACGACCGGGACGCACTGAAGCAGCCGCTGGAGTCCCGCGCCGTACTTTCGGGCAGCGAGGCGCTGCCCCGAACCGCGGTGGCCACGCCGCCCTCGAAGGACCCCAGCCCGCAACCCGACGTCGTGAACACCGATTGCCGCGGCTACGTGTACGGGCGGTGCAACGCACTGCGCATCGGGCCCCGGGAGTGCGTGATCATCGCGGCCGAGGCGATCGCCGTCCCCATCGAGGGCGGGCCGGATGCCTGCCGGGCGGTCGTGGACCCCATGCTGGAGGCCCGGACCGGCTCCGGAGGCGATGCGTCCTCGGGGCGGGCGTCCCGGGCCAGAACCTCGGCAGGACTGGCGGAGGACGAGGCGCCGCCGCGGGATGACGGGACGGCGGTGGCGGACGAATCCCCACCCGAGGGCGGGGAGCCCGCGCCCGAAGCCCTGGCCGCCCAGACGGCCGAGGGGGGGGCCACGGCGACCGCGGACGCCCAGGCCGCCCAGGCCCCGGCCGCACCCGCCGAGTCGCCGGCCGACAAGGCCGCGACCCCGCCCACGCTGACCCCGAAGGAGCGCGCCGGCGCCCTGTCCCGGATGCAGATCCTGATCGACGAGTTCCAGCGGGCCAGCTACAACTACGCGACGCCGCCGGCCCAGCAGGCGGCCCGAATCCACGAACTGCGCGCGCTGTCCGAATCGGTCGGGACCGACGAGGCCAAGGCCCTGTACAACCGCCTGCTCCAGACCCATCGCACCCCGCCGACCTCGGTTCCCGTGGCCCCCGGCCCCGGCGGGTACGTGGGGGACGCGCCGCGCGTCGAGGCCGGGATCACCGTCCGATCCCCGACGACCACGCCCGAGCTCGATGCCGTCGGAACCTGGCTGGACGAGGCGCGACGCGAGGCCGGCCTTCCGGCTGCTCCCCAGGCGGCGGCGCCTGACCAGGCCCTGCCGCCGACGACGACCGTGGGCAGCGAACGCCCCTCCGGCGGGATCGAATCCGTGTCCCCTTCCTCGGCCGGCTTCGTGGATTCGGTCAGGCCCTGACCTCGGACGAAGGCATCGCCTCGTCCAGACCCAACCGGACGGCCACCTCGTCGATCAGGATGCGATAGTCGCGGGCGCCACGCCCCGAGGGAGTCGCCTCGAACACCGGGCGCTGGGAGGCCCCCGTCTCGCGCACGTCGGCGCTGGCGCGAATGGGCGACAGGATCTGGCCGGGAAAGTGGCGACCCAGGATCTCGATCACGGCCCGGCTGGCACGCGTCCGGCCGTCGAAGAAGGTCGGCACCACGCCAACCAGCTCGACGACGCGCCCCATCCGATCGCGTAGCGCGGCCAGGGTGTCCGACAGTTGGCGGACCCCGTGCAGGGCCAGGTAGTCGCAGGACACCGGGACCAGCACGGCTCCGGCGAAGGCCAGCACCGCCTCGGTCAGAGGGGACTGGGCGGGACTGGGGTCCAGGACGACCACCCGGAAGTCCCCCAGCGGCGCCAGACGATCCCGGAGCACCCCGACGTCCAGCGAACGATCCATCGCGAGCCCGACCAGGTCCCGCCCGGCCGGAAGCAGGTGCAGGTGGTCGCCCAGGCTCCGCGCCGCCTCCAGCAGGGTCGTCCCGCCGCGCAGCACGTCGGCCAGCCCTGGTTGACCGCCCGCCTGGTACAGATCCGTCAGGCTGCCCTGGGGGTCCGCATCGACCAGCAGCACGGGCAGCCCACGCGCCGCGAAGCCCGCCGCCAGATGGAACGCCGTGGTCGTCTTGCCGGTGCCTCCCTTCTGGTTCGCCACGCACAGGCGCACGGTCGTCGCCTGGCGGGGCGACAGGCGTTCGGTCAGCGCCCGTCGGCAGGCCATCGAACAGACCTTGTGGACCTGCCCCTCGTGCGGCAGGGCCTGGAATGCGTACTGCATCGCGAAGGACTGGCCGCACGATTCGCAGGGCACCAGGGGCGCCTGGGTCACGGCCGCAGCCCGACACGCCTCGCTGCAGAAGTACCGGGTCCGCTCGCCGTCACGAAACACCTGGTACCGCTTGGACAACGGGAACCGGGCCGCACAGACCTCGCATTCGTACAGGATATCCGCCATCTCAAACCCTTATCCAAGGAGGATTCACAACAGCCACCACACGTCGATGACCGGGTACACCGGAAAGTCCAGGATGTCCGTCGCCTGGGCCCCCACCTGGGTCGGGAACCGCCCGACGGCGATGCCCACGGACAGGCGAACCTGGTACCAGGCGTGGGTGTAGGAAACCATGACGGTGGGACGCTCGGCGCCGGGGCCGAACCGGTAGCGCCCCTGAACCGCGACCCACAGCAGGTCCGCCGGCCCGACCAGCCAGCCCAGGTTCGCCCCGTAGAGCACGCCGTGCCGCACCGGATCGATGTCCAGCGTGTAGCCCCCCTGAAGGGACAACGCCACCGTGTCGGTGAACGGCAGGGACACCGTCGGGAATGCGGACACGGTTCCGGGCACCCCGCGACCCGGGCCCGACAGGAACGACTGCATGTAGCTGGCACCGATGCCCACGGCGACCCGCGATCGGTCCACCGCCTTGAAACGCAGCGCCACGTTCGGCGTCAGCAGCAGGTCCAGAATCGGGTGGGTCGAGACGGTCAGTCGATCCAGAAGCCCGTACTGGAGGGGCGAGAAGATGCCGACGGCCAGTTCCCCCTGCTCCAGCGTGTACGCCGTCCCCGAGAACACGCGCCGGATGTTCCCGAACTCGGCGGCGGCCGGCATCGGGGCAAGAACCAGGCATGCCAGGACCGCCCCGGGAGCCAGAACCATGACGGACGAACGCGGCCCCCGATCCGGGCGACCTGCGGCGACGCGACTGGCGAGGTGCGCGATCATGTCCAGGCGAATGCTATCCGCGCCCCGGGGGGAAGGCAAGGCGACGCGCACCGCCATGGCGACGCCGCGTACCGCCGCAGGTCAGGGAACGTCCCCGACCAGTTTCAGATCCTCCAGGTTCAGGCCCGCCGGATACCCGTAGGACACGTACTGGTCGTAGCCGTACGAAATCACGCCAAAGGGCGCGTCCGATCGGGCCGTATGGACCCCGTCCCGAATGATCAGGCGCCACACCGCCCACTCGCCGCTGCCGACGACGTGGTAGTCCCCGAACTGCTTGCCCAGCTGGGAGGGGCCCTTGAATTCCAGGGCCTTGAGGTCGGCCAGGATGTCCCGGATCGGGCGAAACGTCAGGTCCTCGCGCCGCAATTCCTTGCCGTCGAGGTACACCGGAACGCCGACGGGCGCGATGATGTTGACGCAGTCGAACATGTACTTGTCGGGCGCCAGGAACACGTACTCCCTGCGGAACTGCTCGACCGGCACCGCCAGGATGAACGAGGGATCCCCGGTCATGGCGTCGTTCGGGCCGACGAATCCGATGTTCGGGTCGGGAGCGTCCTGGGCTGCCAGGAACTGGCCGACCAGCACCGGCTTCTTGGCGGTGATCTCGAAGTGTCCCGCCGACTCGAATTCGACCCATTCCCCCTGGTTCAGCACCATGTTGCCGATCTGGGATGGAAACGTCGTGACCAGGGTCTGGTTCTGGGCGGCCATGATGCGCCAGACGTCCTTTTCGCCCCCGCGCGGGTAGCTGTGGGTGGCGATGTACTTCGTGCCCCAGGTCTTGACCGGGAACATCTGCATCTCCAGGTGGTCCGCGCAGCACGTGTTGTAGCTGATGCAGTCGTAGTTGTGGCGGCACTTGACGTCCTTGGACTCCCCGGCCACGTTCTTGGGCCATTCGCACAGGCAGTCGTCCCGATCCCGGCATTCCATCCATTGCCCCGCGTACTCGCAGGTCCCCCCGGGACAGCAGTGGGTGGTGTTCGGGGCATTGGACGCCTCGCTGCCGCCGAACACGGCCACCGGACGGTTGGCGGTCACGATCGAGCCGGTCAGGTCCGCCCCGTACGCGTTCGTCTCGATGTTCAGCACGTCGAAGCGGTTCAGCAGGAACGACCGCGTCTCGCCGGGCGACATCGCCGGGATGTTCGTGCCGCGCAGCGTCGGGGCCGTGACCTTCACCACGACCTCGGTCTGGCCGTTGAACGTCCCGACCACGGTCAGGAACCCCTTCAGGTCCGCGAAGGTCTGCTCGCGGGTCATCACGATGTGGTAGCGCCCCAGCGCGTTCGTCGGCAACAGGATCGACGCGTCATTCGAGAAGACGCCGACGTTCTCGAGCGGGTTGAACTGGTACGCGGTGATCGGCAGCGAGGACTTGATGCGGTAGGCGATCGGCCCGATCATCGTGCCGTCCGCGTCCCAGTAGCGTTCCTCGGTGGTCCCGTCCCCCAGATCGACCGTGTAGGTCCGCGGCAGATTGAAGATCCGCAATCCCATCGGCGGAATGGGATCGGTCGGCAAGGGGTTGCCCGCGCTGTCCGTCAGGATGGGACCCAAGGCGTTGTCGATCTGGACCCGAACGCCGTACTTCGTGCTGGTGTTCGAGACCACGATCGCGTACTGCGCCCCGGCGGCATCGTAGTACCCGCCCTGTCCGCCGGAGGGCACGAACGCATTGTCCAGATCGACGGCCCAGTACTCGCACCCGATGTACGAAGACAACTTCTCGGCCAGTTCGCACAGGCTGATGCAGACGCCCAACTCGCAGATCTTGCCGGTGTTCCCCGGATCGCACGCCTCGACCTCGACCCAGGTGTCGGTTTCGCCGTCGCAGCGCAGGACCGTTTCCTCGTCCTGACACTTGCGACGCCCCGGGATGCAGCTCGTGCAACCCAGGGGGTCGTCCCGGCACATGCCCTCCGGCGCGCACGATCGGGTGGTGTACCCGGTGCCATCCCCGTTGCAGACCACCAGCCCCAGACCATCGTCGGCACACTGCAGACGGGTCCCCGGAACGCAGACCTCGAACTCGCGCCCCGCGTAGTCGATGCCCGGATCGCCCTCCAAACCGGGATCCGCGATGTCGGCCGGACTGCCGTCCCCCCCGGGATCGCCCAGGGAGTCCGAACCGACCGCCCCCCCGGCGCACCCCAGCAGCAGCGACAATCCCAGCACCCATCGTCCGCGGTTCATTCAGGCTCCCGTCGCAATCCCCAGGCACCAGGCGGCATTATCCCGATTCGAGCCCTGGAAACCAAGGCTTGGCCCGGCGATCCGTCAGAAGTACACGGTGAAGCCCGCCGCCCCGAACAGACTCCCGTTGCCGATCCCGAAGCCGAAACCCTTCTCCTTGGTGTCCGTGGACAGGCGTCCGGTTTCCTGCTTCAGCGCCACGTCGTTGGTGGTCAGGATCGTGAACGTCAGGCCGGTGGCCAGGTGCAGTGCGAAGTGGTCCGAGAAGAAGACCTCGGCGACCAGCGGCACCTCGATGTTGACCTGCCAGAGGCTGCCCGCCTTGGTCACCAGCGGGCACGCGGCCCCGGCCTGGCAGCCGGCCGCCTTCCGCCGGTCGGCCGTGACCGCCTCGCCGTTGCGCCAGCCCACGTTCGCCCGAATGCCGACGCCCAGGTTGACCACCTCGAACCGGGCGAAGTCGTACAGCGCGGCCACCGCGAATCGCACCGCGGTGCGGGGGTCGGACTCGGCCGGCTTGAACAGGTCGAACCCCAGCGTGCCCCAGATCCCGACATTGCCGATGTGGTACTTCAGGTTCAGGCCGGACACGCCGCCCAGGCTCTGGTCGTAGCCGATGCCGAACTTGCCGTTCATGTCGCGGGCCAGGGCCGGGGCGGACGCAAGCACCAGCGCAAGCACGAGGACGCGGGCCATGCGGTTCACTGGGACCTCCCAGGGAAGGGACGGCATCGATTGTAGCGCAGGATGAGCGGCGGAAGGCCGGGCAGTTCGCCCGAACTAGAATCGATAGGAGACGCCGATGGTCAGGCTGCGGGAGTCGGCCGCCCCCTGGTTCGAGCCCGGCGTCAGGTTGCCCAGCGAAAAGCCCACGACGGCATCGATGGTCTCGGTGATCGAGTAGCCCATGGACAGCCAGACCGGCAGGTAGCCGGCACCCGTGGGCTTGGGATCCGCGTGCCAGTCGCGCAGCACCTTGCCCGGCCCCGGAGCGATCATCCGGCCGTAGCCCAGGCCCGCCTCGACATACAGGAACCGCAACGGATTCCACACCAGGGAGACGTCCATGAAGAACGAGGCCTGCACCGAGGCGTCCAGGTTCATGTCGGCCCGACCGAATCCAAGAACCAGGTCGGGCTGAGCCCGCAGCGCCAGCCGGCCGGGCACCAGCGTCCACTTCATCGGAACGCCCAACCGCGCGGCGAGCCGGTTGGCCCGAAAGCCCTCCAGCGGCACCAGCAGGGCCACATCGACCGCCGCCCAATCCAGCAGCCTGAAGCGCCCCCACGCCTGGATCGGACCGAAGTGGTTGCGCGTGCTGACGTCGCGACGCAGCGGCCAACCCTTCATGGCGGTGTCGTAGGCGTGGACCAGATCGTCATTGTAGTTGGCGAACACGTACGGCATCGAGGCCCCCACCTCGATGCGACGGCTGACGCCGTAGGCGACCGACAGCCCGGGCGCCCGATCGTGGACCAGCCCGCTATCGACGCCGACGACCTTGCCCGGGTGTCCCGCGTTCAGCCCCACGCGCACGTCCAGCGCCAGCACCCCGACCCCCTCGGGAAGGACCAGCGGGCGATCGGCAACCGGCACGATCTGGGCCGTGGCGGGCAGCGAAGCCAGCCCGATCGCCACGAGCGCCAGGGACACGATCAGCCGCGTCGGGAGGCCAGACATGGGGCTCCTAGAACCGGACGTTGACGCCGGCGGTCAGGTTGCGGGCATCGGCCGCGCCGCCGACCTTGGGGATCATGTTCGCGAGGGTGAAGCCGGTATAGACGTCCACCCGGGGGCTGCACGTGTAGCCCAGCAGGAAGGTCATCGGAATGTGCCCCTTCTTGTAGGGGAACACGTCGCCGCCGTACGCGACCGACACGTCCAGGAACACCCCCACCAGCGTCAGGGTGATGCCCGCATCCACGTAGACCGTCAGCAGCACGGTCGAATCGGGCGTGCCCCAGTCGTCGCTGGCCTTGGCGAAGGTGATCAGCAGGTCAGGGCGCGCGTGGACCGACAGCAGCCCGGGTGACAGGACGTACTTGAACGGGGCGCCCAGCCGGAAGCCGGGCCGATTCCAGCCCTCGTTCGGATCGGTGGGAACCAGCAGGCCGAACTCCAGACCGATCTGATCCAGGAACGCGTAGCGCGCGTACAGGTACAGGGGGTTCAGATGGCTGTGCCCGCTGCCATAAATCATCGGCCAGCCGGCGACGCGACGCGTGCCGTCCCCCTCGGGGCCGGCGAACTTCTTCGGCGGCGTATCGGGGCTGTTGCCAAAGATGCCCGGGCGCAGCCGGTAATCCTTGCCGTCACTCATCGTGTAGTGGAACGACAAGCTCAAGCCCATCTCGAATTTCTTGGCCAGGCCGCCGCGGAACAGCAGACCGGGCGCACGATCCCCCAGCAGTCCGCTGCCGACGCCGAAGGCTTCGCCCTCGTGCCCCTTCTGCAGATCGACGAACAGATTGACCGACGCCTCCTGGGTGCCCTTGGGGAGCGTCAGCGGTCGGTCGGTGAAGTACACGGTCTGCGCCGTGGCCGCGCCGGCCATCAGGACGACGGCGATCCCCGCCAGGAACCCGAGTCTTCCGGACATCTGCCTCTCCTTCGTTCCGGTGTGTCCGGGCCGCCGGCCGGGCCGGCACCCACGCGCCGCATGATGACTTCGGAATCTGACGGTGTCAAGCGGACTTCGCGCCGTTCGATCGGGATGCGGACCGTGGAATCTCGACAGGGGGATGCTAGGGTGCCAGCACGAAATCCGACGCGGTGCGGGGGACCATCCGGTACTTGCCGTAGTGGTACTTCACGGCGCCGGTCAGGGCGCTGAACGTATCGCCCACCTTCGGGCTGTAGGGGGCCTCCGCCACGGGATAGAAGAAGTCCGACAGCACCTCGACCCCGTCGCCGACGCGGAACCACCCCTGGGCCACCCCGTCGGACGAGGTGGTCGCCGTCACGGCCACGTTCTGGAGCTGGACGATGTTCCCTTCGTACTTCTCCATCGCGGCCGCGCTGCCGCCGTTGGCCAGCAATGCGGCGTCCAGGACGATCGGCGCGGGCAGGGACGCCGTCCCCTTCTTCGTCGCCGAGGTCGCCTGGAACTCGCTCAGGCAGTAGTACTCAAGGTAGTCCCCCGTCATGTCGATCAGGTCCCCCGGCACGAACGCCGTGGCCAGGCTCTTGTTGACCACCAGCAGGATGCCGGCGGACTCGGGGGCCGCCACCGCACCGGAGTCCATGACGTAGTAGCCGTGAAGCACCGATGCGGCAGAGTACTGCGGCGACACGACGACGACATCCCGGATGGTCACGCCCGCCGAGATCACGTTCCGTCCGTCCGCGGTGCATCCCGTGCTGGCGGTGCCCGTCTGAAGATCCTTGATGGTGAGGGCCGGCGGCACGCCCGGGTCCGTCGTACCCGGATCGGTGATGCCCGGGTCGGTGACGCCCGGGTCGGTGACGCCCGGGTCGGTGGGACCCGGGTCGGCCGGCTCGATCACGTCCTCGGTGGTGCCGCCCTCGAAATCCAGATCCGCGTCGAAACGCGGCAACAGCACGTACTTGCCGAACGTGTACTTGACGACACCGGTGATCGATTCGAACCGATCGCCGACCGTCCGCCCATCGGTGCCCTTGTTCATGTAGGCCAGGTCGAAGTCGTTCGAAACGACCAGATTCCCGGTCACGTAGAAGCCGCCGTGGTCCTTGCCGTCGGATCCCAGGAACGGGGTCTGGGTCACGGCGACGTTTCGCACCTGGACCAGGACGCCTTCCAGGGGCTCGGCCAACGCCGAGTCCTGGCTGCCCAGTTCCTGCGGGTCAATCACCAGCGGGGCCGGGGGCGTTCCCGACCCCAGCCAGGTCAGCGTCTTCACGGTCAACTGCGTGTTGCAGTAGTAGTCCGCGTGGTCCGCCTTGATCGCGACGACATCCCCCGGCACCAGGGGCTGGCTCAGCAACTCGACCGGAACCACCAGCATGACGCCGCGCCAGGCCTCGGCCGTCGCGAGGCCCGCGTCGGCCGCCATGTAGCCCACCTTCGTCGGAACGCCGCTGGACGAACTCACCACCCACTGCGGCGAGGTGATCACGACGTTCATCGTCAGATTCGTGGCACCGTTCTGGAACATCGGTTCCTTGCCCTGGCCGTCGGGGACGCAGACCACGCTGGCGTCGGACTGCTGGACCGGACCGATCGCATTGACCGGCGTGATGGCGTCCGCCGGACCCGGGTCCGCGGGCTCGATCACATCCTGGACGACGCCCTCGCTGGTGCTGCCCTCGAAGGCCAGGTCCGCGTCGAAGCGGGGCACCAGGATGTACTTGCCGTACGAGTACTTCACCACGCCGACAATGTAGTCGAACCGGTCGCCCACCCGGCGGGCGTCCGTTCCCTTGGACATGTAAGCCAGCGAGAAGTCGTTCGCGACGACCAGGTCGTCGGTCACGTGGAAGCCCCCATGATCCTTCCCGTCCGACCCCAGGAACGGCGTCTGGGTCACCGCGACGTCCACCACCTTGACCAGCACGCCTTCCAGCGGCTCGGCGGTCTCGGGATCCTGGCTGCCCAGTTCCGACGGGTCGATGACCAGAGGCTGCGGCACGATGCCCGTCCCGATCCGGACGACCGACGACACGGACAACTGCGTGTTGCAGTAGTAGTCCGCATGGTCGGCGGTGATCGTCAGCACGTCCCCGATCTGGAAGGGCTCCGGGTTCAGATCGGCGGGGATGGACAGCATGACGCCACGCCAGCGCTCGGCCGTGACCATGTTCGCGTCGGCCGCCATGTAGCCGACCTTCGTGGGCACGCCGCCACTGCGGGTCACGACCCATTGGGGCGTGACGACGACGACGTCCATCGTCAACCCCTTGGCGCCGTTCTGGAACATCGGATCGACGTCCGACCCGTCCGACGGGCAGTTCACGCTGGCATCGGACTGCTGGACCGGGCCGATCGCGTTGACCGACGGCAGCGCGTCGGTGTGACCCGAATCGCCCACGACCCCCGGGTCCCGGACGCCCGTGTCCCGGATGCCCCCGTCCGGGGCGATCACCACGTCGCCGATGCGGCCGTCGTCGAGCCCCAGATCGACCTGACGCCCCTCGCACCCCAGGAAAGCCAGCGCCACAAGGAACACCCCGAAGCCGGTCCGGTGCATCATGGAAATCCTCCGAAGACTGGAAGGCAAGACGCGCGCTACTTGCACTGACCGAACGCCTCCAGGGTCGCCGCCTTGATCTGGCAGTCGGCCTTCGCGGCGGAGGTGCGGGCCTTGACCAGCAGATCGACGCACGCCATCAGCTCATTCGCGGCCTTCTCGGTGGCGGCCTTGTCGGCCAGGGCCTTGGCCTCGGTGGCCTCGGCAATCGCGGTCTCCTTGTCGGACGCAAGCTGCTGGGCCTGCTTCGCGAACTCGGCCAGCAGCGCGTTGCGCTTCGCCTCGCAGTCCGCGGTGGCCTTCGCCTTGTCCTCGTCCGAGGCCAGGGTTTCCGCCGCGGCCGCGCACTCCTCGTCCAGCCGCGCCAGCTCGTCCTGCTTGGCCGTGTCGGCCTCCTGGGCCTGCCGCTGGAACTTCTCGGCAACCGCGGCAATCGGGTCCGTCGCCGCCGACTCGGGCTGGCCCGCCTGCTGCAAGGACATCTTGTGGGCGCAAACCTTGTTCAGATCGTCCTGCGAAGCCTTCCTGGCGCAGGAAACCGCGAACCCCATCGTGACCGCCACCACCAGGACCACGCTGACCTTCGACATCTCGCCCCCTCCATCGTGCCTTTCACGCGCGAACGCCCGAATCGCCGGGCGTGCGTCCCCGGGGACCGCGCCCCCGGCAACCCCGAGACTAATGCCACCATCCCCTTGAATTGTCAATGGTTGCCAGTCCGACCCGGTGCATGGTACACGGGGATTCTCCCGCCGGAATCGCGCCGGGGCCGGGCGCCCGGGATGGCCGTCGATGCCGGCGCAACAAGCGAGGTGTTCCGATGCTGCCGGGAAACAAGCGAATCTTCGTGATCGGGTACCACCAGAGCCCGTTCGGCAAGCTGGGGGCGATGACCGTGCCCCGGATCGTCGAGGAGGCGGTCCACGGCGCCGCCGCGGACGCGGGCATCCCGGTCGCGTCCATCGACGTCGCGTCGGTGGCGGGACTGCTGACGGCGATGCTCCAGGACCAGACCCTGCTGGCCGGCCTGGTGGCCGCGGTGCCCGGGATGGGGAGCAAGCCCATCGAGTGCGCCGAGAACGCATGCGCCAGCGGGGGGCAGGCGATTGTCAACGTCGTCCACAAGCTGCTGCTGGGCGAGGGCGAAGTGGGACTCGCCGTCGGCATCGAGAAGATGCGGGACGACGAGGGCAAGATGGACGGCAAGCTGATCGGCAAGGTGCTGGGCACCGCGTCCCATCCCGACGATCGCCCGGGCAAGGTGTTCGTGTTCCCGCACATCTTCGCCGAGGTGATGGACGCCTACATGAGGCACTGGAACGTCACCGAGGCCGAGCTGGCCCACGTCCCGGTGACGATGTACGCGCACGCCAACCACAACCCCCTGGCCCAGATGCAGAAGGTCCAGATGACCCTGGACAAGGTGATGACCATCGACGGGCCGAACCGCTACCTGGCCGAAGGGCTGCCGATGAAGACGTTCGAGTGCTCGCAGATCAGCGACGGCTTCGCGGGGATCGTGCTGGCCACCCAGGCGGGGCTGGCCCGACTGGGGATCCCGGAGCAGGGCGGCCGGGCGGTGGAACTGGTCGGCTACGGCCAGGCAACCGACCCCCTGGCGACGAAGGGCCGGGACGTGCTTCACCCGGCGGGGGCGAACCGGGCCATGCGCCAGGCCTACGCGATGGCGGGGATCACGCCCGCGGATGTCGGGGTGGCCGAGGTTCACGACTGCTTCGGCATCATGGGGGCGATGGCGGTCGAGATCCTGGGGTTGGCGGCTCCCGGCCAGGGGGCGCGCTACTTCGTCGAGGGCAAGGCCCGGGTCGGCGGAGGCGGCACGCCCATCAACACGTCGGGAGGCTTGATCGCGAAGGGACATCCCATCGGGGCGTCCGGTATCGCGATGGTCGGCTGGAACTACCGTCAATTGGTCGGGGCGGTTCCCGAATCCCTGAGGGCAGCGGGGGCCAGGTACGCGGCTTCCTTCAACATCGGCGGCCCGATCTGCGCCTCCGTGACCACCGTGCTCAAGGCCCCGTGATCCGGTCGCGGACCGCCACCATCAACGCCCTCAGTCCTCGTCCGGCACCTCTCCGGCGAACGTCTCGCGGTTCTTGCGTCCCTGGGGGCAGCGGAAGCAGGCCGAGCGCCGGTTCTCGAACGCGTTGGCCTCGACGTAGTCGTTCAGACACTTCTCCAGGGGCAGATCCTTGCGGCGCGCCCTGCAGTAGAATCCGTTGATCAGTTCTCGTGTTTCCGGATAGGAGTAGGTGAATCGCATCGCTTGCTCCTTTCTTTAATGCGGACCAATTCGGTCCTCAAGATAAAGTTAGTCAGGACGACCTGGCTTGTCAAGAAAAATCGTGAGCCCGAAACAGGCGTGATTTCGATTGTTTACAACTTTCGATGCGGAACTTCGGCACAAAACCGAGGTCAGGAATCAGGCCTTGCGCCGAATCACCTCGTCGGCCAGGAAGGAGGCCACCTGCGAGGGGCGGGTGCCCGCGCCGAACCCGGCGTCGTATCCCAGTTCCAGGGCGACCTCGTGGGTGATCCGCGGGCCGCCGCACACCAGCACGATCCGCTCCCGGATTCCCTGGGCCTCGATCATGTCCGCCAGCTCGGCCAGGTTGTCCAGATGCACATCCCGCTGGGTCACGACCTGCGACACGAGCACGGCGTCCGCATCCAGCTCGACGATCTGGCGCAGCAGCACCTCGTTGGGGACCTGGCTGCCCAGATTGCGCGCGTCGAACTGCGGGTACCGTTCCAGCCCGTACTCGCCGTCGTAGCCCTTCATGTTCATGATCGCATCGATGCCGACCGTGTGCGCGTCGCTCCCGGTGCAGGCACCGACGACCCGGATCCGCCGGCCCAGGACCGACTGGACCCGCGCGTTGATCTCGTCGAACGACACATGGGTTTCGCTGACCCGGGGCACCACGATCCGCCCGAAATCCACGGCGTGTTGCAACTTGCCGTACAGGATGTAGAACGAGAAGCCGTGTCCCAGATCCGCCTGGTGATAGACCGTCGGCTCCTTCAGCCCCATCTGGCCGCCCAGCCTTCGCGCGGCCTCGACCGACTCCGGACACAGCGGCACCGGCAGCGTGAAGGACACCTGCACCAGCCCGTCGTCCAGCGCATCGCCGTAGGGCCGCACGGCATGAGGATTCACCCCTTCCGGCAACGCCAGGGCTGCCACGTCCTTGCGCTTCATCACGCCCCCTCCGCGGCACCACGCCACGCCACGCGCCCTCGCAGCAGATCCTCGACCGGATTCCGGTAGTCGGGCGACTTGACGAACACGCCGTCCAGTCCGCGCCCGCCCTCCGCCGTCCGGACCACGTCGGCGAACCGCCCCTGCCCCAGGGCCGCGAAGATGCCGTCCCGACGCACCGTTTCCAGCAGATCGCACGCCTCGGCCAGCACCTCCTGGGCGCGGGTCCGGATCCGCCCGCCCGGAACGAACGAGATCTCGTCCGCCAGGTGGCGCGCCGACCCCATGACCATCCGGGTCGCATCCAGCGCCAGCACCCGGTCGTGGATGTGCGGGGTGTGCATCGCCTCGGTCATCATGCCCAGCAGATGGATGCCCTGGCCCGTCATCACGCTGGCCAGGCTGAACATCGCGTCCTGGACGTGACCTCGGAAGATGTCGCCCGTCATGTGCTTGGTCGGCGGCATGTACTTCAACGGACAGTCCGGGAAGATCTCGCGCGCCATCTGGGCCTGCGCGACCTCCAGCAGGAACGTGTCCTCGTTCAGCGGGTTCATCTGCATCGCATGGCCCAGGCCCAGTTGCCAGGGCTGCAGGCCGCAACGCAGCGCGATCGCCTCGTTGATGAACTGGGAGGCCAGCACCGTGTGCGCCGCATCGACCGCGTCCGCGGTCGTCAGGTAGTTGTCCTCGCCGGTGTTGATGAGGATGCCGCCGGCGGCCGACACCAGTCGCGAGAACGCCTGGTCCGTCAGGGTGCGCTGCATGTTGATGTCGCGGAACAGGATCCCGTACAGCGCATCGTTCAGCATCACGTCCAGACGCTCGACCGCGCCCAGCGCCGCCATCTCGGGCATGCACAAGCCCGACGCGTAGTTGCACAACCGGACGTACCGGCCGGCCTCCTCCGAGGCCTCGTCCAGCGCCGCGCGCATCACCCGGAAGTTCCCCTGGGTGGCGTAGGTGCCCCCGTAGCCCTCGGTCGTCGTGCCCTCGGGGATGTAGTCCAGCAGGCTCTGGGCCGTCGAACGAATGACCGCGACGACCTGGGCGCCCGCGCGCACGCAAACCTTGGCCTGGACCACGTCCTCGAAGATGTTGCCGGACGCGACAATCACGTACAGCAGCGGCCGCGGCCCCTCGCCAAGCGCCTCCAGCCGGGCCTCCCGATCGGCCACGGTCCCCGAAATGCGGGCCATCGCGCGCTCGGCCAACGCGTGTGCCAGCGCCTGGGTCTCGGAATCGGCGACCCCCTCGCCCCCCAGTTCCAGGCCCCCCTCGGCCACGGCGCGGGCCGTCTGGGTCGGATCCAGACCGCCGACGCGCATGGCCCGGGCGAAGGGCAGCGCGATTCCCCCCGGCAGCAGCGACCGCGCCCCGTCCACGACGCGATTGACCCACGGCACCCCCGCGTCGTCCCCGCCCTCGACCCCGATCAGCCGCAACGTGGCGCGCTCGATGGACACCGTCGTGCGCTCGGAGGCGAACGCAAGCACCGCGCGAGCCACCGCGTCGGCCGACTCCCGGCAGCACGCGATTCGCCCCGGGTCCAGGTCCAGCTTGCTCGTCATCCGACATCTCCCCGCAACCCGCCATTGGGGGCCGCATCCGGGTCCAACTGCCCCGCCATCACCGGAACGTCCCCGATCCGCGCGCCGATGGCATCCACCAGCCGGTCCGCGGGCAGATCCGGCCCGACGATGCCGGCCGGGTTCACCGTGATGGCCAACACGCGAATCGGGTGCTGCACCCGGATGGAACCCCCACGTTCCAGGAACCTTGCGACCCGGTCCCACGACGCGAACACCCGGGTCGCGTCGGACACCAGCAGCCGGACCGACCGGCCGCGAAGATCGACCAGCCCGTCGATCAGCGAATCCGTCACCACCCCCGGCACCGCCAGCGCCGAGTCCCCGGGCGGCAGCACCATCGACAGGGCCGCGGGCGTCCCGAACGCGGTGTCCAGCGCCTGGAGGCAGGGCCCCGGCCCGTCGGCTCCGGCGACCCAGGGCAGGTTCTCGTGGGTCGCGCGTGCCAGGAGGGCCACGTCGTTCGGTGCCATCACCGGCAGTCGAAGGCGCGCCACGAACGCCTCGGTGCGTTCGGCGACCCGCTCGACCGTCGGCCCCAGCACCGCGCCCGTCGCCACCACGACGCCGTCGGACACGTCGGGCGCCGCCGCCATCGTCCGCTGGTACGAGCCGTCGATCAGGATCTTGCCCGCCCCCATGGACCACAGTCCGTCGATCAGGGCCCGCAGGTCGGCCTTCGCTCGAACGCCGGCCAGCAGCACCGCGCCGGAACCGGTCACGGTCGCGACGACCAGTTCCCCCAGGACCGAGGAGCGGCCCGTGCGCACACCGATGGCCACATCGGCCGTCGCCGCGGACAGGGCCCCCTCCGCCGTGGCGAAGCGATCCCCTGGACGCACCCGGATCCGCGGCTTCGCATGCCCCAGCCAGAAGTCGGCCTCCTCGCCATCGACCCCGATGGACACCAGCCCGACCGGGCCGAACAGCGCCCGGCCGCGCTCCAGGATGCGGTTCAGGGTGGTCGTCTTGCCGGCGTTCTTGGATGTGCCGACGACCGCAACAACCCGCAGGTCGTCCGCCGCAATCAAGGGTCCAAGCCGCTGCACGATGCGCCCCGGGAAGGCCGGCGGAATTCTAGACACGTTTCCCAAGAGGCGGCAAGGACGGTTGACAGTCCCAAGTACACCGTCAAGCCGATGACCGAGGTCGGCTGGACAGGGTCCACTGCAAGGCGACAAGCCGAACTGGGCGCAGGTGTCCTTGCGGTACATCGAGCACCAGATCGGTGAAGGCAGCGCAGCAGATGGCTTTGGTTCGCCGGCCGAATCGCGGCGATGGCGGTGAGTTTGGGACAGTCCAGACACACCCCTGCGCCCCGCCAACTCGGATCCACCGCGACCTGGGGACAACGGGGGATGGCGGACAGCCCCCCTCGGGGCCCGGGGCTTGCGCCGCGCGGACCCGCGAGAGAGACGTCCATCGGAACCAGGCGTCCGGAAACCCTTACAGGACGCTCTTCAGCTTCGGAGCCGGCTTGAAGCCGACGGTCTTCGACGGCTTGATGGTGATCGCGGCGCCCGTGCGCGGATTGCGGCCCTTGCGGGACTTGCGAGCGCGGACCGTGAAGGTGCCGAAGCCCGGGTAGGAGAAGCGCTTGTCCTTCTTGATCGCGCCCCGCACCGCCTCGAACACGGCGCCCAGAACCTGCTCGGTCTGCTTCTTGGTCAGGTCGATGCCCTTCGCCCCGCGGATTTCCTCGATCAGTTCGGCCTTGGTCATTGCGAGTCCCTCCTTCCAAAAAAACCAACAGATGACGCGCGGCGGACGACCCACGCCGACCGCCAGCCGTTCATGCCGGCACATCGCCGGCCAACGGCCTTCCAACTGGGAGCAGACTGAATTTGGCAAGCACCAGAGGGCTTGTCAAGAGGTTTTTTTCAATATGCGTTGTAGGAACGGGGGGATGCGCGATCGCGCAATTGCAACACCTGGAAATTTCGCAGTTTTTCGACTCAGACATCAATGCCCAACAGGCCCGCCAGATCGAAGATTTCGTCCTTCCTCTTCAATTTCAACTTCTTCAGTCCCGCCAATTCCACCTGATCCTCCGCGGTCAGATACGGACGACCGGTCAATCCGGCAATCCTGGAATCCAGGTCGCGGTGCTGCTCCCGAAGGGTCTCCAGCCGCGTCAGTGCTTCCTGTCGTTCCTGAGCGTCAACAATCCGGGCCATGGTCACCTCGATGAAAAGGCCTCTTCCGGAAATCTAGTGCATGGCCCCACGGCGGTCAACCCTCGCAGCGCCTCGACGACACCCTCGCCAATCGCGTAACCGCGGTTCGTGCTATCCTCGTCCGGCGGCGGGCTCCTGGGGGACGCCGGCCCCCGCTATGACCGATGGAACTATGACAGAACGCGGACGGATGCTATACACGCTCAAGTCATTGAATCGCAAGACTTGAGACGCATCAATCGACTGTGCGAGCACGTCCGGGCGGGTGGGCCTCGAAGCGGGCCGCCCGTCCCGAGAACGGGGAATCGCGATGGGCCAAAGGTACCTCGAGCGCTACGAGGCGGAAGAGCGCGTGGGCCAGGGTGGCATGGCCCTGGTGTTTCGAGGCATCGACCACGTCCTGCGACGCCCCGTGGCCATCAAGGTTCTGCACCCCCACCTCCTGGATCGGCCCGAGGCCCGGGCACGCTTCGCGCGCGAGGCGACCGTCATCGCGAAGTTGCGCCACGCGAACATCGTCGAGGTGTACGACGTCTCGGGCGAGTCGTCGGATCAGGCGTTCATCGTCACGGAATTCATCGACGGCATGGTCTTGTCGGAACTGCTGCTGCGCCATGGGCCCCTGATGCCCGAAACGGCCGCGGCGGTCGTCGGCACGGTCGCGCGCGCGCTGGCCCACGCCCACGAGCGCGGCGTGATCCATCGGGACGTCAAGCCCGAGAACATCATGGTTCGCAGGGATGGCGTCCTGAAGCTGATGGACTTCGGGATTGCGCACGTGACGGACATGGAGCACCTGACCATGACCGGCGCCATCCTGGGATCGCCGGCCCACATGTCGCCCGAGCAGGTCGATGGCCAGGCACTGGACGCAAGAACCGACATCTTCTCGCTGGGCACCCTCTTCTACCTCCTGGCCTCCGGACACTACCCGTTCCAGGCCGACACGCCGTCGGGCCTGCTGCGCGCCATCGTCGAACTGCGCTGCGCCGACATCCGGACCGTCCGGCCGGACTTCCCGGACGAGTTGCACGCCATCCTGACGCGGATGATGGCCCGGGATCCCGACCAGCGCTTCGCCTCGGCCGCCGGACTGGCCGACGCCATCGACGCCGCGCTGGCGGCCGTCGGGATGGGCTCCGGCGAGGCCGAGTCCGTCGCGTTCTTCCAGGACCCCGAAGGCTACGTCCCCCTGGCCCGGGGGCGCCTGATCCAGGCCCGCCTGGCCCGGGCCGACCGCATGCTGGCCGAGCGCAGGCAGGCCGCGGCGATGCGCGAGGCGAACCTGGTCCTGGCACAGGTGCCGGGCCATCCACAGGCGCTGCGGGTGCTGGGCCGCGCACGCGCCGCAATCCGCCGCCAGCGGGTGTCCCGGGGCGTGGCATGGGCGCTGCTGGGGGCCACGGTGGTCGCGGGCCTTGCATTCCTGGTCACCGGGTGGGTGTCCCGACGCCAGGAAGCCCCGCCGCCGGCCCCGATTTCCCAGGCGCTGGCCCCGCGAGGCGTCGAGGAGGCCCCCTTCGTCACGGACCGCCGAGCCCCATCCCTGCCCCCCACCGCCACGTCCCCCGGAACGACACGCGCAGGCGCGGCCAACGGGACCCGCCCCCCGCGAGAGCCCCCCGCGGCCAGGGAGGCCCGGTTTCCCGTGACGATCCAGGCCTTCCCGCCCGCCGTCCGGATCGAGGTGGACGGACGCTTCGTCGGCGAGGGACGGGTCGATGACCTGATGCTGGCCCCCGGTCCCCACCGGGTCCGGCTGACCCACCCCAGTTGCACCCAGTGTCGGCCGGTCGAGCATGCGTTCACTCTGGACCCGACCAACCCGCTGAAGGCCCCGCTGCGGCTGTCGATTGGCTACCGGGACGCCCGGCTGATCGTCCGCGGGGCCCCCAACGGTCGGGTCTTCGTCAACCGCGAGGCACGACCGCGCGGCCGCACGAACGGAGAGTTGCTGATCCCGATGAGCCGGCCCGATGCCGTCGCCACGCAGGTGCGCGTGGAGTGGGACGGCGGGGTCAGTCGGGACTTCCAGGTGACCTTGACCCCCGGACAGGATACGGTGCTCCGGGTGGAGTAGTCGTCCCCGAAACGTGACGCTTTCCTATTGATCTTTTCGGTTCACGGGTGCTACACGTTTCCGCTGCACGGTCGGAGGGACGCGGGTGCCGAAGCCCGACGATCGCGAGAACTGGAAGGCGGGCCTTGCCGTCGCGTCTGCCGGCATCGAGATGGTCGTCGCGATGGGCGTCGGCTACCTGGTCGGCGATTGGCTGGACGGCCGGATGGGCACGACCCCCTGGCTGACGGCCGTGTTCTTCGGGTTCGGGGTCGCCGCCGCCTTCCTGGGGTTGTGGCGCAACGCCCGACGCTACTGGCCGAGGGACTGACGAATGGCGGCTGGGCGCTTCGTGGCGCTGGTTCTGGGATTGGACCTGGCCCTGCTGGGTTCGGCGCTCGCGCTCGCCCTGGTGGCGGGCGGGGACGGCAGCGTTGTTGGCGTCCTGGCGGGCGGTGGGCTGGGCACCGCGAATCTGGTGGGTCTCGCCTGGCTTTGCGGTCGGATGGTGGCCCCGGGCGGTCGGCGCTGGATCTACGCGATCCTGCTGGCACTGAAGTTCGCGGCCATGATCGGGCTGGTGTTCCTGGCGGTGCGCCACCTTGACATGGACGTGATATGGTTCGTCGCCGGGCTGACCACGGCGGGCCTGGCAGTCGTGGGGAGCACGTCGTACCTGGCGATCCGCGGCATGGAACTCAGGCTCTAGTCGCGGCGGGGAAGGACGAGGGGGACGCATGACGAGGATTCGAGGGATCATCTTCGCATTCGTGATGCTGGCGGTGGGGACGGCCTGGGCGTCCGCGCCCGAAGGTCCGGGCCAGCCGGCCCACGGCGACTCTGGACATCACTGGTCCCTGGCGGACGTCGTCCTGCCCGCGACGACCCGGGATGCCATCGGGGCCCGGCTGGGGCACTCGGTTCTGGAAGGCTCCCCCGTCACGGACCTGTCGCACGTCGTGTTCGCGATCGTCGTGTTCCTGGTGCTGCTGGCGATGCTGGTCCAGGCCGCCTGGAAGATGAAGGCGGCTCGCGGCGAGGTGCTGCCCGAACGCCGCTTCACCCCACTGGCCATCTTCCAGTTGCTGACCGACGCCCTGCTGGGCCTGATGGAGGATCTGCTGGGGCGCGAGAAGGCCCTGCACTTCCTGCCGCTGATCGGCTCGCTGGGGGTCTTCATCCTGTTCTCGAACCTGATGGGCTTGATCCCGGGCTTCCTGCCGGCGACCTCCAACCTGAACACGACCTTCGCGCTGGGCACCGTCGTGTTCTTCGCCACGCACTACTACGGCGTCCGCGCGCACGGACCGTCGTACTTCAAGCATTTCTTCGGCCCGATCATCAAGTGGTACGCCCTGCCCCTGATGCTTCTGATGTTCCCCATCGAGTTGATCAGCCACATCGCGCGACCGGTCTCCTTGGGGATTCGTCTTTTCGGAAACATGTTCGGCGACCACGCGGCGATCGGGGCGTTCCTGGCGGTCGGCATCTTCGGGTGGGTCCTGATCCCGATCATCCCGCTGCCGCTGGGTGTTCTGGTGTGCGTCGTCCAGACGATGGTCTTCTGCATCCTGTCGACCGTCTACATCTTCATGGCGACCGAGCACGACGAGGAGGGCGCCGAGGCACACCACTAGTTGGGGGGGATCCCGCGCCCGGTGGGCGTGGTGGAAATCCCGGTTGACGGCGGGCCCGCGACCGGGGACGATTGTCGGAAACGTGTCCTGGCGGCACGAACTTGGAATGGAGGAGACACAAGATGGCGCTGGTCAAGAAGATCTCGGCTCTGGTCGGCACGATGGTCGGTTCGTTCCTGCTGTTCATGCCGTCGGCGTTCGCCCAGACGGTCGCCGCGGGGGACACGGACTTCACCGTCAAGAAGTACATCGCCCTGGCGGCCGGCTTCGGCATCGCCATTGCGGCGGTCGGCGGCGCGATGGCGCAGGGCAAGGCCGTCACGGCAACGATGGAAGGCATCGCCCGCAACCCGGGCGCGGCCGGCAAGATGTTCGTCCCGATGATCCTGGGCCTGGCGCTGATCGAGTCCCTGGTCATCTACTCGCTGGTCATTTCGTTCACCCTGGTCGGCAAGCTGGGCTAGGCCCCGTCGATCGAACACCCCGCGTCCCCCTGCCCCGTCGCGAGGCGCACGGGGCCTGGGTCTGCCGCGCACGCACCTTCGGTACCTTCCGGATTGCGGGACGTCAGGAGGACTCGCCGGTCTTGCGACGGATCGTCCTGCGGGGCTTCGGCGTCCCTGGCGTCGCGCGGGACGAGCGGCGGGCGGGCGGCCGGGTCTTCGGCGGTTCCAGCAGGGTCATCATGTCCTTGTGCGCCTGATCGACCGAGGCCGTGGCGATCCAGAAGAGGTCGGTCAGATCCTCGCCCAGGATGCCGCCGTTGGCCGGGATCGAGATTTCGAACGCCACGGTGTCGGTGTGCGCGTCCAGGTAGTAGCGCCCGAACAGCAGTTCCGCGTTCTTGTCGTTGATCCAGTGAAGCATCCGATCGACCGGAATCCCGGCCTTCGCCGGCTCGAAGTCGGGCGAGAACGTCAGGAACCGGATGTACCAGGGCAGGCTTTCATCCTTCATCACGCCCAGGTTCGCGTGGACGATCAGTCGGGCGTGCTGGCCCTGGACGAAGACCGTGACCCGCTGTCGCTCGGGCTCGGACTTGAACGCGAACCCCAGGCGCCCCGCCACGGTGGCCAGCGTCTCGAGGCTGACTGGGTAGACCGTATTGTCCATGCGGGCTGCCTCCAGGCTTCCGCATGCGACGATACGGGGCCGAACAGGCGGGTGTCAAGCGCCCCGGGGCATTCCGTCGGCCTGGAAACGAAACCTCGTCCCTAGGCGCGCCGCGCGGTGTAGGCCCCCGGGCGGCGGTCGGCGAACAGGTCGTTGCTTGCGTTGATCGCCTTGTCATCGGCCCGGGTCGGATCGACCTCGACCACATCGACCGCGATGTCGTCCTCGGGTCCATCGGACAGGACCCGCCCCTCCGGATCGACGATGCGACTGGCGCCCGTGAACACCGCGGACATGCCCCCCAGCACCTCGCTGCCCACCCGGTTCGCGGTCACGGTGAAGACGCGGTTTTCGAGCGCGCGCGTGACCATCGCCGTCTGGCAGTGGGGCAGGACCAGGTTCGAGGGGTGCGCGATCACCTGGGCGCCGCCGAGGGCCAGGGCGCGCGCCGCCTCGGGAAACCGCCAGTCGAAGCAGATCATGATTCCGACCCGAGCGCCCGCCAGATCGACGACGGGATACGGCCCCTCGCCCGGATCGAACACGCGACGCTCGGTGTCGAACAGGTGGACCTTCCGGTAGACCGCCCGGAGGCCCGACGCGTCCACGGCCACGGCCGCGTTGTACAGGCCGCCTCGATCCGCCAGGGCGACGCCCGCGACGAAGGCGCACTCCCTGCGCGCCGCAAGCTCCTGGAGAAAGGCCGGCGTCGGTCCGTCGGACAGCGGTTCCGCCAGGCGGGCCAGCGCCTGCCGGTCGGCCATCAGGTACCCGGTCGCGAACAGCTCGGGCAGCACCCACAGATCGGCCCGGTGGGTCCCGATCAGCGCCTCGACCTGCGCCAGGTTGTCCTCCCGGTTCCCGGGCAACGGCCGGTTCTGGACCCATCCGATCCGCATGGCGCCCCCCTGCCCACGTCCCGCCCGACCATAGCCTGTTTCCCGAACCTGGGGAACCCGCCGCGCCTCCGGCTCATTCCCACGGATTCGGGGGCAATGGCGGGGCCCCGAGCGCTCCGACATCGTCCGGGAACTTGACTCCCGCCGTCCAAGAACGAATACTTGCGCCCATGGCGTCAGGTTGCCGCGGAAATCCCAGGGACTTCCCGCGTTCCCCACCAGGAGGTACATGACATCATGCGTTGCGGTCCAGGCCCGTTCGCGTTGGCGTTGATGACGGTCGCAGGAGGCATTGCCCTGGCGATTGGGGGCAGCACGTACGCCCAGGAGCGCGTGTTCCTGGTCGGGCCCGACGGGGTCGAGGTCGCGCCCCCGGCGCCCGTGGAGTCGGCGCCTCCCGAGGCCCCGCCCGCCAGTCCGTGCGACAGGATCACCTGTTCCGGGGTGGGCACGTGCGTGATGACGCCCAGCGGCCCGTCCTGCGCCTGCGGGTCGGGGTATCGGGCCGACCCGGTCAACGGGCTGTCCTGCATCCCGGTGCAGGGCACGCCGGGCAAGGTGGAACGCGTCAAGGCCTCTTCCGCCGAGCAGCGGGGAATCCTGGAGCGCACGCTGGGCCGGAACCTGGAGGCGGAGTTCGGCCGGTTCGAGGCCGGCAATTTCGAGAGCGAACGCGGCATGGACTTCGCGTCGTATCTGGAGCGGCGCCTCGTGTCCCACCGGGCCGGGATGGCGGTGCTGACCATTCCGATCACCGTGCTGCTGATGGGCGGCGGCGCGGGAATGATGGCGGCGTCCACCGAGGAGTACTATGACGACCAGAGTGGCAGATTCGACAACCGGATCACGAACACCCCGGTGTACGCCGTCGGCGCCGTGTGCGCGGTCGGCGGGCTCGCGACGCTGATCACCGGGGCCGTGCTCTGGGCGCGGGATGACCGCCAGCTTCGCCGGATCCGCCGCGCCGACCTGTCCACCCCGGTGGCGCGGGATTCCCAGGCTCCCCGGTTCGCCGCCGTAGTGCCGTTCACGGCCCAGCGCTGGGACGGCGGCGGGCTCTCGCTGCTGTTCGCCTTCTAGGTCCGCTTCCGGCCTGATCCGCCCGGCCCAACTTCGCCAACACCTCGGCCCTGGATCGGGGTATCGTACGCCGTCGGCGGTCCCGGGCCTGGGATGCCGGCGACTTCCCCCGCCACGGAGGCAACGATGGCCGGAACGCAGGCAGTCCGAACGCTGCGGGATTCCGCGGCTGCGCGCTGGACGGTGCTGGTGCTGATCAGCGGCATCTTCTTCGCGACCTACTGGTTCTACGACTTCTTCTCGCCGATCAAGGAGTTGATGATCCAGCAGCTCGGCATCAGTAATGCCGACTATGGAATGATCATCAGCGCGACGACCTGGGCCAACGTGTTCGGGATGATCATCATCGGCGGCATCTTCCTGGATCGATTCGGCATTCGTCCGGCGTTCCTGCTGTTCGGCGGCCTGGCGACCGGCGGGGCCGCCCTGGTCGCGCTGGCCTCGACCCACCTGCTGACGACCGACCCGAAGACGCAGTTGTACCTGATGATGGCCGGCCGGCTGCTGTTCGGCTCGGGCCTGGAGATCGTCTGCGTCGTCGTGACCCGGACCGTCGTCAAGTGGTTCAAGGATCGGGAGCTGGCCCTGGCCATGGCGGTGAACGTCTCGTTCGGGCGCCTGGGTTCGTTCATGGCCGTCGCCTTCACGGTCGATATCGCCGCCGGGCAGATGTCCCAGGCCGTCGTGTTCGCCGCCGCGCTGGTGGCGCTGGG
>JARKOL010000400.1 GCA_029975745.1 Myxococcota bacterium | reverse complement strand
CGTCCCGATTCGCCATCTCGGTCTGGGCCCAGACCAGCGAGACATCCTGAAGGCCGCTGACGGCCTGAACGGCGGCCTCGACCACGCCGTCCCGAATCAGATGAATGTACGCCTCGTCCCGCGTCACGCCGAACAGCGGCCCCCACAGCCCGGTCGTGTCCGGGGAGGAGTGCGAATGGCTGGCGGAAGGAATCATCCGCTCGCCCTGGAAATAGATGCCCAGCTCCTGGTACATCCGGGTCTGGACCTTGGCCTGCATCACGTCGGCGTCATAGGGGAAGAAGCCGACCGAGTCCACGCCCACGAACACGACGACTTCGCCGTTCTGGGTGTCGGCCAGCGCCACCGCGGTCGCGTGCATCGGATCATGAACCCCGGCGGACTGGCGGCAAAGCTTCTGGTCCCCCATGCAGAACCCGTATCCCGACAGGTTGATCGGCGTCAGAGGCGTCACATCGACCCGAGCCACACCCGCGGCGTAGCGCGTCGTGAAGGTCTTGTCCACGGGCAGCGTCGGCAGGGACTCCCAGTCCACGTCGGGTCGCTGGGTCAGGACGTCGGTCGGCCCCTCGTCCGCCGGGACATCCTCGACGGTTCCCGGATCGACGGCGCCCTCGTCCGAAGCCTGCCCCTCGTCCTCGACGGCGGTGTCCGCAACCACACCCGGGTCCTCGGCCACGCCCGGATCCTCGACCACTCCCGGATCCGCCTCGCCCGGGTCCGTCCCCAGGTCCGCCTCGATCGCATCGGGCACGATCGGGCCCGAATCCTTCTGGTCCCCCGAACCGCCGGAACACGCCAGCGCCAGCACGCATGCCGCCGCAATCCCCAAAGCCGTCGTGCGCATGTCTTCCCCCATTCCTGCCCTACTCGAGGCCGGGTCCCAAGGCCGGGTGAGTGTAGCCAACATCCGACAACAATTCCAGGCGCGCGAGGCGTTCCTGCCCCCACCGAACCGATGCGGGCTTCAACACGGAACGGTCATCGGGTATCGTTCGGCCTGGAGGCTTCCGGATGGTCGATTTCCCGGTAGGGCCCGACAAGGCGAAGACGCTGCGAGACCGCATGGAGTCGCTGGGGATCCGCGAGGAGGACCTGGACGAGTCGTTCACGCGCTCGGGCGGCAAGGGCGGGCAGAACGTCAACAAGGTCTCGACCTGCGTCATCCTGGTGCATCGCCCGACGGGAACCATGGTCCGCTGCGAACAGGAACGCACCCAGGGCCTGAACCGCTACCTGGCGCGCAAGCGGCTGGCCGACCGGATCGAGGAAGCACTCCTGGGCCAGGCCAGCGCGCGGCGGCAGGCCATCGAGAAGATCCGGCGTCAGAAGCGCCGCCGCAGCGCACGCGCCAAGGAGAAGATGCTGGCCGACAAGCACGCGCGATCGCAGGTCAAGGCGTCCCGCGGCCCGGTCGGCGAGGAGTAGGTCCCCCACGGATGCAGCCGAACCCCGAAGCCCCCATGGAATCCGGCGCCCCGGATCGTTCCCCCCGCGCCCCCCTGGCCGTGCGCCCGCTCGGACTGGTGCCGTATGACCGGGGGCTGGCCCTCCAGGCCGAGACACTTGCGGAACTGGACGTCGGCGCGTGGCCCGGCATCGTGCTGGCGTTGCGACACCCTCCGACCGTGACCCTGGGGCGTCGGACGGCGCCCCAGGAACTGCACGCCTCGCCCCAGACCCTGGCCGATCTGGGGATCGGGCTGTTCCGGGTCGATCGCGGCGGCGGCGCCACCTTCCACTACCCGGAGCAGGCCGTCGTCTATCCCATCCTGGATCTCGAGCGGCTGCGCCTGACCGTGCCGACCTTGCTGGAGCACGTGCGCGACGCGGTGCTGGAAACCCTGGCGGCCTTCGACGTTCGCGGGGGATGCTGGGACCCCGATCGACCCGGAATCTACGTGGACGGCGCCAAAGTCGCGTCCGTCGGGTTCCATTTGTCCCGCGGACGCACCACGCACGGCATCGCGCTGAACGTGGGACGCGGCTGGCAGGGATTCGAGTGGATCGACCCCTGCAAGATGCGCGGGCTTCCCATCACGTCGATCGAGGATCTGACCGGCGCAGCCCCGCATCCGGACTGGGTTTGCGAACACCTGGCACGCGCCGTCGCAAGCCGGACGGGCCGCTGAGCGCAACATTTCGAAGTCGCTTGATCCGGGTCGCTCGAAAGGGTAAAAGTCTGGACGCAGGGCCTGCCGAACGGACAGGAAGACATGACCCGAATCGTTGCCGACGACGCGCTGGACCGTTGGATGTACCGCAAGCACGGAATGGACTTCGGTCCGTTCACGTCGCGGGAAATCCAGGGTCTGATCCAGAAGCGCGACATCTGGGCGGACACCGAGGTGTACAACCAGCGCAAGCGGCAGTGGTTCCGGGTCGGCGAGGTGCCCCGGTTCAAGGAGTACATCGACGAGGCGACCCGCAAGGAGGCCGAGGAGCGACGTCGTCGCGAGATCGCCCAGGACACCGAGGTCGTCGAACGCCAGGCACGCCGCAGCCGCCACCTGCCCCTGGCCCTGGGGGGCGCGCTGGCCGTGGTGGGCGGGGTGGTGGCCTTCTTCCTGCTGCGCCCGCCACCGCCCGTGCTGGCCGGATACCCGGCGCACTACTATCGCGACCTGTCGTTCCAGGTGCTGTCCCCGCTGCATGAACTGAAGGCGGAGCCCATCCAGATCCAGGCCGAGGAACCCGCCGCACCCGCGCCCCAGGTCGCCCGCCGCCGGACCAATGGCCGGACGCGCACGACCGGGGAAGCCACGCTGGCGGCGCCCGAGCTGGACCTGTCCTACGATGCCGCCGCCGCGTCCGGGGGACGAGAGCTGACCCAGCAGGACATCGGCCGCATCCAGCAGAGCGTGACCGGAGGTCTGGTGCGGTGCTTCCGCGCCGAGTACGGCCGCAACCCCGATTTCGAGGGCGGCACCGTCCACCTCTACCTGATCAACAAGGGCTCGGTCGCGGTCAGCCGAGTCCGCACGCGACCGAACCCCTCCTCCGAGCTGATCGGTTGCATCAAGGCGGCGACGACGGGCGTCCGCCTGGCCCCGTTCGCCGGCGCCAACCAGATCATGGAAATCCCGATCTATATCCAGGGCTCGTAGCCGTACCCTTACCCGCGCCCGTACCCGCCCCGTCCCCGCGCCCGTACCCGCGCCCG
>JARKOL010000399.1 GCA_029975745.1 Myxococcota bacterium | reverse complement strand
TAGGTCAGGCGCCCCGTGACCGTCATGGCGCCGATCTGGACCTCGCAGCGCCCCGAGTCGTTGCAGACCTTGCCCTGCCCGCAGGTCCCGCAGGTTCCGCCGCATCCGTCCGGGCCGCACTCGCGACCGCTGCACGCCGGCACGCACGCCTTGCAGGCGCCGGACTCGCATCCGTAGGCACAGGGGGTGACCACGCTGCCCGTGCCGCCGCAGGAATCGATCCAGCAGACATTGCCTCCGCAGCACGCCTTCCCCACCTGGGGCGTGCAGACGCAGGCTCCGGACTGGCAGACGGCGCCGCCGGAGCAACTGCCGCACGAGCCGTTGCAGCCGTCGTTTCCGCACTCGCGCAGGTAGCAATTCGGGACGCACGTCGTCTGGCAGGTCCCATCGACGCACTGCGCCGGCTCCTGGCAGGTTCCGCAACTGCCGTCGCAGCCGTCGTCGCCGCACTCCCGACCGGCGCAGGCGGGGCGGCAGACGGTGTCGCACTGGCCGTCCGTGCAGCTTGCGGGGCACGTCTGGACATCGACCCAGTCCAGGCAGCCGTCCAGCAGCGTGCATCGGGTCTGGGTGGTGCCCCGGCAGCCCCAGGCGCCGTCGCGTTCGCATCGATCCACGCAGGGGTTGACGCCGGTGCAGTAGCCGTCGGTGCATCCGTTGGCGCACGGGGTCGTCGCGGTCCAGCGCAGGCAGCCGTCGCTTCCCCGAACGCACAGGCGGACCGTGTTCCCGTCACAGTCCCGGGCATCGGCGGTCGGGCAGTCGTTCGTGCAGGAATCGCCGCCACGGCACGCCCCGTTGTCGCAGCCCTTGGCGCAGGTGGCGACACTGGCCCAGACTCGGCAGCCATCGCCCTGGGCACAGACCACCAGGCGGTCACCGGAACAGCCCGTGACCCCCTCGCCCGGGCACTGGTCGTCGCATGCGCCGCCCGGCAGGCAGGCCCCGTCGCGGCACCCGCCCTGGCATTCGGACACCGGAACCCATACGTAGATGCCGTCGCCTCGCTCGCAGACGACCCGGGTGTTCCCCAGGCATCCCGAGACCCCGATGCCGGGGCACTGATCCCGGGCGACCTCCTGGACGCAGGCGCCGTTTTCGCAGCCGCGGGCGCAGGAAGCCACCTCGGCCCAGACGCGGCACCCGTCGCCCATGGCGCAGGTCAACAGCCGATTGCCCTGGCAGCCGGTCAGGCCTTCCGTCGGACACTGACCCTCGCAGTCCCTGCCGGGGATGCACGCGCCATTCTGGCAGCCGAAGCCGCACTCGGCCACGGGCACCCAGACCCGGTGGCCGTCCCCCTGGGCGCAAACGACCCGGGTTCGCTCCATGCAGCCGGACAGGCCGGCGCTGGCGCACTGATCCCCCTGGACGACGGGGGGCGACTCCGGGGCGGCGGCCTCGCACCCGACGAGGCCCGCCAGTCCGAAGAGAATGCCCGATGCAAGACCCGCGCGACGCCAGTTCATGGGCGAATCATCCCTGCGGATTCCCAAGGGGATTATCCGCTTCCATCCCCGATCGTCAATGGCCGGAATGCCCGGTTTCGATGCTTCCGGGGCGTTACGTCGTCCGTGGTTCCTTCTTGACAACCCGGCCTGGCCGATGAACGCTTGGCCTTGTCCACGTTCCTCGGAGTGGTGATGCGGCAGGCGACATGGGCGTTCTGGATGCTGTTCCCGCTTGGACTTGCCTGCGGGGGCGCCACCGGGGCGATGAAGGGGGACGACTCCCGGGCCGGCGCGGCCGATCTGGCCTGGGGGGCCCTGGCCATGGACGAGGTGGATGCGGCGGGGGACGCCGTCGATTTCCTGCGCATCGACCTGGCGACCCCCGAAACCGTGGCGTTCCGGATCGACTGGGACCGTCCCGATCTGAAGGCACGCGTTCGCCTGCTGGATGCCAAGGGCAAGCGCATCCGCCAGATCACGCGAGCGGCCGGTCGTGCCGTCGATGTGATCGAGCCCCTGCACCTGGACGAGGGCACCTACTATCTGGAGATCCGTGCGACGAAGGGGGCCAGCCCCTACGCCGTGGCGGTGATTCCGGCTTCGGACCTGGGGGTGGACGCGATCCCGCGTCCCGAGTAGGCCTGGGGGCGGGATTCGGCGGATCTCCTTGAGTTCGCAAGGACTTTGATGTGCCGCGTGAATTGACAGTACGGGAGCGACCTGCTAATGGTGGACGATGATCCCCCGGGGCCTTTCGCCATGAGTCAGTTCGAGGTCGTTCGCGACATCGGCGACACGATCAAGGACCTGCTGAAGCGGTCCTTCCGCGACGCCGGATTCACGACGGTCACGGTGTCGAACGAAAAGCCGAAGAAGGACAACATCAAGAGCCTGCCCGCCGTGAACGCGTACCTTTACCATCTGGCCTGGGCGCCCGGCTACAAGGAGCGCACCGATCACCTGGTGACGACGCACGATCGGGAGGGGCGGCTGATCGACTACTACCAGGATGCGCCGGTCTATATGCACGGACAGTTCCTGGTCTCGGTCCACGGCAACTCGCCCGACGAGGAGCACGTGCTGCTGGGGCTCGTGGTGAAGACGTTCCTGGAGAACCCGGTGCTGTTCGGGGATCGGCTTCGAGGCGAGTCGTTCCTGCCGAACGACAAGCTGAACGTGTTTCCGAACCTCCAGTCTGATTTCAATGATTCCTTGTCGTTCTGGCGTTCGCTGAACGAGGAGGTTCGTCCGTCCCTGTTCTATTACGTGAAGTTCCGGATCGAATCGGATCGTCGTTCCGATGCGTTGAAGCGGGTCACTGGTCGGGATCTCGCCGTGCGCCCGCAGTAGCGCGGGCAGCGGGGGAAACCAGCCGGCGTACCTTATTTTGGGGGAACCTTTCGGCTCTGGAAGGAGGACGCAATGGCTACTTCGTACCTGTCTCCCGGTGTGTATGTCGAGGAAGTGGACCGCGGAACGAAACCCCTGGAGATGGTCGGCACCAGCACGGCCGCCTTCATCGGGGAATCGAAAGTCGGGCCCGTCAACAAGCCGGTACTGGTTACCAACTGGTCGCAGTTCACCAAGCAGTTCGGTGACTTCGCCAGCAGCGACTACCTGGCCCATGCGGTGTACGGGTTCTTCAACAACGGCGGGGCTCGTGCGTTCGTCCTGAACGTCGGTGTCGAGCCGACCGAGAAGGCGGAGAAGGGCGAGAAGGGCGACAAGGCCGAGAAGGCCGAGGCCAGGAACAGGGCCGCGCTGTACATCGGCACCGACGGCGGCCCCGGGGCGCGGACCGGCCTGAAGGCGCTGGAGGAGATCGACGAGATCAACATCGTCTGCGCGCCCGGCCAGACCGATCCCGTGATCCAGGACGCGGTGCTGTCGCATTGCGAAAACATGCGATACCGCTTCGCGATCCTGGATGCGCCCGAGGTGATCGAAAAGGGCGGCGTCGACAAGCTGCCCAAGCCGCGCGACAGCAAGTACGGGGCCTACTACTTCCCCTGGGTCGAGGTCTATGACCCGGTCAAGGGCAACATCTTCCAGCCGCCCTCGGGCTACATGGCCGGGATCTATGCCCGTTCGGACGGCGAGCGCGGCGTTCACAAGGCTCCGGCGAACGAGGTCGTCCGGGGGGCCCTGGGCCTGAAGTACACGATCACGAAGGGCGAGCAGGATCTGCTGAACCCGAAGGGGATCAACTGCATCCGGGCGTTCCCGAACCGGGGCATCCGGGTGTGGGGCGCGCGCACCGTGTCCAGCGACGCCTCCTGGCGGTACGTCAACGTGCGCCGGCTGTTCAACATGGCCGAGCAGTCGATCGAGGCGGGCACCCAGTGGGTCGTGTTCGAGCCGAACGACGCGCGCCTGTGGAAGCGCGTGACCCGCGACCTGACCGCGTTCCTGATGCGCCTGTGGCGGCAGGGTGCGCTGTTCGGCAAGACGCCGGAGGAGGCCTTCTACGTCAAGTGCGACGAGGAAACGAACCCGCCCGAGGTGATCGACGCGGGCCAGATGATCGTCGAGGTCGGCATGGCGCCGGTCAAGCCGGCGGAGTTCGTGATCTTCCGCATCGGCCAGATGCCGGCGGGGGGCGAGGTCTCGGAGTAGGGGACGTGTTCCGGTCCGGTGACCGGTTTGGAGATGCA
>JARKOL010000206.1 GCA_029975745.1 Myxococcota bacterium | reverse complement strand
GGTTCTCGCCGTCCAGCGTCAGCGCGCGCTCGAAGAAGACCTCGGTCACGCGTCCATCCGCGTCGCGGAAGATGCCGTCGTCCTGCGCGGCCCGGAACATCAGCCAGGTCAGGAACTCGCGCCCCAGGAACTGCGTGCGCCGCAACTTGTCCGCCATGCTGAGTTCAAGCATCAGAATTCCTCCTTCTGGCGGACGATGCCGTTGGCGCCCGGCGCCAGGAAGGTCGCGGGCAGCAGGTGATACGCCTCGTGCAGGTCGCGCTCGTCCAGGTAGCGCTCCAGCACGCCGACCGTGTTCATGGCGCGCAGTTCCAGTTGCAGGAACTCGCGGGCGCGGATCAGGAATTCCTCGCAGACGACCGCCGAGGTCGAGAACAGTCGCAGCCGCCCGCTGGCGGTGTCCCAGACGACGTCGGTGCCCGAGATGGCGGGGATCGCCCGGCGCAGCAGGTCGGTGCGGACCATCTCGGCCAGTTCGTCGCGTTCCTGGCGCGGCATCTTTTCGCGTCGGGTGGCGGCCAGGTTCTCCTGGACGCGGCGACGGATGTACAGCTTCAGCGTCGAGGCCGGAACCGTCAGCTTGTCCATCCGGAACGAGAACAGGACCAGCGGGTCGAACACGCAGTTCTCGGGTTCGAACTCGGTGTTCAGCGGATCGTCGAACACCGCGAACCCGGCGGCCTTGTCCCGCCCGGCGTCGATGTCGATCGCGTAGATGCGTCCCTGGCGCAGGCCCTCGACCACCGCCTCCTTCCAGTCGGGCGGCGCCTGCAGCACCTCGTAGGTCGTGTAACTGATCGAGTTCTGGTTGAAGCCCATGTCTCCCTCGTGCCGTCGGAGCCCGGCGTTGTGTACCATGTCGCGCGTCGCGTCGCCAGGGGGAGATGCGCCGCGGGGGCGTTCAGCAGGCGTCGGTCACGGTCAGGGTGCGGTCGTCCTCGCCGGGGCCGAAGTCGATGCGGACCCAGCGCGTGACCTCGCCCGTCATCGCGGGGATCCGGTCGGCCCACTCGACCAGCGTGATGCCGTCGCCGCGGGCGAACTCGACGAATCCGACGCCCTCCAGATCCTCGGAACTGCCCAGCCGGTACAGGTCGAAGTGGTAGATCGGCAGGGACGCGTCGTACAGGTTCATCAGGGTGAAGGTCGGCGAGCGGACCTGGCCGGGATCGCCGCCCAGCGCCTGGACGAAGCCCCGGACGAAGACCGTCTTGCCGGCGCCCAGATCCCCGACCAGGCCCAGCACGTCCCCGGGACCGGCCTCGTGGGCCAGGGCGGCGGCGATGGCGCGCGTGCGATCCGGGGCGCCACTGGTGAATCGACGGGGTTCGCTCATGGTTCAGACGTATTCGACGCGGATGATGGACAGCTTCCGGGTGCCGCCGGGCGCCTTGAATTCGATGTCGTCGCCGTCCTCCTTGCCGATCAGGGCGCGCCCCAGAGGCGCCATGACCGAGATGCGGTTCCGGGCGATGTCGGCCTCGGCGTCCCCGACCAACTGGTAGGTCACTTCCTCGTCGCGTTCCTCGTCGAACAGCGTCACCGTGGCGCCGAAACGCACCTTCGAGCCCGACAGCTTCGTGGGGTCGATCACCTCGGAGCGCGAAAGGATGTCCTCCAGGCGGCGAATGTTCGCCTCCAGGATGCCCTGGCGCTCGCGGGCCGCGTGGTATTCGGCGTTCTCGGACAGGTCCCCGTGGGCGCGGGCCTCGCCGATCGCCTTGATCACCAGCGGTCGCTCCTCCTTCCACTTTCGCAGTTCGGCCTCCAGTTCCTGGAAGCCCCTGGGGGTCAGTGGGACGCGGACGACTTCGGACATGACGGCCTCCTCCGGGTCGGAAGTATAGCCGTGGACCGTCCGGGTGGGCAAACCGTGATACAATCGTCGCAATCACGGGTTCGCAGGTGGCTGCAATGAAGACGGTTCCAGGACTGAGCCTGGCACTGCCCTCCGGCGAGGTGCTGCCTGTTCTGAAACGGGTGTTCGGCAACGCACCGCTGGCGATTGCCATCACCGATGCGCAGGGGCTCGTGGTCGGGGCGAACCGGGCCTTCGTGAGGTTGACGGGGGCGCCCGACCCCACGGCCCATCGGACCGAATTGGAAGCGTTGATTCGCCGCCACGCGCCGGAGGTCGCGGATGCGTTGGGGGGGGTGTACCAGGGGGCGGTCCTGGAGGGGATGGAGATCCCCGTTGCCCGCCTGGACGATGCGGCCGGCCGGACCTCCGAGGGCGCCCCGGGCGACGTGGTCTGGCTGGAGGCCAGCGCGTTCCCCATCCTGGATGACGAGGGGGGCCTGCGGTACGTGGTCTTCATGGGCGCGGACGTGACGGCTCGCAAGTCCATGGAGGGGATGGTCCGCCAGGCCCAGAAGAGCGACACGATTGCCACGATGGCGGGCGGACTGGCCCACGATTTCAACAACATCCTTTCGGGTATCGTGGGATACGCGTCGCTGCTGGTGGCGCGTCTGGCGCCGGGCTCCCAGGACCATCAGGCCGCCTCGACGATCCTGGACGCGGCGGATCGGGCGGTGGCGACCACGGGGCTGCTGATGACGATTGCGCGTCGGACCGTGCCGGTGCTGCGGCCGCTGGATCTGCGCGAGATGCTGCCTCGGACGGTGTCGCTGCTGGCGCAGGGAGTGGACGCCCGGTGGCGGTTCCGGCTGGACGTCGCCCAGGACCTGCGCGTGATCGAGGCGGATCGTCCCCAGATCGAGCAGGTCATCGCGAACCTGGTGGCGAACGCCCGCGAGTCGATGCCCGAGGGAGGGTTGGTGGAGGTGCGCGCGGTGAACCGGACATTCGCCAGCGGAGCGCCCCGACCGTTGCCGAACATGCCGGGGGGGACGTACGTGCGGATCGAGGTGTCCGACACGGGAGGCGGCGTGTCCCACGAGGTGGTGTCTCGGTTGTTCGACCCGTTCTTTTCGGTCCGACCGATGGCCGTGGGCGCAGGGCTGGGGATGGCCGTCGTTCATGGGATTGTGAAGATTCACAAGGGGTTCTTGGTGGTCGAGTCCCGGATGGGGCAGGGGACCACGATCGGGGTGTACCTGCCGGCCGCCAAGGTGCGACGGGAGACCCAGGAACTGCCGGTGTCGCGCGTGCCTGATGTCCTGACCCCGCTGGGCGCCCGGTCGGTGCTGGTGATTGACGATGATCCGATGGTGCGCCGGGTGCTGCTGGACATGCTGGCGCGGCTGGGGCACCAGGGGATGCAGGCGGACGGCATGGACTCGGCGCTGGAGCTGTTGATGCGCGAGCCGGGACGGTTCGACCTGCTGCTGGTGGACGTGCTCATGCCGGATCGATCCGGCCTGGAACTGGTCGAGGCCCTGCGTGCCGCGGGGATGCAGATTCCGGCGATCCTGGTCACGGGCTTCTCCTCCTCGGACGTTCAGGCCAAGGTGGGCAGCCTGTCGGCGACCTCGGTGTTGTGCAAGCCGTTCAACGTCGCGGGGCTGGACGAGGCCATTCGCGCCGCCCTGATCGACTAGGATTTCCGATTTCCTCTGGAGTGCGTCCACGCCGGTTCCCCCTTGCCGGGGCTTGCCGTTTCTTGACACGTGAACAAATGTTCAGTACCGTGTCCAAGGGTTATTTGGCGGGGAAAACGTGGCCGGTCGGGATGCCGTTGCCAGGGTGTTGCGCGACCTGCCGACCGGTCTGGTCCGTTGGGGTGGGGCGCCTGCGCTCGAGCTGCCCCGACACCCGACCGGTCTTGCGGCGCTGGATGCGGTGCTGGGTGGTGGCTGGCCCGAGGGACGGCTATGCACGCTGCGGGCCGTGGCGCCGGGGCTTTCCGGACGCACGGCCGTCGCCGTGGCGACCGTCGCGGAAATGACGGCAAGGGGGGGCCTTGCCTGCTGGGTTGACGGGGACGGTTCGCTGGATTCTGGGGCGCTGAAGGTGGCCGGGGCCGACCTGACCCGGGTGCTGTGGGTCCGTGGGCCGTTGTCGGTGCCGGGACTCCTGGCGGCGACCGAGGCGGTGATCCAGGCGGGCGGCTTCGGCGTGGTGGTCGTTCGGCCGACGGATGCCCCGGGCTGGGGGGCGCAGTCCTCGGCGTGGCTTCGCGTGGCGCGGGCGGCCGAGCGGGCGCGGACGACGGTGCTGGTGCTGGATCGGGGGGACGTGGCGTCGTCGCACGCGGCCCTTCGAGTCGGGGTGTCGGTTGCCGGGACGACCTGGCTGGGGGGACGGGGGCCGGGCCAGGTGCTGGCGGGTGCTCGGGTCCAGGTGGCCGGACCGGAAGGGCAGGCGGAACTGGCCCTGTGGATGCCGGAGGCGCTGGTGTTCGATCGCGAGGGGACGAGGGCGGGATGACGGAATCGAAACGCATGTGTCATGCGGACCGGGTCTTCGTCTGCGTGCTGGCGCCGGGCCTGCCGTTGCAGGCGCTGCGGCGGACGGACCCGGAACTGGCCCAGGTGCCGCTCGCGGTGATCGGGGGTGCCGGTACGCGCGCCTGCGTGACGCATGTGTCCCGGGCGGCGCGTGGTGCCGGCGTGGCGGTGGGAATGACGCCGTCCCAGGCACGCTCCGTGGCCCCCGGAGCCGTGCTGCGCGTCGTGTCGGAACGGGTGATCGAGGCGGCGCGCCAGGCCCTGATCGACGTGGCGCTCGGCTTCTCTCCCTGCGTGGCGGCCTGCGGACTGGATGCGGTCGTGCTGGATGCCCGCGGGCTTTCCGGGATGCACGCGACGCATGGTGCCCTGGGAAGCGCGATCGAGGCGGTCTCCGCCCGGGTGGGATTGTCGGTTCGGGTCGGCATCGCGGCGGGGCCCCGGCTGGCCCGGATGGCGGCGCGCTCGGGACCGGGGGTCACGGAACTGGTGCCGGGTCGGGAAACGGCGATGGTCGGCGACCTGCCCATCGCGATTCTGGATCCGTCCCCCGATCTGGCCGCGGCTCTCGATGGACTGGGGATTCGCACCGTCGCGCAGTTCGCGGCACTGGGGCCGGGGCTGGGGGTCCGCCTGGGGCCCGAGGCGATGGACCGGCACGCGCTGGCCCGGGGGCTGGATCGGGCGTCGCTGGACCCGCTGCCTCCCGGCGAGGCCTTCGTCGAGGCGGTGGACCTGGACTGGACGCTGGACCGGGTCGAACCCCTGGCCTTCCTGCTTTCGTCGTCGGTCGAGCGGCTCGTGTCGCGTCTGGGGGCGCGACGGATGGTGCCCTCCATGCTGACCCTGTCCCTGGATCTGGAACCGGCGGGCGTCCACGTCGTTTCGGTCAGGCCCGCCGCGCCCACCGGCGAGGTGCGGTCCCTGGTCGGACTGCTGCGCCGGGCGATCGACGCGACCCCTCCGCCGACGGCGGTGCGGGGGTTCTCGGTGTCGGCCACCGGGGACCTCGCCATTCCCGCCCAGGGCGACCTGTTCGGCATCCCCATGCCGGATCCGGGGACCCTGGGCAACCTGCTGGGGCGTCTGGGAGCGCTGGCGGGACCCGAGGCGGTCGGGGCGCCGGTGGCCGGCGATGGCCGGGCGCGGAGCGGCGGCGAACTGGGCCCGTTCGCGCCGCGCGCGCTGCCCCAGGTGCGTCCGGGTCTCGGGGGGCGTCCGGTGGCGCTGGCGTTGCGGCGGTTCGCCGATCTGCCGGCCGTCCGGGTTCGTGTCCTTGCGGGGCGTCCGGCCGCGATCGACGGCGCGGGGTTGTCCGGACCGGTCGTTCATGCGGCCGGGCCCTGGTACATCGACGCCGCCTGGTGGACCGACCGTCCGTTGGCAGGGGCGTGCTGGGACGTCGAGATTTCAGGGCGCGGCCTGTACCGCTTGTGGCACGACATGGCGCAGGACCGATGGTTCGCGGAAGGCGGGCTTGACTAGGTCCGGGGCGGGCACGATGGCATCCAGCACTCCGGAATACGTCGAACTGCGGGCCGCCAGCGCCTTCAGCTTCCTGGCTGCGGCTTCCCACCCCGAGGATCTGGTCAGCCGGGCCGCCGAACTGGGGCAGGGGGCCCTGGCACTGGCGGATGCCGACGGCGTCTACGCGGTGCCCCGGTTCGTCAAGGCAGCCCGGAACGCCGGGATCCGGCCCATCGTGGGCGCGCGGGTTCGGCTGGAAGCGGATGCCGGGCCGGCGGCGACGCAGGGGCATTCGATGGCGGGTGAAACCGGCTCCGGGGACCGGTCCGGTCGGGAGTCCGCCCCGGATTCGTCGTCGCTGCTGCTGTTGTGCCGGGACGTCGCGGGCTGGCACAACCTGTGCGAGTTGTTGACCGATGCGCATGCCGGGCGCGGCAAGGGCGATGCCCGGGTCACGCCGCGGATGCTCGAACGTTTGTCCGGTGGCCTGGTTGCCCTGGTGGGCGGCCTGGACGGTCCGGTGCTGGCGACGGCCCGGCGGCACGGTCGCCCGGCGGCGCGCGACGTGCTGGATCGGCTGGTCGGCACGTTCGGTGCCGATGGGGTGTTCGCGGATCTCCAGCGCCACGGCGATCCCGTCCAGGAGCACGGCAACCGGCTGCTGGCCGATCTGGCATCGACCCTGGGCGTGGGGTGCGTTGCATCCAACGACGTGCGCTACGCGACGGCCGACCAGGCCGGCATCCTGGATGCGTTCACGGCGCTGCGTCACCGCGTCACCCTGGACGAGGCCGGCGGTCTGCTGGCCCCCGCCCACCGCCACGCGATGGCCTCGACGGACCAGATGGCCCGGCGCTTCGCCGATCGGCCCGGGATCCTGCGGGCCACCGCCGATCTGGCCGATCGCCTGACCTTCGCGCTGGACGATACCGGGTATCGCTTTCCGCGGTTCATGGCCCCGGACGGGGCGTCCGAATCCGACCTGCTGGCGGCGCGCGTGGACGAGGGGGTGCGTCGCCGCTACCGGGTGCCGTCGGAACGGGTGACGCGCCAGGTCGCCCACGAACTGGCGCTGATTCGGAAGCTGGACCTGGCCGGCTACTTCCTGCTGGTCGATGACCTGGTCCGCTTCTGCGGGCGGCGCGACATCCTGGTCCAGGGGCGCGGGTCGGCCGCCAACTCGATCGTCTGCTATGCGCTGGGCATCACCGCGATCGACCCGATCGCCTACGACCTGCTGTTCGAACGATTCCTGTCCGAGGAGCGTGGCGAGTGGCCCGACATCGACCTGGACCTGCCCTCCGGCGACGATCGCGAGCAGGTGATCCAGTACGTCTATCAGCGCTACGGCGCTCGCTCGGTCGGCATGACGGCGGCCGTGATCACGTTCCAGGGGCGACTGGCATCGCGCGAACTGGGCAAGGTTCTGGGGCTGGACCCGGCGCGACTGGACCGACTGGGGCGCCTGATCGGCCATTTCGAGTTCTGGGACACGGGCGAGGGCTTTGCCGAACGTGTCGCCGAGGCGGGCCTGGATCCGGCGGACACCCGGGTGGCGCGCTTCATCGAACTGTGGAACGGCGCACGTCACCTGCCGCGCCATCTGGCCCAGCACAATGGCGGCATGGTGATCGCGGGCGGTCGCCTGGATCGTACGGTGCCGCTGGA
>JARKOL010000396.1 GCA_029975745.1 Myxococcota bacterium | reverse complement strand
CACCGGCTGGGCGGCCTCGTACACCGCCTGGGTGCCGACCGGGTTCGCCCACAGGTCGCCGGTGGCGTCGGTCGACAGGATCCGCCGCGGCGCCACCAGCGCGCGCAGGAAGTGCTGGTCGAAGGGCAGGTCCGCTTCGCGTCCGGCGAACCGGCCGAAGTCCTGCTGGAACCAGGCCTTGTAGCGGTCCGGGGACGTGATCGCTCCCAGCGTCTCGGCACGGAAGCCCCGAACCCGGTAGCTGCCGGCGCCTCCGCACCCGCTGCCGTTCGGCGCGACCAGCGCGAACCGCTCGTCGAAAGCCCCGGCCAGCATCGCGGCCTTTCCGCGACGCGAGTGCCCGGTGACGATCAGGGACGTCGCATCGACGGCGGGGAAGCCGTCGGCCGCCGAGACCCACGGTTCTGCCAGCAGGTAGTCCGCGGCGCGCATCGCACCCCAGGCCCAGACCGCCAGGCTGCCCCAGTCGTGGTCGGGATACGCGGCCTGGGCCGGTCCGACGCGGTCGAATCCGCCGGTGTCCGGGCCCAGGTCGGTGTGGTGGACGCACGCATAGATGAACCCGCGTCCCGTGATCTGGACGTGGTTGGCAACCGCACTCCCCGTGCCGTCGGGCCCCACGCTGACGATCGCGGGGAACGGCCCGCTGCCAGGGGGGGTGTACAGGTCCAGCCCGAATGAGAAGCGGCGGTCGGAAAAGGGGCCGTTGGGCACGACGGTCAGGACGACCTGTTCGTACGCGCTGCCGTCCTCGCGCCTGTGGGTCGAATGGATCGCGACCTCGATGGCGCGGGGAGGGCCGGGCATCCGCCCGTACTGGATGCGGGCCAACTGGTCCTTGATCTGCGCGCGGCGCGCCTGCCAGTCGGCCCGGTCCCGCACGCGCGTCCCGTCCGGGAAAAGGAACGGGTCCTGGAACGCCCCCACGACGACCGGATGGCGTTGCTGGTGCCGGACCCACAGGCCGGCGCCCGCGGTCGCCAGCGCGAGGACCGCCAGGACGCCGAGGAGCCGTCGCGTCGTCGGGCGCATCGCCATGAATCGCGTCTCCTCCCCGGCCCGCGGGTCCGCGGGACGGCCCGATCGGGAGGCGGGGGCCGAACCGGTTGCGCGCCCCCGCCCGAACCCGAGGATACGACAGGATGGGGCGTGCCGTCACGAATCGGCGGATCCGACCGGTCGTGACCGGGACATCGGTGCCGTCGACCCGGGTAGGGACGCGCGGGACGCGGTCCGCCGGCCTCGCGACGAAAAGGAAACGATCCGAGACCATGTGGTGAAAGACCCGGAAGCTGCAAGACGGACGTCGGCATGCGTTCGGCGTTTCGGTGGACCCGGTCAGGAATTCACCGCGCGGTCCGCGGCCCTGGCAAGCATCCAGTCCCATTCCGGTACCAGCCGGCCAAGCGTTTCGGCGAGCCGGTCGCGAGCCGCGCTGCGTTCCTTCGGGGGATGTACGCCGCCTCGGCCCGCCCCCACCGGACGCACCGATCCGCCCCCTTCCAGAAGTTCGCTATTTTGCTTGGCTCCGACTGAGACAGAGTCGACGGGACGAAGCCGGCGGGCTCGATGCCGGCCGGAGCATCGTGGAGCGGGGCGCTGGACATCGCAGGGAACGTATGGGAGTGGGTCGAGGACTGGTGGCACTCAGACTACTCGGGAGCGCCGACGGACGGCAGTGCGTGGGTCTCGCCAAGCGGCTCCTACCGCGTGTTGCGGGGCGGCGGCTTCCGCTCCGACGCGTCGAACCTGCAGTCGTCGCGCCGCATCAACGACGCGCCTTCGCTCCGCTACGCGGGTCTCGGGGGGCGCTGTCTGATGCCTCTACCTTGAGCCCTCTTACCTGCCTCCCCTCTGGCCGATGGGCCTGGGGCTGACCGATTGCCTATCCTCCGTTCGCCGAGAGTGGGAGGGTCTCCATGGAAATCACGAGGGCTGAGTGGGTCCGTCTAGCGGCTGCGCCACCTTCAAGGGGGTTGCGCCCGAGGAACGGCCCGGAACTGGCCCGCGGCGTCGAGGACACGCTGAAGGCGAAGCCGATGAGCATCTGTCCCTGGCGGCAGTGCGACGGAGACGGCTGCTCCCGGGCGTTGGTCCCGTCGGTCGTCGTGACCGCGTCCCTTGGGGCGGTCGATCGTGACCTCTGCGCAATCCAGGTCAACGGACGCGACTACTGCGAAGGCTGCGCTCCGATGGCGAGGGCTGCGCTCACGTTCTCGCGGTAGGACCAAGGCGAACCAGGTCAGTCGTCGCCCCACCAGAGCCAGCCAAGGAGCAGGCCGAGGAGCAGGCCCGACCCACTGGACGGACGAACCGGGTGGGGATGATCGCGCCTGTCGTTCTCCCTGAACGCCGCGATGGTGGCGCGTAGCGCCCGGTCCTCCTCGGACAGCGGGGCGAGCATGCTGTGGACGACAGCCCCTACCAGAAACAGCGCGTAGAGGACTGCAAGGACCACCAGCACCGCGAACGCCAGGACCGTCACGACCACCAGGACCTCGAGGCCGCCGAGCACCCATTCCATAGCCCCTACCTCGCGACGCGTTCGGGGACGTTCTCGACGATGGCATTCTAGCGGCAGGGTGCGACGGCAACGGAAGGTCAGTGGTTCCCGAGGTCGAAGGGGTAGGCGCGGAGAGCGAGGATCAGGGACTCTTCCGGGGTCGGGGCGAGGTCGTCGTTCGCGAAGCACCCCTTCGGCCCGGCCACGATCCCACGCCACCCGGCCGGTTCGATCTGCCAGACGATGAGGTGGAGGCGGCGGTTGTGGTGCCCGGCCCAGCCACCGCTCGTGACGGGCTCCAGCAGGCTCGTTCGTGGGGCTCCCTCGGGCCACGTCCCGATCTGCACCTCCAGGCACTCGTCATCCTCGTTCATCCGGCGCCACACCTTCAGGTCCATCGTCGCCTCCATCAGTCCTGCTCCCCGTTGTCGTCCGCGGGCTCGTCGCAGTGGTCCAGCACGGTCGCGAGGAGGTAGTCGTAGTTCCCGGACGTCGCCTCGGCCATGAAGCCGTCGATCGCGTCCTTCGGCCATCCGGCCTGGCGCATGGCCCGGCGGACCCGCCCGAGGATCGCGAAGGCGTTCCCGTCCTCGCCCACCAGCCGCACCACCGGCCTCTTCAGTCCCGTCGTGTCCATCGTCGGCTCCTTCACCGGGCCGTCCGGACCCGGATGCACTCGGGGTTGCACCACTCGTAGACCGACCCGTCGCGCACGCGGACATCGTACCAGTCCTCGACCAGGCCGCCGTCCACGAACGAGGTCGGCGCGGGATGCCGGCCGATGACCTCGCAGGCATACCAGCGGGTCCGCCATGACCCCTTGTGGTTCCAGACCTGGACTTCGTGCGTTGCGCGCATCGAAAACCCCCTTCAGTCGTTGCTGTCCGCGATGGCCTCTTCGATGACCCGTATGGCCACCCGCTTCGCCATCGCCGCCTCGGCCTCGGTTCCGTTGGCCAGTTCCAGGCGGATGTAGGTCCCGAGCAGCCCGTGGCCCAGGATCCCGCAGTCGGCATGGGGGTCCACGCACCACCCGGCGTCCTCGCTGCACTCCGCAATGCGCGCTGCGATCCGGTACGTCTCGGCCTGGATGCGGCGCCATTGGCTCCCGGCCTCGCGCCAGTGGAGCACCAGGTCCACCGCGTTGCCGCCCAGGCTCTTCTCGACCTTCGTCTCGACCAGGTTCTTCATCGCGTTGCCCATGTGTTGCTCCTTACAATTCAGCGGGTTGCCCCCGCTTCGTGAGGTCATGTTTGCTCTGTGATCGGGGCATTGCAAGGGAAATAACCGCTTTATATCAGTGGGTTGTGAGCAATCGACGGCCTGCCTGATGAGGGCCCGGGGGTCGGCTCGCTCGTGCTACCATCCGAAGCCGGGCACCGCGGATGCATCGGTGCCGGCGATGAAGCCGGGAGCACGAACATGAATGGGGAGCCACGGCATGAAGGCCTGATCAATCGGTACTGCCGCCCGACGCCGGAGCTTGTCGAGCTGGCTCGCGAGTGGCGGCGTCTGTTCAGGAAGTTCGAACGAACGACCGGCCTGAGCCTAGGGCAGCCTCCTCCCGTGGGCTCGGTCGGCGATTCGTACCCCGTCGAATCCCTTCTGAGGGATGGGTTCATGGACAGCGACGGCACGATCCATGAACCCTTCTGGGTGGGTCGAAGCCCCGAGGTCAGCGAGGTGCTCGCGTCCGACAGGCTGCGCGAGGCGCTCCTGGGATTCAACGTGGCGGACCAGTTGTCCTCCGATGTGGTGAAGGGACTGCGCCAGACGCAGGAGGCGTTGCAGGCCGCGGCCCGGGTGGCGCGGGATTTCACGACTCCAACGGGCGAGCGCCTTCGCAACTACCAGCCGCAGGAGGTCAGCGAAGCGATCCGGCTGCTTGCCACCTGGACGCTGAGGCTTCCGAAGTTCGCGGCAGCGCGGACGGGGCGCGCCGGCCGTCCGCGAACGGGCCACGCGCAGGCGCTGCGCCTGATGGTCGGGGCCTTGGACGACCTGAAGGAGCAGGACGGACGCGACCTCGATCACGACGAGATGACGATCCTGCTGATGCTGACGATCCCCTGGCGGTTCCTTGAGGAAAGGAAACCACGGGAGCGTTTCCAGCGACTTGCCGACCGCGTTCGCAAGGCCCGTGGGAAGAAAGTCCGGACGTAATCCCCCGTAGGAAAACTGTTTCCTTCCTCCCGCAATCCTTTGTGATGGCAGCGGATCCACGCCGCCCTTGCGGTCGAACTGCGCCCACCCGGACGAAATGGCCGGGAACCTGAACGATTCTATCCTAACAATAACAGGTGGTTACGGTGGCACTCAGGATGTGTCGGACATATCCTGACGTTGCAAGCGGGCCTTCCCCCGGCGGTCGCAGGAGGCGCTCATGAACGACCCGATGTTGAGCCTGAAGCAGCTCGCGGAACTGACGGGTGAGAGCCGCCTGACATGGTGGCGGCGGATCCGGTGCGGCGCCCTGCCGTCGTTCAAGTTCGGGCGAAACCGCCGGGTGGCCGCGTCGGACTTCCGGGCCTTCCTGGATGCGTGCCGGGAGCAGGGCGACGGGGCGGGCAGTGGCCATTCGGTGACGGACGGCGATTCCGAGGGGAGCGGACGCGATGGGTAGGTTCTCGGGCGGGATCACGGAACCGCACGACGTGGTCGCCGAGGTGCGGCGCCGGGTTTCCCTGGCCAGCGTGGTCGGACGTCTCACCGAACTCAAGCCGAACGGCTGCGCCGGCCACTTCGTCGGGCTCTGCTTCCTGCACGGCGAAAAGACGCCCTCGCTCCACCTCTACCCCGACGGTCACTTCTTCTGCTTCGGGTGCGGCGCGTACGGCGACGTGTTCGACGCATGGCGGCACGCGCATGGCGGGACGTTCGTGGACGCGCTGCAGGCGCTCGCCACGGAGGCGGGGATCGACCTGGTGCCGCCGTCGCCGGCCTGGATCGCGACGCAGGAGAAGCGGCGGACCACGGCCCGGCTCCTCGGCGACATCGCGGCCCAGGCCGAGAAGTGGTTGTGGGACCCGGGTAAGGGTGCCGATGCCCTGGCGTACGTTCGGGGCCGGGGGTTCCTCGACGACACGATCCGCGGCGCCCACCTGGGCTTCTGGCCGCATGGCCAGTCGCACGCTGCTCTGGAAGGCGACTCCAAGCCCCACACCCTGGAGCAATTCCGTGAGGTCGGCTTCCTGGCGCGGTCCAGGGACGGTCGGGAGTACGACATCCTGTACGGGTGCGTGGTCTTCCCCGTGTTCGAGGACGGGCAGGTCGCGTCGCTGACGGGCCGGCGTATCGGGGCCGACGTTCCCAAAGGCCTGGCGCACCGGAAGCTCGCGGGTGTGCCGTGCCCTCCTCTGTATGGATTGCAAAGCCTGGGCCACGGGTGCGACCACGTGGTCGTGTGCGAGGGCGAGTTCGACGTGCTGACGCTGCGGCAAGCGGGCCTGGACGCGGTGGGTCTGCTCGGTGCGACCGCGAACCACGACGAGGCCGCCCGGACGCTGCTCGACCGGCACGGCCTGGCACGCGTGACCGTGATGCTCGACGCGGACCCGGCCGGGGAGGCGGCGACGCGGGCGTTCGCGGCCAGACTCGGGTCCGTGGCCCGGGTAGCCCGACCCGCCTACCAGAGCGACAGCAAGGACCCCAACGACCTGTTGCGGTCGTTCCTGGTGCCTGGTTCGACTCCTTCCGAAGCGGAAATCGAGGCGGCGACGACCCGGGTGAGGGAGTTCCTCGCACCCGTGGTCGAAGGGGCTCCCTCGTTCCTGAACTGGATCCTCGCCGCCATCGATGCAGAGCCCGACGCGGGTGCGAAGGGACGTCGTGTTCAGGAAGAGGTGATCCCGTATCTGGCAGGCTTCGACGAGGTCGAGCGCGCCGGGATGATCGACCGGGTTTGTACCGCGTGCGGGCGCTGGCTGAAGCGGCCCGCGATCGATCGCGCGGTGAAGGCCGCTCTGCACGCGCAGACCCCCGCGGGCGACCCGCCGGCCGCGAGCGGCGAGGGCGTCTCGGGCGTGCTTGCCGATTCGCTGGTCGGTCCCACGGCCCCGTTCCTGCCGCTGTTTCTCGAACGCAATTCCCGTGACGGCACGGTCGTGACGCTCTACTCGCAGCGCCATGGCGTCCCGGTACAGGTGGCGCTCTCCTCCCCCCGCCTGGTCATCTCGGCCCTCGCCCCCGAACTCGGGGACGTCGAGGAGTGGGCGAGGACGAGGGCGCCGTCCCTCGAGGACCGCCAGATCCCGCAGGCCATGCTCCGTGCGCTCTGCCGCGTGGCCGCCGACCTGCGACCCCGATGGGATCTGCAGGAGATCGCCGACGGCTTGCACTCGCTGGGCACGCGGGACCGCCCGGTCGTTGCCCTGGTGGATACCAGGATGCGCCTGGTCCACCGCGATGGCCGCTGGGCCAAGGCGGACAGCCCGATCATCGACGATCGATACCTCCTGACTTCGAAGCAGCGCGTCCACGGCTGGGCGCCGCCGGAATGGACGCCCGATCGCCTGAACCTGCCGCTGTGCTACACCGCGAAAGAGGCGTTCGACATCGTCTTCCAGATCATCGCGACCGGGTGGCAGTTCCGGGACCACGAGAGCGGCGTGGATCCGTTCATCGTGGCCACGCTGCCGTTCGCGCTGACGTGGTCCCAGGTCTTTCCCACGAAGCAACTCCTCCACATCAACGCGGAGACCGAGTCCGGCAAGTCGTTGCTGGTGCAGGGGGGGTTCGCCGGAAAGGACAAGCGATTGCCGCTGGGCCTGCTGCCGACAAGCTACTACAACCCGGACCCGTCCAGCGCGGGGATCGTCGGGGCGTTTTCCGGCAGCAGCCGCACCGTCCTCCTGGACGAGTTCGAACCGTCCGAGGACCGGCACCAGGGACGCATGGACGGCATCCTGCGGATGCTGCGCACGGCATCGACCGGTTCGGCGGCCCGCCTTCGCGGCACCCAGGACCAGGGCGCCCGGGAGGACACGCTTTCCGTTGCGTGCATCGCGGCGTCCATCGAGCCGATCGGGTCCAAGGACGCAGACCGGAATCGGTGGTTCCGGATCGAGCTCCGGCACATGCGCAAGATGGAGGGGCCCGAGATCACGGTCCCTCGGTGGATCGCGGCGAACGGTGTGGACCTCGACGAACTGCGCCGTTCGATCGTGTTCGGCCTGCTCGATCGGGTCGAGGATCTGCGGGCGGCCTACATGGACATCCAGCACGACCTGACCCTGCCCGGCCGGGGCCTCATCGACGACCGCTGGATGTCGAACGTCTGGCCTTGCCTCGCGGTCGCGAAGGTGCTCGGGCTCGACTGGCGCGAGATGCACGGCCGCATCGCCGAGGCGAAGGCGGGCGACTTCCGCTCCATCAAGGCCGACCGCAAGGGAAACCGCCTCCTCGACGCGCTGCTCCACACGCCGTTCGAGATGCCGGTCGAGACCTCGATGGGGCACACGACGCGCGAATCGACGACGCTCGCTACCCAGGTCGATGCGTACGTCGAGAAGGGCAACTGGTCGCGGCGCCTGGAATTCCCGTGGCTCGGGGTGTTCGTCCAGCGCCGCGGGCCGGACCTGCTCCTGTGGGTCCACCCCGAGACCGTCGTGCGCTCGGTGCTCCTGCGGGGCTCGCGGGAGTTCGGGGGGATGGAGGCGAGCGGGTTCACGGCGGTCGCCAAGGACTGCGACCGGTTCGTCGAGAACAGCGTCAACGCCCGCTGCGACCTTTCGGGAAGCGGGGCCGGGACGCGACAGCCCAGGAAGATGACGGTCTTCTGCCTGGAGTCCGACGACGAGGTGATGCCGTGAGGGATATGGGAAATCGTAGCGGGAGTGTAGCACCGAAGCGCTACGGCGTTACGTCAAGAAATACCGGCAGTTCCGTGAAGCCCGTAGCACCGGGGTGCTACGCCATTTCCCGAATGAGCACAGGCACTTGTGGTGGTTGTAGCACTTCCGTCGCGATCCACAGGCACGCAATGACGGACGGATCTCTCTCGATCCAGGGAAGGCCGGGGAAACGGGTGCTCTCGCGCACACGTGAGAGGAACCGGGTGCTACAGGTGCTACGGTGCTACACGACCGAAATCATTGAAGAAGATAGTGCCACAGAGGTGCTACAAGGTGCTACGGAACCGGGATCGCAGGGGAATCGGTTGCCCGGTGATTCGGGCAGGGAGGTGGTTCGATGAGCGATGCGACCGGAAGAACGATAGCCATGAGGGCCGCGGCGGCCCTGAACGAACCCGATCCGGACAAGGCGAGACGGATGCTGGCGGTGCGGGCGGCTTCCGGGAACACGGCCCAGCCTGGTCCGAGTCCGCGAACGACCGACGGCGTGCCGCCCGGACTGAGCCCGATGGCGAGCGCCGTGCTCGACCTGGTGCGCAGGTGTCCGGGCACGTCGTGGGTGGAACTGTGCCGGCACATCGACGGGGCGAGAGGCGAGCGTGCCCTCTTCGCAGGCCGGAACGTCCTGCTCTGGAACGAGGTCTCGCAGGGCTTGATCGACGCGGTGAAGGCGCTCAACGAAGCGGGGCTGATCGAGGTCAGGGCAAGCATCCCGCTGGTCTACATGGTCGATGGGGAGATCCCGACGCTGCCGTGGGCGCGCCGGGTTCCGGTGAACGGGTACGCGTCGCCTCGGTGGCTTCCGACCGTGCTGAATCCCTTGCGGGAGAGGCGGCGGTGAGGCGGGGGACCGGTACCCCCCGCCGGCATGGTTCCTCCTGAGGGGGATGCCGGCCGCCGGTACGGCGCGCGGCCCGCAGTCGCTAGCAGGGGACCCTGATTTATTGCGCCCGGGATGTCCGGGATGCCCGGAATGCCCGGGATCAACGTCCGGGATGGATGCCCGGAAAGGAGGTAGCGAGATGAAAACGAGGAAGGGGCCGAAAACGGTGCGTGGGGACGAGGGCGACCGGCTCGTGAACGAGATCCGGGCGGTCTGCGACGGGGTCAGGGACCGGCTGTGCCGGGTGGTGCAGGGGAGGCGGCTGGGCCAGTCGAGCACGGACCTGGCCGACGCCGTCCTGGAGGACGCGGTGTGGCTCTGCGTCCAGCAGCGCATCGGGGCGAAGCGAGGGTAGGGGGATGGCCGGGAAACCGCGAGATGGCCGGACGTTTAGCGACGCCTGGGCTGCCCAGGTGCTCGGCGTGAACGAGCGGACCGTGCGGCGCTGGCGGGCCCAGGGCTTCCTGGTGAGCCGGGCAGACGGTTCGCTCGACCAGGCGGCGACCGTGGCCCGGGTCAACGGAGGCCGCGATCCGTTGCGGGGCGGGAAGCCGGACCGGGTGTTTGCGGGGGCGGCCCCGCTGCCCGAGTCGCCGGCGACTGCCCCTCGCAGACCGGCCCCTCCGGTGGACCGGGGATTCGAGGAGCGGGGCGACACCAGCCTGGGCAGCGTGTCGGGGGACGCCGGGAAACTGCTGCGGGCCCGGGTCTTGTCCGAGGCCGTGAAAGCGAAATTGGGACAGTTGAGGCTGCGGGAGCGCACCGGGGAACTGATCCCCAAGGCCCAGGCAGTGCAGGTGTACGCGGACACCCTGGCAGCGGCCCGGGCCACGCTGGAGGCGATGCCCCTGCGCCTGGCGAACCGGTTGGTGGGCCAGGATGCCACGGCGCTCCGGGCCGCGCTGCAGGTCGAGGTCGAGGTGATCCTGAAGGAGATGGCGACTGGATTCGACGCTGCCGGATGAGGAGAGGGTGTGGGAGGAATCGCTGCGGGAGATGCGCCGGGCCGGGTCGGACGCGGTCGCGCCGCGGCCGAGGCTGTCGATCACGGCCATTGCGGAGGCGAACCGGATGATCCCGGCCGAGGCGTCGTCGGTGCCGGGCACGTACTCGTCGGCGCTGACGCCGTACGTGGTCGAGATCCAGGATCGGCTGCACCCGGACGATCCGGCCCAGGTCGTCGTCTACGAGGCGGCGGCCCAGGCGGGCGCGAAGACGACGATCGCGGAGAACTGGATCCTGGCCGTCGCGGGAGGCTACTACCCGGCCCGGATGCTCGTCGCCCTGGATACCGATCTGAACGCCCGGGACTGGAGCAAGGACTCGCTGGACGCGATGATCAGCTCGAGTCCGCTTTTGCGGGACCGCGTCCGCGCCGCGGTCTCTCGCCAGAAGAACGAGACGGTCCTGGGGAAGTGGTTCCCGGGGGGTAGGCTCCGGATCGTCGGTGCCCATTCCGCGTCGGCCCTGTGCCGGATGGCGGCGAAGTTCGTGGTGATGGATGAGTGCGACCGCTGGCGGGAGAACCCCGGATACGAGGGCTCGGGCGTGTCCCTGGTCCTGGCCCGACAGACGACGTTCGGGGCCGCCCGTAAGGCGTACATCTGCTCGACCCCGACCGTCGAGAACGACTCCGAGATCCACTCGTGGTTCGAGCGCGGCGACCAGCGGTACTTCCACGTGCCGTGCCCCCGGTGCGGGGAGTTCCAGCCGCTCGAATGGCGTGATGCCGAGACGAAGGCGTACCGGCTGGTCTGGACCCCGGGTCGGCCCGATGAGGCACGGTACGTCTGCCGGCACTGCGGGGCCGCGTGGGACGAGACCGACAAGAACGTCTTCCTGCCCGCGGGCCGTTGGGTGGCGTCGCGTCCGGACCTGGGCGGGGGGCTGATCACGAGCTACCACCTCAACGCCTTGTACGCGCCGCTCGGCTGGCTGTCGTGGGCCGAGGTCGCGGCGGAATGGGAGGCCGCGACCGCTGTCGCGAAGACGGGCAGCATCGACAAGATGCGGTCCTTCGTGAACGTCCGCCTGGCCCAGGTCTTCGCGGAACCGGGCGAGGCCATCGACGCCCACGAGCTGGCCGACCGGGTCGAACCCGACTGGGGGGAGGCGATCCCCGAGGGCGTGAGGACGATCACGTGCGCGACGGACGTTCAGGACAACAGAATTGAAACGATCACGGTCGGTTGGGGCCTGGGCTGGGAGGCGTGGATCCTGGACTACGCGGTGATCCTGAGCGACCCGCGGGACCAGGATGCCTGGGCCCGCAACGACGCGGTGGTGCGGCGGGTGTGGCGAACGCGGGACGGCCGGGAATTGCGGGCCGCCGCGACCTGCGTGGATTCCGGGTACCTGCCGCAGCGGGTGCTGGAGTACTGCCGTCCGCGGCTGCGCTGGCACGTGTACGCGATCAAGGGCGAGGACTCCAAGGGCGCGATCTGGGATCGGAAGGTGCGGCACTCGGGGAAGGGGAGGTCGCGTGCCCCGTTCTTCTTGGTTCACGCGACGCCCGCCAAGGACGACCTGGCCGCGTACCTGCGGGTGGCACGCCCGGGTCCGAAGTACGTCCACATCCCGGACCGGATCCTGGCGTCGGTGCCGGACTTCCTGGACCAGCTCACGTCGGAGCGGCGGGTCCGGACCCGGGACCGCAAGGGGAACACGGTCATCGAGTGGAAGAAGGTGGCCGAGGGCCGGCGCAACGAGGTGTGGGACACGATGGTTTACGCGCTGGCGGCGGCGCATTCCCTGGTTATGGGCGGGCTGCGGCTGGAGGCCCCGGTCGGGCCGGTGCAAATGCCGGTCGTGCCCCCCGACGCCGTGCCGGTCGAGGCGGGCGGCGAGGCGGTCGAGCCGACACCCGCCGCGCCTCCCCCCGCGCCGCCGCCCCCGAGGCGGCCGGTGAAGCGGTCGAAGGACCCCTGGAACCGCACCCGGCGGGACGAAATCAAGGCCAGGGACTCCTACCTGGGAGACATGTCGGACTGGTGGACGCGACGGGGGCCGCGTCGGGACAGGTGGTGACCATGGCAGGGTGCAGGAACACCAGCAGCACGCTTCCGCGGCGCCCGCCGCGCTGGGTCCGGGACGCGACGTGGAGCGACACCTCGCGCGAGGACGTCGTGGACGTGCTGGCGACGACCCTGCTGGCGCGGATCCTGGCGGACCCCGCGTGCGTCAACCGGACCGACGCAAGCCCTTGGAGTGATGCGGATTCTTCCCTTGCTCTTCCTGTGGAACCGAGCCCTGATGCGGTCACGCAGCGGGGCCGCGTGGACCCCGCCGGGACTCGCGACACCGGGAGGGCGACATGAGGACGATGCAGGGCAGGGCAGGGGCGGCACGGGCGGCGCTCGGGGACGTCCCGGCGCAGCTCGCCGCGCTGCAGGACATGACGGTCGAGCAGTTGCGGGAACGGTGGATGGTCCTGTACGGGACGCCGACTGCCTCCCGGAACGGGCCGTACTTGCGAAAGCGGCTGGCCTGGCGCATCCAGGAGGTGGCCGAGGGCGGGCTGTCGCAGCGGGCGCGGGATCGGATCGAGCAGATCCTGGACGGCCGCTTCCTGCCGGACATCACACGGCGGGCCCGGGAGGCAGCGCAGCCGGTCTTCCCGAAGGCGCCGGCCGCCACGACGGAGCGCGACCCGCGCCTGCCCCCCGTTGGCACGGTGCTGCGCAAGGTCCACCGGGGCGAGAAGCACCTCGTGACGGTCCTCGACGAAGGCTTCGAACACCGGGGCGTGCAGTACCGGACCCTGACCGCGGTGGCGAAGGCGATCACGGGCGCGGGCTGGAACGGCTTCCTCTTCTTCGGGCTCGCGACCCGGTCGGGCGCGACCAGGAAGGTGGCGTGATGGCAGCATATCGGTCCACAACGTTGACGCGGGACCCTCCGGTGGCCGTCGTCAGGGCGGCCATCTACACCAGGAAGAGCACCTCGGCTGGTCTGGAGCAGGAGTTCAACAGCCTCGATGCCCAGCGCGATGCGTGCCTGGGCTACATCCAATCGCAGGCCCACCTGGGGTGGCGCGCGCTGCCGGACGCCTACATCGACCCGGGCTACACCGGTGCGAACACCGAGCGCCCGGCCTTCCAGCGCCTGCTGGCGGACATCGAGGCGGGACGGATCGACATCGTGGTCGTCTACAAGGTCGATCGGCTGTCGCGGTCCCTGCTGGACTTCGCCGCCGTGATGGATCGGTTCAACCGGCACGGCGTGGCGTTCGTGTCGGTCACCCAGAACTTCTCCACCGCGAACGCGATGGGTCGCCTGACCCTGAACATGCTCATGAGCTTCGCGGAGTTCGAGCGCGAGATGATCGTGGAACGGACGCGGGACAAGATCGCCGCGTCGCGCCGCCGGGGGAAGTGGACGGGGGGGCGGATCCCATACGGCTACGGAGTGCGCGACAAGAAGCTGGTCGTCAACAAGGTCGAGGCCGTGGTCGTGCGGGAGGCGTTCGACGCGTATCTGGCGACGCGGTCGATCCTGGGGGTCATTCGGGCGCTGACGGAAAAGGGCTGGTCGCCCCGGCCGCAGACGGCCCGACGCAAGGGCTGGCGCACGGACCACGTGCTCCACATCCTGAAGTGCCCGTTGTACGCCGGGCTGATCGCCTCTGGCGGCGAGTTGCACGAGGCCGAGCACGAGCCCCTGGTGCCGCGGGAGACGTGGGAGCGGGTGCAGGCCCTCCTGGGCGCCCGCCACGACGCCGACAGGCCCGAGGCCCGGCGCCGGACACCGACCTTCCTGCTGACGGGACTGTTGCGCTGCGCCTCGTGCGGGGCTGCGCTGACCCCGGCAACGGCCCGGGCGCACGGGAAGCAGTATCGGTATTACGAATGCGTTTCGCGGAAAAAGCAGGGGCGCGGCGCCTGTCCTGCCCGGGCCCTGCCGGCCGAGGCACTGGAGGCCTTCGTGGTCGACCGGATCCGCGAGGCGACCACCGGCCCCGCGGGCAAGGCCCTGGCCGCGGACGTGGTCCGGGCGATCCACGCGAAAATGGACCGGGAGCGCGAGGACCTCGATGTCGAGCGCCGGGGCCTTCCGGCCCGCATCGCGGGCGTCGCCGCGGAGAAGGCTCGCCTCGCGCGGTCCCTGCAGCGGACCCGGAACGCCGTATCCCGTGCGGCGATCGAGCAGCAGATCGAGGGGCTGGTGGACGAGCAGGCGACCCGGGAGCAGCGCCTCGCGACCATCGACGCGCGGCTCGCCGCACTGGCCGCCGCCAGGGTTGAGGCAGACTGGATCGCGGCGGCCCTGCGGGACTTCGGGAACTTGTGGCAGGCGATGACGCCGGAGAACCGTGTCCGCCTCGTCCGGGCCGTTGTGGACCACGTCGAGGTGGACGAGGCGAGCGGGACGATCGAGGCGCACCTCGTATCGCTAGCCGGGAACGGCGGGGGTCGGCAGGGCGCCTTCGCGGGGGTGGCGGGATGACGATCGAGCCGAACGGCGACGGGCGCGGTCCGGGCGGGACCGTGGTCTTCCGGGGCAGTTTCCACCGGGTCCGGCGGGAGCGGCGCTACGACCTCGCGCCCGGGCCTGTCCCGGAACCGGCCGAGCGGCCTGCAGCCCTCGGCCCGTGGACCGGCAAGCGCCCTGCCAACGTAGCCGCCATGCTCGCTCTCGCGCACCACGTCCAGCGCCTGATCGACGCCGGCCGTATCGTCGACCGCGCCGAGGTCGCCCGCCGACTACACTGGACCCGCGCCCGCGTCAGCCAGGTGATGGACCTGTTGCTCCTGGCCCCCGACATCCAGGAGGAGGTGCTGTTCCTGGAGGCCGGAAGCCCGGTCACCGAGCGGTCGCTTCGGGCCGTCGTCCGCCACGAGGACTGGCGGGCGCAGCGACGGGTCTTCGCGCTGCTTCGCATCTGAACTGATTGTGCCCGATCACTGTATTGGTAACCAACCGGATATCCACGGCTATCTCTGAGCTTGATTGACTCAGGTCCCTGGCTGCTCAAAACTTTGATCAATCACTCGAAAAGGTGATGAAGTGAAGGGACGTGACTTCAAGGATGCTCTCTTCGAGCAGTTCGCCCGCGTCGGCAGCGCGTTCGGCAGCCCGAAGCGGATCGAGATCATCGACGTGTTGGCTCAGGGCGAGAGGAACGTGGAGACACTGGCTCGCGAGACCGGGCTGTCCGTTGCCAACACCTGGCGGCACCTCAAAGTGCTCAGGGCTGCGGGCCTCGTGGCGCACCGGAAGGACGGGCTCCAGGTCTTCTACCGCCTCGGGGACCCGATGGTGCTGGCGGGCTACCGGACGCTGCGCACCCTGGCCGAGCAGCGTCTGGCCGAGGTGGATCGGCTGGTCCGGGACTACTTCCAGGGAACCGACGGCCTGGAGCCGGTACGCCGCGATGTCCTGCTGGATCGCGCCCGCACCGGCCACCTGGTCGTGCTGGACGTCCGTCCCCCCGAGGAGTTCGAAGCCGGGCACATCGCGGGGGCGCTCTCGGTCCCCCTCGCGGCCCTGGAGCAGCACCTGTCCGAGATTCCGCTGGAGCGCGAGGTGGTTGCGTATTGCCGGGGGCCGTATTGCGTCCTGGCCGCCGAGGCGGTCCGGCTGTTGCGGACGAAAGGGTTTCGGGCCGTCCGTCTGGCAGACGGCTACCCGGAGTGGAGGGACGCCGGGCTTCCGGTGGAGATCGGGGCGGCATCCGTGGCGCACTGAAGGAGGTCCGACGTGAAGACACTGTTCATTCTGAACGACCCGCCCTACGGCACCGAGCGTACGTTCAACGGCGTTCGGCTGGCGGCCAACCTGCTGAAGAACCACGAGGGGCAGGACGTGACCGTGTTCCTGATGGGGGACGCCGTGTCGGCGGCGAAGGCAGGCCAGCAGACCCCGAACGGCTACTACAACCTGGAGAAGATGCTGAAAGGGCTCCTCAACCGCAAAGCCACGTTGCTGTTGTGCGGGACGTGCATGGACGCCCGTGGCCTGCGGCAGGAGGAACTTCTGGAAGGGTGCCGGCGCAGTTCGCTGGACGAGTTGACCGAGGCCACGCTGGCTGCGGACAAGGTGCTGGTGTTCTGACGGAGGTGCCTGATGACGGAACAGATCGTCCACTCCCTGCTGCTGGCCCTGCACAACATCGCCCTGGTGGGTTGCGCGGCGGCCCCGTTCTACAACCGGGCGCTCGTCGTGAAACGGGGCCAGTACGGCCCGAAGCTGCACTACGAGTTGGACAAGGTGGTCGAGGACACGCTGCAGGGCAACGCGCCCTACTGCATGGCGTTCATGGCCACCCTGATCCTGACGGGGATCGCGTTGCCGATGAACTACTGGGCATTCCACGGCGCGTTCCGCGACATGCACGTTGTGGCCCACGTGGCCCTGGGCTTGAAACTCGCGGCCGTCGCCGGGATGGCCGCGATCATGTGGGTCATCTTCTTCCGGATCAACCCGCGCCTGCGGAGCCTGTTCGCGGGGTTCGCCTCGGGAGCCACGCCGGACGGGGGGCAGGGAAAGGAGTTCTTCGGCCTCCGTGCCCGGCGCAAGTCCCTGTGCGAGACGTGCCTCAAGTTCGCGGTCGTCGTGCTGGTGTGCAGCGCGTTCCTGGGCTTCAGCGTTTGACGAGGCGGCCATGAACGGCGACCCGATCTATCTGGACCACAACGCCACGACGCCGATTCGCCCCGAGGTCGTGGACGCGATGCTTCCGTACCTGCGCGAGCACTTCGGTAACCCTTCGAGCGGCCATGTGTATGGCCGACGCGCGCATGAGGCCGTGGAGCGGGCGCGGGCACAGGTCGCAACGCTGCTCGGCTGCGAACCCGCCGAGGTTCTCTTCACGTCGGGAGGGACCGAGGCGAACAACCTCGCCATCCTGGGGGCAGCCGGGGCGCCGGGCGATGGGCGGCGTCACGTGCTGACGTCCACGGTCGAGCATCCGGCCACCGCTCGCCCCTGCGACAGGCTGGAGCGGAGCGGGTGGGAGATCACGCGGGTCCCGGTCGATCCGGAAGGGTGGGTCCGGCCGGAGGACGCGCGGCCCTTCGTCCGGGGCGACACGGCATTGGTCACGGTGATGCTCGCCAACAACGAGACCGGGACGCTGATGCCGATTCGTGCGCTCGCGGACCTGGCGCACGAGAAGGGCGCGCGGGTCCACACCGACGCGGCGCAGGCCGTTGGAAAGGTGCCGGTCGGCGTGGACGACCTCGGTGTGGACCTGCTGTCGGTCGCGGGCCACAAGCTGTATGCGCCAAAGGGAGTCGGAGCCCTGTACGTCCGGAACGGGACGCCGATCGGACCCGTGCTGCTGGGCGCCGGCCACGAGCGGGGCCTTCGTCCCGGGACGGAGAACGTCCCGTACATCGTCGGGCTCGGGGTCGCGTGCGAACTCGCCCGGCTCGACCTGGAGGCCGAGGCGGTCCGCGTGCGCGGCCTGCGGGACGCGCTTTGGGAGGGGCTGCGCGTCGGGGTCCCGGGGATCCGGCGGAACGGGCATCCGACCGCGCGGCTTCCGAACACGCTGAACGTTTCCTTCCCGGGCGTTCGTGGAAGCACGGTGCTCGCGGCCGCGCCGGAGGTTGCTGCATCGACCGGCTCGGCCTGCCACGAGGGCGGCGAGAGCCCGTCCGGGGTGCTGGTCGCGATGGGGCTGGACCCTGCGACGGCCCTCGGGGCGGTGCGCTTGTCGCTGGGGCGCGGGACGACCGGAGAAGAGGTCGAAGTGGCTTCACGGGCGCTTGTCAGGGCCTGGCACGACATCCGGGGGCGGTAGCGGACTGTCGCTCGATAGTTCCGGTACGCCCCGTGTTGTTAACCGCTACCGTTTGCACTACAGGACAGGCTGATTGCGCAGGATATACCGCAACTTGCGGTCTCGGGTTGTCAACCGCTCTGCACGGCTCTCGGCCTCGTGAGAGCACCCCGCGCGCTCTCGACGCCGACCGCGGTTGACAGACCCCCGCCGACGCCCTGACAGACGCCCCCGAAAAATCCCACAAGATTCGACGCTTGTACACCGTTCTCGCGCGCCCGCGCGAGGCGCACCGATCCCCCGCCGTGGGGAAGTTCGCCTTTTGTGTTGGCTCCGGCTGAGGGATTTGAACCCCCGACCCGGCGGTTAACAGCCGCCTGCTCTACCGACTGAGCTAAGCCGGAAACGAAATGTCACGGACCTCGGAACCGACGCGGATTATGGGCAAGGGGACGGGCCTTGTCAAGCCGGAAATGCCGGACGCAGCGCCCCGGGCGGGTCGGCGGAGGGTTGGGTCCCGGTGTCGAAACGCCCGGCCGGCCGATCCGGGCGAACAACCCGAATTGTGACAATTTCTTGACATCGGCACGCGGCGGGTGGTATCCAACGCGAACCATGGTGGTGAAACGCATCCTCCAGGTTGTGGTCGGTCTGATCGCGGCAGGGCTCATCGCGCTGCTGCTGGTGTCCGATCTGCACCCGGCGGGTTGGGACCGCGCGGCGGGACTCGAGGCGGAACTGGACACGCTGCAACAGGAAAACGCCCTGCTGCGCGCCCGGAACGTCGAACTCAGCCGCGTCGTTTCGGTGCCCCAGGACGACCAGGTCTGGATGGAAAAGATCATCCGCGAGGACCTGGGCTACGTCCGCGAGGGCGAGGTCATCGTCGTCCTGCCGAACTAGTCGCCAATACCCGCGCCAGCTCCAGACCCCAGGAGTGCAGGAACCCGTTCGTGGCGACCAGGCCGCCCATCCGCAGGTCCGGCTGGTTGAAGACCAGTTCCCGTCCGGCGGCGTCGGTCACCCGTCCGCCGGCCTCGCGGATCAGCAGGGCGCCCGCGGCCAGGTCCCATTCGCAGCGCGTGTGGGCAGTCAGGGTCGCATCCGCCTCGCCCGCGGCCACGCAGGCCATCTTGTACGCGACCGAGCCCAGAGGCTGGTAGGCGGCGCGACCGTCCAGTGCGGCCAGGCGCCCCGATTCGTGTTCGTGGCGGGACATCACCAGGCGTGCCTGGGCGGCGTCACGACACCCCGAAACAGTGACCGGCCGGCCGTCCAGGCGCGTGCCGTGGCCTCGCAGGGCGGTCACGGTCCAGTCGCGGAACGGGTTGTGGATGCAGGCCCAGACCAGTTCGCCCGCGCGCCACAGGGCGACGCTGACCGAAGCCTCGGGGCGTTGCGCCAACAGGTTACGGGTGCCGTCGATCGGGTCCACGATCAGCACCTGGCGGGCGCCAAGTCGGGCCGGGTCGTCGGCGCGTTCCTCGGTCAGGTAGGCCGGGAGGTCGTCCTCCGGGAAGCACGCCAGCAGTCGGTCGTGCAGCAGCGCGTCCGTCTGTCGGTCCAGGTCGGTGTGGGGGTTGGTGTCGTCGGGTCGGGTTCCCGCGACCACCTGGATGCGGGTCGCCCCCGCGGCGACGAAGGCACCGGCCTCGCGAACCACGCGTTCCAGGCGAGCCGCCAGTTCCTGGGTTGGCATGCGACCTCCGGATGGGCACGGGACCTGGCGAACGGCGCCGCGATTGCACCCGCGCCGAGCGTGTCCTACCATTAGCATGATTCCACGATCTTGGCGCATGGCGGTTCCCGGTCCGTGCGGCAGACCGTCGGCGGCTTCCGGGGGAGGCTGCCGCGACAGCGTCCCGCTTCGTGATGGAGGCATCCGGATGATCCCCAGGCACCACATCCTGGCCGCGTTCGAGCTCCGCTTCGATCACGCATCGGCACACGTCGTGCTGGCGCAGTCTCTGGACGCGGTCGGGCTGCCCGATCGGGCGGAGTACGAGCCCCGGGATGTGCGAGCGCTGGCGCTCGGGCTTCTGGCCCTGGGGCATGGCCGGATTGCCGGGGTTGTGGAGGCCCTGGACACGCTGGCCTCGGAGCCGACTCCCGGGCTCGTGGCGAAAGGCCGTGGCCCAGGGAACAACGCCGCGATGGACGATGCCGCGTCGAGCACCGCCACGAGGGACGTCGCTGCGAGCGACCTTCCCCCTGCCGAGGTCAAGCGCCCTGCGGCAACGCCGGTCGCAGGGGCTCCCCAGCGACCCGCCACCGTCCGTGTCAAGCCCGAGGTCAAGCCCCAGGGGCCGGCTGCTGCCAGGACCCCCGCCAAGGTCGCCGGGAAGGCCGCGACGGGTGGGCGCCGCGGCTGATCGAATCGCCCCCTGTTGTCATGCGTGGCGGCCCTGGTCCGGTCGGGTCGCTTGTGCGTCGGCGGATTCCCTACCATAATACCGCCGGCCGGATTCGGCCGCCGCGGGTCGTCCTGGTGGGCAGTGTTGTCCCCTCGGGGCATCGAATCGCGGACGATGGGGTGCGAACGACGTGCGAGTCCTGCTGGTCAACCCCGAAGGGCCTGGTCGCAAAGGCTACATCCGCGAGGGGCGCTGCGAGCAGCGACTGGACTCGTTCGCCTACCACATGATTCCGATCAGCCTGCCCTCGATTGCCGGGGAACTGCGGGCGGCCGGTCACGACGTCCGGATCTTCGATGCGGTGGCACGCGGATCCGAGGACGAACTGGACGACTTCGTGCGCGCATTCGCGCCGGAACTGGTGGTCTTCAACGTCGCCACGCCCACCTGGAACGTGGACCGCGAGTCGGTCGCCCGGATGGCCGCCCGTTCCCACGTCCATCGCACGGCAATCGGCGTTCACGTGACGGCGTTGCCGGGGCGGGCGCTGGCATCCTCGGCGCTGGATTCCGTGGTCCGGGGCGAACCCGAGGTCACGGTGGCCTCGCTGGCCGGGGTGCTGCAGGCGGGCGGCGATCTGGGCACGGTTGCCGGTTTGTCCTGGAAGGCGCCCGACGGGGTGCGCGACAACCCGGATCGCCCCTTCATGGCGGATCTGGATCGCCTGGCGCCCCCGGCGCGCGACCTGCTGCGCGAATCGGACTACGTGCTGCCGGTCATCAATCGGCCGTACACGCTGGTCATTCCATCGCGCGGCTGTCCGCATCGCTGCACGTACTGCACGGCGCACCTGTACTACGGACGCCGGCTGCGCCTGCGGTCCCCGGAATCCATCGTGGACGAGATCGAGGCCGTCGCCGCCCGCGGCGTGGTGCGTGACGTGACGATGTGGTCCGACACGTTCACCCTGAATCGCGATTTCGTCCTGGAGGTGTGCGAGGCGTTGATCCGCCGTCGGCTGGGGATTCGCTGGATGTGCAACTCGCGGGTGGACTGCATGGACGCCGAGCTGGCGCGGCGCATGGCCGCGTCGGGTTGCGTGGGGATCTCGTTCGGCATCGAGTCCGGCTCGCAGCGCATGCTGGACCTGATGCAGAAGGGCACGACGGTCGCCCACGCGCGTCAGGCCGTGCGCGCCGCCCGCGAGGCCGGCATTCCGGTGCTGGCGCAGTTCATCCTGGGGATTCCCGGCGAGACGCCCCAGACCATCGACGAGACCGTGCGCCACGCCATCGAACTGGACCCGGACTACGCCCAGTTCTATTGCGCCGTGCCCATGCCCGGGACCGCCCTGTGGGACCAGGCGCAGCGCGAAGGCCTGCTGATCGAGCGGGACTGGGCCCGGTTCGAGTTCAACCAGGCGGTCCTTTCGACGCCGACGCTGTCCGCACCGCGTCTTCAGCAGTTGCGCCGTCTGGCGTACGCGCGCTACTACCTGCGGCTTCGGCCGGTCGTTCGTCTGCTGCGGTCCGTGCAACTGCGGGACACCGGCCTGTGGATTCGCCAGACGGGACGCTTCGTGCGCGGGTGGGTCGGCAATGACTGACGCGAACATGGCCCGCACCCGGGTGATCTGCTGCGCCGACGACATGGGCATGCGGCCCGACTGGGACCAGGCCATCCTGCGCTGCATCGATGCCGGGTCGGTCAACGCGGTGTCGATCGTGACGAACGGGCCGGTGTTCGGCCAGGCCCTGCGGGCATTGGCGACGCGTCCCTCGGTGGCCGTCGGTATTCATCTGAACGTTATGGACGGCCGCCCGTTGTCCCCGCCGGATCGGGTGCCCGGCTTGTCGGGGCCGTCGGGGCGCTTGGACCCCCGGGTCGGGCGCTTCCTGGTGCGCTACCTGACCGGGCGAATCGGCCGGGAGGCCATCGAGCGCGAGTGGACCTGCCAGATCGAGGCGGGGCTGGCCGGCGGGTTGCGGCCGACGCACGTGAACAGCCACTTCCACCTGCACATGCTGCCGGGGCTGTTCGAACTGGTGCTGCACATGGCGCGACGCTACGGGATCGAACGCGTGCGCGTCGCGGATCAGCCCCCCTGGGCGGCGTGGTCCGAGGTGGGGGCGGTCCCCCGGGAACTGGCCAAGGTCGGGGTCCTGTGGGCGTTGTCCTACCTGGCAATGCCGAAGCTGCGGGCCGAGGGGCTGGAACCCGTCGGGAAGGTTCGTGGTCTGGCGATGGACGCGGCCGACGCCCAGCGATGGATGGACGTGCTGCGGGACCTGCCCCCCGGTCCAACGGAGTTGATCTGTCATCCCGGACAGTTCGAACGGCAGACGGCGGCCCTGTTGTCCCCGGAGGTGGTGGCCCGGATTCGCCAGATGACGGTTGCGGTGGATGCCGACAGCCAGGGGGATTCGGCATGACGCCTGACGACCGCATCCTGGTGATCATTCCCACGCACGACGAGGAGGCCGCGCTTCCCGGGGTGCTGGACGAGATCCAGGCCGCGATACCCGGTGCTTCCGTCGTGGTCGTGGACGACGGATCGACCGACCGCTCGGCCCGGATCGCCCTCGAGCGTGGCGCCGCCGTGCAAAGCCATCCCGTCAATCTGGGGTATGGCGCGGCACTGGTGACGGGCTACCGCTACGCCCTGGACCAGGGATATTCGTGGGCCGTGACCATGGACGCCGACGGCCAGCACATCGCGGCCGAGATTCCGGGGCTGGTCCAGGCCGCCCGGCGGGCCGGGGCGGACGTGGTGGTCGGCGCCCGCAACCTGGCGTCCTGCGGCTACAAGCCGGCGTTTCCGCGGCGCGTGGGCATCCGTCTGTTCGCGGTGGTGGGGCGCTGGCTGACCCATGCCGACGTCCAGGACCCGACCAGCGGCTTCCGCCTGATGAACCGGCGCGCGTTGGAATTCCTGGCCGAAAACACCCCCCGCGACTACCCGGACGTCAACGTGCGGATTGCCCTGCACCGCTTCGGCTTCCACGTCGTCGAGACGCCCGTCCAGATGCGGGAACGCACCACCGGCCGATCGATGCTGCGGGGTACGGTGCCGTTCCGCTACGTTCCGGTGGTGACCTGGTACATCCTGCGCATCTGCATGTCCACGCGGGGCGCGCCGAAGGCCGGCCCGGTCGCCAGCCGTCAAGACGAGTCCACGTCCGCGGATCGGTAGGGCAGGGTGGGCCCGGGACGGGGCGCATGCCTGGGCCGACGACAAGCCTTCCGGATGCCTTCGTGGCTGTGGGGGGGACGCCGCAAGGGCAACGGACCGGCGCGGTGCGGGGCCTACGGGGCCGGCGTGTCCCCCAGGGTCAGGGTCAGCGTGCCGCCGTTGACGATCCGGTCGTGTTCGATCCACAGGGTGTCCAGGGGTTCGCCATTGAACGTCGCCGAGTGGATGTAGCGCGTCCCGCCCGTGGCGCCCGGGGCCTCGATCACCAGGTCGCCTCCGGGCAGGCGCAGCGTGGCGCGGTCGAAGATCGGCGTCGTGATGTAGTAGCCCGGCACGCACGGCCACGGGTACAGGCCCACCGCCGAGAACACGTACCAGGCCGACAGGGTGCCCGCGTCGTCGTTGCCGATCAGGCCGTCGAAGGTCGGCTTGTAGTTCGTGTCCAGGATGTAGCGCACCCACTTCTGGGTCAGGTCCGGTCGCCCCGCCCGAATGAACAGGTAGGGGGCGTGCAGGTCGGGCTCGTTGCCGTGAAAGTACCAGTACATCGGGATCTCGAAGTTGAACGTCTCGGCAAACTTCTCGAAGAATTCCGTCAACTTTTCCAGGAATGGCTCGTCGCCGCCGAACAGCGCGCGCAGGCCGGGCTCGTCATGGGGCACGAACCACAGCCACTGCCAGGCAGTCCCTTCGGTGTACGGGCCGCCGCTCAGGTAGAAGTTGGTCGGGTCGAACGGTTCCACCCACGTTCCGTCGGCGTTCCTGGCCCGGAAGAACCTCGTTTCGGGTTCCCACAGGTGGACGTAGTTGTTCGCGCGTGCGGCGTAGCGTGCGGCGTCCTCTTCGTGGCCCAGTTCCCGGGCCAGCTCGGCCAGGCAGAAGTCGTTGAACGCGTACTCCAGGGACTTGGACACCGACGTCGAGTGCGGGTCCGCCGCCACGTACCCCCGCTCCAGGTACGACTGGATGCCGTCACGCGCACCGTACGAACCCGGAGGCAGGGGGCCGTCCGCCGTCTGCTTCAGCGCGGGCCACAGCGTGTCCATGTCGAAGTCCCGGACGCCCTTCAGCCAGGTGTCGGCGGCGACGGTCGCGCCGTGCTGCCCGATCATGCTGCCGGTGTCGCCCGCGCCCATCGGCCACTTCGGGACGTAGCCGCCCAGTTCGACCATCGATGCCAGCGAGCGCATCATGTCGCGCTGCAGATCGGGCCAGACCAGCGTCAGCAGTGGGTGCTGCGTGCGGAACGTGTCCCAGAACGACATGTCGGTGTAGTAGGTCCAGTCGGCCTGGGCGATCGTGTTCTTGAAGCCCTGGTACCGTCCATCGACGTCGCTCCAGATCGTCGGCATCTGCAGGACGTGGTACATCGCGGTGTAGAAGATGATCTTTTCGGAAACGGTGCCGCCCTCGACCTGAATCATCGACATCTCGCGTTCCCAGGCCTCCTGGGTCGCCGCGCGGGTCGCCTGCAGATCCCAGCCCGGCATCTCGGCGTCCTGGGCCGCCTGGGCCCCCTCGATGGACACGGTCGAGATGCATACCTGGAACTCGACGACCGGGTCGGTCCCCGTGGGGAACTCGAACCAGGCGCCATAGTTCGACGGGTCGGCGTCGGAGGAAACCTGGGACTGCCCGGGTGCCAGCTGCTGGTTCAGCCAGGTGCCGTGCGCCGCCGGCAGCCGATCGAAGCGCATCGTGAAGTACAGCGGGAAGCCCCCGTAGCGTCCCGAGAACGTGCCGTGGACCCAGTTCCAGCCGGTGATCGTGCCGGTTTCCGGGTCGATCGTCAGGGCGCCGCCCTTCGACCGACCGCCGTCCAGGGACGCCGTCGGGTCCAGGACCACGGTGCCCGTCTGGGGGGTGTCCAGGAAGGTGTATCGGTGGTGGGCGCACCGCGTGGTGGCCGCCATCTCGACGCGAACGGACGGGTCCAGCAGCGTGACCGCGTAGTAGCCGGGCGTCGCGATCTCGTCGTCATGGGTGAACGGCGCCGTGACGCCGAACAGCTTCGTCTTGGCTTCGGTCATTCCGAGGGTGGGCATGACCATGATGTTTCCGTAGTCCGGCGCGCCGGTGCCGTGCAGGTGGGTGTGCGTGAACCCGTAGATCCGGTCGTCCCCGTAGTGGTAGCCGGCGCAGTGCTGGAAGGTCGGCATGCCGTACCGCGTGCGCGTATCCGGGCTGGCCTTGATCAGACCCAGCGGCGCCGTGGCCCCGGGCAGGGCGCTGCCGACGTTGGCCAGTCCGCCGCCGGTTCCGATGAACGGATCGATCCAGCGCGTCAGCGGCGGTTCGTCGTGGCCCGGCAGTTCCGGGTCGGGCCCTTCGTCCCCGGCCACCGCATCCTCGGCATCCGCGGGCACGTCCGGATCCTGGCCCGGGTCCTCGCCGGGATCCGGGACGCCCTCGTCGCCCGGCCCCACCGCATCGTCCTGGGTTCCGTCGTCCGGAACGTGGCCCGGGTCGGTCGTGGCGCCGTCCTCGACCACGTCGCGTCCGGTGTCGGTCCCGGTCCCGTCGCCGCCCGAGCACCCCGCCAGTCCCCAGGCCAGCGCGACCGCCAGCAAGCCGATTCGTACCCGCATGGCCCCCTCCGTCTCCGTCCGGCATCCGCGGACGGTCATGAATCGAACGGTTCCTCGCCGCGCATCCACCGGTACAGGGTGGCGCGTCCCAGGCCCAGCGCCCTGGCGGTCTTGCTGATGTTGCGGTCGGACACGTCCAGGGCTCGCTGGACGTAGGCCGCCTGCATGTCCTTCATGGGAGCCAGGGAATCCAGGGTCGGGAACGCCCGCGCCATCCGCTGGGTCAGCGTCCCGCCCGACAGGACCGTCTGGGCGTTCGTACCCGCGGGGACCCGGTGGCTGCCCAGGGTGGCCACCAACTCGGCCGCGGTGATCTCGTATCCGCGCGCCACAATGACCGCGTGGCGGATCAGGTTCTCCAGTTCCCGGACGTTGCCTGGAAAGGTCTGGCCCTTCAGCAACTGCAAGGCGGCCGGCTCGAACTGGCGGATGTCCTTGCCTTCCTCCCGTGCGAACCGGCGCAGGAAATGCTGGGCCAATATCGGGATGTCGTCCGGTCGATCGCGCAAGGGCAGCAGCCGGACCGGAAACACGGACAGGCGGTAGAACAGATCCTCGCGGAAGTTGCCCTTCTTGACCTCCTGCATCAGGTCGCGATTCGTCGCGGACACGATCCGCGTATCGACCGTGATGGTTTCGGTGCCGCCGACGCGCTCGAACGAATGGTCCAGGAGCACCCGCAGCAGCTTGGCCTGAAGGGCCTTGGGCAGTTCGCCCACCTCGTCCAGGACCAGGGTCCCGCCGTGGGCCGCCTCGAACTTGCCGGCCCGCCGGGACACGGCCCCCGTGAAGGCCCCCTTTTCGTAGCCGAACATCTCGCTTTCCAGCAGCGTCTCGGGGATGCCGGCGCAGTTGACCGCGACGAATGGGCCCGATCGCCGCGACCCCGCGGCGTGGATGCCCCGGGCCACGACCTCCTTGCCGGTGCCCGACTCGCCCTCGATCAGCACGGTGACCTGGCTGTTGACGACCGACTGGAGCGTTTCCAGGATCTGCTGCATCCGCGGCGTGACCGTGCGGAACTCCGGGAACGGGTTGCCGCTGACGCGCTCGCCCTTCAGGTGCGACAGTTCCTCGGTCATGGAAAGGTAGTTGAACGCGTTCTTGACCGACACCGACAGCCGCTTCATCAGGTCGGAACCCTTGGCGATGAAGTCGAACGCACCGACGCGCGTCGCCTCGACCGCCAGGTTCAGCGTGGCGTGGGCGGTGATGAAGATCACGGGGGCCAGCGGCTGCACCGCCTGGATCTTCTGGAACAGGTCCAGCCCGGTGACGTCCGGCAACTGGACGTCCAGCAGGATGACGCCGGTGAAGCCGTCGTTCAGAATCTGGATGGCGTGGGCTCCGGTGGTGGCGGTCAGCACCTCGTAGCCGTCACGGGTCAACTGGTCGGTCAGGAACTCGACCAGTTGCGGGTAGTCGTCCACGATCAGGATGCGACGAGCAGCCATGGAGCGCCTCCCAAGGGGCACCGTTCCCTGGAATGTATCAGAATGGTACTGCCGGTACAATCAAGGCGGTAGATTCGGGGCTGAGGGGTGTCTTGCGAAAATGCGCGGGGTCGGGCCGTGTGCCGGAGGTGTTCCACAGTCGCGCCGCATCCATCGACCTCCGAAATCATGTTCGAATCGTTGGGAACGGCCCGGGCCCCGAGCGAATCAGTCAACGAGCCGAAGATCGTTCGGCCCGCGAGGTGTCAAAGAAGTGCATCTCTGGCCGGCCCCGAAGGGCCGGCCAGAGACTAAAGGGGGTAATGAAAGAAAAGGAGGTTTGGGGAGTCAACCTCATCACACGCACACAGATCTGTTAGCAGGATGCGTGCCAAATTCGTAATAGGCTGAAAATGTGAAGAAAGTCGTGAAATGGCGCTTCGGAGAGGTGTCTCGATGTGATACAGGTGGGCGGGGGGAGCGAGTGCCGAATGCGCGTCCGTCGAGGGTGTCGGAGGGCGAACAGCCCGGGAAATGACGCGATTCCTGATGCGTGTATCAATATGGTACGTCCAAAATCGAGACTGTATCGAAATGAGTCGAGTTGCGTGGTCGGCAAACGGCAAACGGGGGACGAGCTACCAGCCGGCCGCACCCAGAAGGTCGCGCAGCTTCAGGGACAACGCGATGTTGCCTTCGACCTTCAGCTTGCGCGCCGAAAACGCGGCCATCTCGTTCAGGCGGCCTGCCAGCAATTCCAGGAAGTCCGCGGCCCCGATACGGATTCGGCAGTTCATCTTCACGGCCGGGCCCTCCTGCACCTGGGGGGCCTGGGTGTCCAGCGTCCAGACGCCGCCTCCGTCGCCCTCGATGACGAACTCGAAGACGCCACCAATCTTCCTGGCGCGATCGGGGTTTCGCGCCAGACGTTCGGGCAGCGTGTCGCGAAAGAACTGCGCAGGAGATGTGTGCTCCAAGGTCGTTCCTCCTCGGGATTCCACCCGGTCTGCGGGATTGTAGAACACCCGCGACCTGCGGGCAAATCGGGACCGGCTTTGAAATCTTGCAAGGGGCCCCCCCGCCCGGAACGGCGGTAGAATGGGGCGGCCCCGGTCCGAGGCACGGCACCGGTCGATCGCCGGAGCCGCGGCTGGGGTGGCCGAGGAGGCGAGGGCGGCCGGGCGGCCGGGTCGCCGCGCGTGGAGGCGGAAACGATGCGAATGGGACGGGTTGGTGCGGTGGGGGTTGCGGTGACCCTCTGCCTGGCGTGGCTGATCGACTGTCGGGCCGAGAACCCGGTGCCTGCCCAGGCGGCAAAGGCGCCCCGCGAGGGGGCGTCGGAGCGCGGTGAGGAGTCCGTTGCGGCGCGGGAGGCGACGATGACGAAGCAGGACGTGTCGGTCGCGCAGTCCCGGGCGTCGTTTGCCAATCCGGACGGGCGCGTTTCGACCTTCTTGTGCGAGGTCGCGGCCACGCCCGACGCCCGCGCCACCGGACTGATGAACCGGCGGAGCCTGGCGCCGGGGCACGGCATGGTCTTCGTGTTCCCGTACCCCGAACCCCAGGGCTTCTGGATGAAGAACACCTACATCGCCCTGGACATGATCTTCATCGGTGCCGACGGCGTCGTCGTGGGCGTGGTGGAGAACGCCCGTCCCCTGACGCTGGACCTGCGCGGCGTGTCGGAGGCGTCCCAGTTCGTCGTCGAGCTGCCGGCGTTCTCGGCTCGGGACCACGGAATCGGGCCGGGAACCCGCGTGGGGTTCGATCCGCCGCTGCCGGTGGTGAATCGCTAGAAGGGGCAGGGAGCGAAAGGCCTTACAGCGAGCCCGCAATCCGCTTGACGAACGTCATCACGGTCTCGGTCGCCAGGGGGGCTTCCAGGTCCAGCAGCATCTCGTGGCCGCTGCGCTCGAACCACACCAGGGTCTTGTCCTTCGACGAAACCTTGTCGTGGATGATCTTGGCCGCCTGGGGGTTCACGACCTGGTCCTTGCGGGACTGCAGGATGACGATCGGCGCCTTCACGAACGACAGCATGTTCGTCATGCGCTGCGAGTAGTCCCACAGCGACGCGAACGCGGACGTCGCGAACTTCGGGTAGTTCCGGTTCTCCTTTTCGGCCAACGATTCGTCGTTGTAGGCCTTCGGGCTGGGCCAGAACTTGATGAACTTGGCGATCATCGGGGTCATGAATGCCATCGGGTCCGCGAAACGAAGCGCCGCGGCCACCAGGCCCACGCCCGCCACCTTGTCACGGTGCCGCGCCGCCAGCTCCAGGGAAACCAGGCCGCCCATCGACAGGCCGACCACGATGACCTTGTCCACTTCCTTGTACAGGTCCAGCAGCGCGTTCTCGGCGTCCTCGTACCAGTCGGCGGCGGTGACGCCCTCCATGTCCTGGTACTTGGTGCCGTGGCCGCGCAGGATCGGGAAGCGGTAGGGCAGGTCCGCGGCATCCAGCGGCTTGACCAGCGCATCGACGCAATGCACGTCCGAGGTGAATCCGTGCAGGACCAGCACGCCCACCGGCGCCTTGCCGGCCTTCTTGGACGGCGAGCGGGTGTACGCGTAGCGCGGCAGCGACGACGGCTCGGTCTTGCGCTGGATCGGCACGGTGATGGGCTCGAACTCGCGGCTGTGGTCCATCAGGCCGCTGATCGCCAGCATGACCTTCTTGGTCATCTTGGCCAGGTCCTCGCGGGTCGGGTCCTTGGCGGGCCGCTTGAACGTGATCGGCTTGCCGAAGTTGACCGTGATCGGGGTCGGCTTCGGCAGCGGGAACTGCTCCATCCGCGGGTAGGCTTCCGGCGGGAACGCCCGGCCGGTGCCGGACAGGCCCACGGGGATGATCGGGGCGCCGGTCGCCAGCGCGACGCGGACCACGCCGCTGTGGCCGCGCAGCAGGCCGGTGTCATCCTCGGCTTCCCAGCGCGGGATGTCTTCTTCGCCGGGGATCGTGCCTTCCGGGAAGATCACGACGGCCTTGCCGTTGGTCACGGCCTGGGCGATCTCGTCCAGCGCCTTGCTGTCGCCGCCGCGGGACACGTAGATCGAGTCGGTCAGGTCGATCAGGCGGCGCAGCATCGGCCATTCCTTGAAGTCCGCCTTGGCGACGAAGTACAGGCGGCGCTTCGGGGCGGCGGCCAGGATCTGGGCGTCCAGCCAGGAGCGGTGGTTCGACGCGATCAGGCAGCCCCCGGTGGCCGGGATGTTTTCCTCGCCCAGCACCTCCAGCTTGTACTGCGCGTCGAACTGCATGCGCAGCACCGTCTTCATCGCGTTGGCGAGCTTGTCCTTCATCGGGTCGTACAGGCCGTGCCGCTTCAGCACGTCCACTCCGGATCCCACGAGCATGTCCACCGGCATCAGCGCCTTGTTCATCAGTTCGTAGCGTTCCATTCAGCATCCTCCTGTCAGGCCGAGGGGATATCGCCCCGCCGCACGGTACTTTCGGGTTTTTGACACGGCGCGTCAAGGGTCGATTTGCGCGGGAATGATCCTTTGTGGATCGGCGCTCAGGATGCCCCGCGGCAACGTCCGAAGGGGGTTCGGTCCCATGCCGACGCGTGCTAGACTGACAATCCTGTCGTTCGAGGGACAAGACGCGATGTCGGACACCGCCTTTCTTGATCGCTTGCGGGATCTGGCCGGTGTGGACGCCGTTTCGACGCGCTTCCAGGACCGTGCCCGTCATGCCGGCGACCAGTGGGCTCGGTCCCGCCTGGTTCGGGCCACATCGGCGCCTCCCAGCGGGTTGCCGGACGTCGTGGTTCGGCCCGCGGACGTGGCCACGCTTGCCGCGGTGATGGGGGCCTGCCGGGATGCCGAGGTGCCGGTCGTGCCTTTCGGCGGGGGGACGGGGATTTGCGGTGGCACGGTCGCCGTCGAGGGGGGCGTGTCCCTGGACCTGTCGCGCCTGGACCGGGTGCTCCACGTGGACGACCTGTCGATGTCGGTGCTGGTCGAGGCCGGCACGCCGGGCGCGGTCCTCGAGGACGCGCTGTCCGCTCGCGGCTACACGCTGGGCCACTGCCCGATGTGGCCGGGAGCCGGCACGGTGGGCGGCTGGGCGGCGACGCGCGCCGCAGGATGGTTTTCGGCCCGGTACGGGGCGTTCGAGGACATGGTGGTGGCCCTGGACGTCGTGCTTCCGGACGGCACGCTGGTCACCATCGACTCGACCACCCGCGAGTTCGGCGGGCCGGACTTCCGGCAGTTCTTCCTGGGGTCCGAGGGGATGCTGGGCGTCATCGCGCGCCTTCGACTGCGCGTGCGACCGGCGCCCCAGACCCGACGCTTCTGGGCCTTCCGCTTCATGGAAATGGACATGGGGCTCGAGGCGATGCGCCGGGTGATGCAGCATGGCCTGGTGCCGTCCGCGCTGCGGCTGATGGACCCCTTCGACACGCTGGTCAGCTACTTCGGCAGCGGAGGTTCGGCGACATCCCTCGAAGTCGCCCGGACGCTCGAGATGCTGCGGCGCCTGCTCCACCTGGACCTGGGCGGGCTGGCGGAGTCCATGCTCTGGCCGGTGTTGCGGCAGATGCTGGCGCATCCCCTGGCGGCCAGAACGGTGCTGGATCAGATGCCGCTGGCATCGCTGCTCTTCGTCGGCTTCGAAGGGGACGAGGACCGGACGCGCGACGACCTGGCCGAGGCCAGGGACCTGATCGGCCGCGCGACGGGGCTGGATCTGGGGCCGGAGCCCGGCGAACACTGGTACCGGCGTCGTCTGCACCCGCTTCCCTACGACGCCCCGGTCTTCGGGGCGGGCGGCTTCGTCGAAACGGTGGCGGTAACCGGGCTGTGGCGCGACCTGTCCCGGATCCACCAGAAGGCTCGGGCGGCGGCGGGCCACCGGGTCCTGATGCCCGCCTTCTTCACGAACGCCTACCGCGAAGGGGCCGTCTGCCACTTCCGCCTGCTGGGGATGGCGGGCACGCCCGACCGGTCCCTGGACCTGTACGACTGGGCGCTGCCGCGAGTCATCGGCGCCGCCATGAAGGCCGGGGCGACCGTGGCGCATGGCAGCGGGATCGGGCTGGCGAAGCGCGACTTCACCGACCAGGAATTCCGGGGCGGCAGCCGCCTGTTCTGGGCGCTGCGCCAGGCGCTGGATCCGGGCTTCCGCATGAATCCGCAGAAGCTGTATCCGACGACGGTTCCGGCCGTTCCCCAGGGCGAGGACGACATGCCGGCGACCGGCGTGCGTCCGGATGCCCTGCTGGCCTGGGACCATCGCGTGGCGGACGGCGCCATCGTGACGCCCGAGGTTCCCGAGGAGATCTCGGAACTGCTTCGCATCGCCAGGCGATCGGGGCGCCGGGTCTTCAGCCAGGCTGGAGATCTGGCCATTGTTCGGCGGCGTCCCCGCGATCCCGCCTCGGGCGATCTGGCGATTCGCCTGGACCTGCTGGACCGGATCATCGACATGGATCCGGTTTCGGGCACCGTGACGGTCCAGACGGGCATGTCCATGGTGCATCTGGAAAACTTCCTGCGGGAAAAGGGGTTCACGCTGGGGTTCGTGCCGCGGCGTCTGCTGTCGCTGTCCGTGGGGGACTACCTGGCGTCCGCGTCCCCCTGGGCGGGCAGTCCGCTCTACGGCACCGTCCACGACAACTGCATCGGCCTGTCCGCGATCCTGGGGGATGGCACCTCGTTTTCCGCCCGCGCGGCGCCCCGTCGGTCCGCCGGTCCGGACCTGATGCACTGCTTCATCGGTGCCCGGGGGCGGTATGGTATCGTCACCGCCGCATGCTTTCGGGTGTTCCCGTGGCCCGCCGTGCGCGAGGCGGTTGCGTTCGGCACCCAGGACCCGGAAATCGCGATGTCCGCCATCCGGACGGTGCTGGCGCGGGACGTGCTGCCCGAATGGGTGCTGATGGTGTTGCGCTCGCCGTCCTCCAAGGGCAACCGCCGTCGGGTTCGCGTGGTTCTGCAGATGGGCGGTTCCCGGCGACACGTCAGTCGGGGGCTGGCGGTGATCCGGGACGTGATGGAACCCCTGGGCATGGATCCCGAACCGATTCGCACCGAGGACCGGCTGCTGCCGCCGCCCAAGCGCTTCCCCTCCCACGAGTGCTTCCTGCCCATGGACCGCGTCATGGCCCTGGCGCGTCGCTTCGGCGCGGAACAGTCTCCCGAGTGCCCCGAGGTCCACGTGACGCACTTCGGGATCCACGGCGCGACGGTGCGGGTGTTGCTGCGAGAGGACATTCATCGGGTTCCGGACGATCTGGTCGCGCTGTTCCAGGGGGGCGGGCACCAGGGGCCTCTGGCGGAAGCCTCCGACGTCCTGAAGCAGCAGTTGGACCCGGACGACGTCCTGGCTCCTCCGGCCACCCTGGACTGAAGTATCGTCCAGGAATCATTCCTCCCGCCGAGGGCCCCTCCGCCCCTTTTCGCCGGGGTTCGTTCGCGCTATGCTGCGCTCGTCACTTCAGGGTCCTGGCGTTTGCGGCGGGGTTGGCCGATGTTCGGACTGCCCAATCTGGCGAAATTCGCGGCCGGACTGGTCCTTGTGGTCGCGACGTGCCTGTTGCCCGAGTCCCGCGCGGACGACGCCGGGCCGGGCACCGCGGTCGGCGACGAGCCCGTCGTGGTATTCGGCAGCGACCACGACTTCTACCCCTTCGAGTGGCTGGACGAGTCCGGCGACGCCCACGGCCTGAACATCGACCTGATGCGCGCGCTGGGGCGCGAGATGGGGTTCCAGGTCCGGTTCCGACTGGGGCCCTGGGCCGCAATGCGTCAGGGACTCGAGGTCGATGGCACCCTTGACGTCTCCGATATGTACCACTCGGAAAGCCGCGCGCGTCGGGTGGATTTCGTCGAGCCCTACGCCATCGTGTGGGACCAGGCCTGGGTCCGCCGGGACGAACGCGAGATCCGTTCGCTGGACGACCTGGCGGGGCTGCGGATCCTGGTCCAGGACAAGGCCTACACCCAGGAGTTCCTGGAGGAGTGGGGGCGCGCCGCCGCGGTCATCGGCGTGGAAAGCGAACCCATGGTCCTGGCGGAACTGGCGCGGGGCCGGGGCGATGTCGGTCTGATCACCCGGATCCCCGCCCGGCAGCCGTTCGACAGGTACCGCCACGACAATCTGGTGCCTTCGGGGCCGCCCCTGCTGCCGCGCTCCTATGGCCTGGTGGTGGCCAAGGGCCGTCCGGAACTGCTCGAGATGCTGAACCGAGGCATGGCGCATCTGAAGGCCAGCGGCGAAATGGAGGCCATCGAACGGAAATGGCTGATGGAGCCCGACCCGCCTCGGCGCCTGTTCCTGTTCCTGGAGCGCTACCTGTCCGGGGTGTTGACGGGGATCGCGCTGCTGCTGGGGATCGGCCTGCTGATCACGATCGGGCTGGTGCGTCAGACTCGGCGCCAGGCACGGGAACTGGCGACGGAACTGGGGGAACGGCGGCGGGTCGAGGACGCGCTTCGTTCCTCCGAGCACAAGTTCGCCACCGCGTTCTGGTCCAGTCCGACGATGATGGCGATTTCGCGGCTGGAGGATGGTCGGCACATCGACGTCAACCAGGCCTGGACTCGAAAGTTCGGCTTCTCTCGCGAGGAGGCCCAGGGGCGCAACGCGATCGAACTGGGGCTGTACGAAAACCCCCAGAACCGGCAACGGCTTGTGGAGGCCCTGACGCTCGAGGGGCGTGCCAGCAACCTCGAGATCACCGTGCGGACCCGAACCGGGGATTCGTTCATCGCCCTGCTCAACGCCGACCTGATCGATCTGGGCGGCGAGCGTTGCATCCTGATTACCTTCACGGACATCACCGACATTCGTCGGTGGGAACGGGCGCTTCAGGACAGCGAGGAACGCTGGAAGTTCGCGCTGGAGGGCGCGGGCGAGGGCGTCTGGGACTACGACGTGGCCACGGATCGGCTGGATGCCTCGCCGCGTTTCATGGAGATCCTGGGGTACGGCCCGGGGGATTTCGGTTCGGGGACGATGCCCTGGCGCGACTGGGTCCATCCGGAGGACATGGCCGCCATGCTCCGGGATTTCGAGGACTATGCCCAGGGGCGGTCGCCCCTGTTCCAGACGTCGTTGCGGTTGCGCGCCCGGGATGGCCAGGAGCGCTGGGTCAACCTGCGGGGCAAGATGGTCGGCCGTGGCTCGAATGGGGCTCCGGCTCGGGTCATCGGAACCATCGTCGATGACACGAAGCGGCGGCAGGAGGACCAGGAACGGCTGTCCCTGGAGGCGCAGCTCCAGCAGTCCCAGAAGATGGAGGTCGTCGGCCAACTGGCCGGGGGCATCGCCCACGACTTCAACAATCAATTGACGGTCGTGCGCGGGTATTGCGAACTGCTCCAGCAGGAACCGCTGGGCGAACGCGGCATCGCGCTGCTGAACGAGGTCGTGCGGGCGACCGAGCGGGCCTCGGGCCTGACGGGGAAGCTTCTGGCCTTCGGAAGGAAGCAGGTGCGGCGTCTGGCGGTGGTGAACCTGAACCGGGTGATCCAGGACATGGCCGGCGCGCTGTCCCTGATGATCGGCGAGGACGTCCGCATCGAGGTCGAGGCGGCCAACAACCTGGGCAACGTGCGGGTGGATCGGTCCCAGATCGAGCAGGTGATCGCGAACATCGCGGTCAACGCCCGGGACGCCATGGCGGGGGGAGGGCGGCTGACGATCCGGACGCGCAACATCGTCCTGGACGAAGACTACGTGCGTCGCCACGTGGGCGCTTCGGTCGGGCCGCATGTGATGATGGCCTTCCAGGACACGGGCATCGGGATCCCCGAGGAAACGCAGCGGCGGATGTTCGAGCCCTTCTTCACGACCAAGGGCGAAGGCCAGGGGTCGGGCCTGGGATTGTCGATCGTCTATGGCATCGTGCGCCAGAGCGGGGGGCACATCACCGTCGAAAGCGAGGTCGGGCGCGGGGCGACGTTCAAGGTGCTGCTGCCCCGGGTGTACGAGCACACGACGCAGGAGATCGAGACGGTGCCCCCGCCGCCCCGGCGCAGCGAGCCGGCGACCGTGATGTTCGTCGAGGATGACGCCAGCCTGTTCTCGCTGATGTCCGGCGTGATCGAGGCGGCCGGCTACCACACGCTGGCCTCGTCGGACCCTCGGGAGGCCTGTCGGATCGGGCTGGCGCACGCGGGCCCCATCGATCTGCTGGTGTCCGACGTGGTCATGCCGGGAATGAGCGGTCCTCAGTTGGCCAAGGCTCTGATGGAGCAGCGCCCCGAGATGCGCATTCTGTTCGTGTCGGGCTACCCGAAGGACGTGCTGGACCGCCAGACCGTCCTGCCGCCGGGGGTGCGCCTGCTGGGCAAGCCGTTCTCGCCCCGGGAACTGCTGGCCGAGATCCAGCGGATCCTGGAGGCGCGGTCCACTCGGGGGACCGGCGAGATCTCGGTGCCCCCCAGCGACTGAATCCGCGATTCGGGAAGAACGAACCGAGCGCCGTCAGAAGTGGATGGCGCGGTCGGCCACGGCCAGGGCGGCTTCCCGCACGACCTCGGCCAGGGTGGGGTGGGCGTGGCAGGTGCGCGCCAGGTCCTCGGCGCTGGCTCCGAACTCCATCGCCGCCGCGGCCTCGGCAATCAGGTCGCCTGCCCGCGGTCCCAGGATATGAACGCCCAGGATGCGATCGGTGGTCGCGTCCGCCAGGATCTTGACCTCGCCTTCGTAGGAGCCCAGCGTCATGGCGCGGCCGTTGGCCCGGAACGGGAAGCGTCCGGCCTTGTACGCGACGCCGGCGGCGGCCAGGTCCTCTTCGGTGCGTCCCACCGACGCGACCTCGGGGTCGGTGTAGCAGACCCCTGGAATCACGTCGTAGTTCACATGGCCATGGCCGGTGACCAGGCGCTCGACGCAGGCGACCCCTTCCTCGTGGGCCTTGTGCGCCAGCATCATGCCGCCGATCACGTCGCCGATCGCGAACACGCCGGGGGCCGAGGTCGCCCAGCCTTCGCCGACCGGGATGCGGCCTCTGGCGTCCACCGTGATGCCCACGGTGTCCAGGCCCAGCCCCTCGGTGTTCGGGGCGCGCCCCACGGCCAGCAGCACGCGGTCGCAACGAATCGGGTCGGCTCCCTCGACCTCGACGACGCAGGCGTCGCCCTCGTCCCGTGCGGCCAACACCTTGGTGGACAGGCGCATCTTCAGGCCCTGGCGCGCCAGGACCTTGCGGGCGGCATCCGCGATGCCGGCGTCGATGCCGGGCAGGATGCGGTCCAGGTACTCCAGCACGGTGACCTTGGCGCCCAGGCGCGCCCAGACCGATCCCAGTTCCAGGCCGATGAAGCCGGCGCCGATCACCACCAGGTGACCGGGGACCTCGGGCCAGGACAGCGCCTCGGTGCTGGTGCCGATCCGGCCGCCGACGGCGACTCCCGGCAGGCCGGCCGAGCGGCTTCCGGTCGCGATCAGGATGGCCTCGCTTTCGACGACCGTTTCGCCGCCGTCCGCCGCCGAGACGACGATTCGTCCCGGGCCGTCCAGTCGGCCATGGCCCGCAACCCGCGTGACGCCGTTCTTCTTGAACAGTCCCGCGATGCCGCCGGTCAGGCCCTTGACGATCTTGTCCTTGCGCTTCAGCATCGCCGCGACATCGAAGCCCACGTCGCCGACGACCAGGCCGTGTTCCTTGGCGTGGTCGCGAACCTCGACGAACCGATGGCTGGATTCCAGCAGGGCCTTGCTGGGGATGCACCCCACGCGCAGGCAGGTGCCGCCCAGCATCTCTTCCTGCTCGACGCAGGCCACGTTCCTGCCCAGTTGCGCCGCGCGGATTGCCGCCACGTAGCCTCCCGGGCCGCCGCCGATCACCACCAGGTCGTGTCTTGTCGCCATGAACGCCTCGCTTGGATGAATCGGGCCCGCGCACGCCGCGCGGACACCAGGGCTCCTTCTATCAGAAATTCGCGGTCGGGCGCCATGACGACTGTCCCGCCCGCGGTCGTGCCGACAGGCTAGGCCTCCAGCAGCAGCAGCGCGGGGTCTTCCACCAGGTCCTTGACCCGCTTCAGGAACGTGACGGCCTCGCGGCCATCGACGATGCGGTGGTCATAGGTCAGCGCGACGTACATCATGGGACGGATCACGACCTGGCCGTCGCGGGCCACGGGGCGGTCCTGGATGGCGTGCAACCCCAGCACACCGCTTTGGGGCGGGTTGACGATCGGGGTCGAGAGCAGCGACCCATAGACGCCGCCGTTCGTGATCGTGAAGGTGCCTCCCGCCAGCTCGGCCAGGTCGATCCGGTTGTCCCGGGCCCGGGTCCCGAAGTCCGCCACCGCGCCCTCGATGTCGGCGAACGACAGCCGGTCGGCATCCCGGATGACCGGCACGACCAGGCCCCGGCCGCCGCCAACCGCCACGCCGATGTCGAAGTAGCGGTGGTAGACGATGTCGTCGCCCCGGACCTCGGCGTTCAGTTGCGGCACCTCGCGCAGCGCCTCGACGACCGCCTTGACGAAGATGGACGTCAGGCCCAGTTTGACGCCATGGCGCGTCATGAACGCGTCCTGGCGTCGCCGCCGCAGGTCCATCCACGCGCCCATGTCGATCTCGTTGAACGTCGTCAACAGGGCGGCCTGCTGCTGGGCCTCGACCAGGCGCGCGGCAATCACCTTGCGGATCCGGGTCATGGGGACCGTCTGGTCGGTCCGGTGCGGCGTCCCGACGTCCGGCGCCCCGGGCGCCGAGGGCGGCGGGGTCACGGGCGGTGCCGGGGGATGCGCCGGGGGATGCGCCGGGGGATGGGCCGGGGGATGGGCCGGGGGATGGGTCGGGGGATGGGCCTGCGCGTCCGTCGCGTTCTTCCCCGGGAATGCCGGTTCGGTCGTGGCCCGCAGCACGTCCTCTTTCAGTACGCGACCGCCCGGTCCCGTGGGGACTACCGCGGCGGGGTCCACGCCCTGCTCGGCGGCGACGCGTCGCGCCGCGGGCATCACCCGGGGCGTGTCCGAGGCCCCGGCGCGGTCGGCAGGGCGGGGGGCGCCGGCCTGAACCAGGCCCAGGACATCGCCAATTCGCGCGGTTTCGCCCGGTTGCACCCCGATCTTCGCCAGCACGCCGGCGACCGGCGACGGCACCTCGACGGTGGCCTTGTCGGTTTCCAGGACGACCAGCGGCTCGTCCACGGCGACGGCGTCTCCTTCGCCCTTCAGCCATTGCAGCACCTGGACCTCGGTGATCGATTCGCCGACGGCAGGCACCTTCAGTTCATGCATCATGCGACACCCCCAGCGCCCGGGACGGCTTCGTCCAGGGCGCGCGCAACCAGTTCATCCTGCTCCCGCTGGTGGGCGGCGTGGGACCCCGTGGCCGGACTGGACGACGCCGGGCGTGCGATCCACCCCAGCGGGTGGCGCGCGGCCACCTCGCCCTCCAGCAGTTCGCGCACGTGGCGGCGTGCCCCCATGTTGAACGGTTCCTCCTGGACCCAGACGACCGGCGTCCCCTCGGCGTAGGGGGCCAGTGCCGCCAGGATCTCGGCCGGCGCCAGCGGGGCCAACTGCTCCAGCCGCAGGATGGCGACGTCGCTTCGATCGGACGCCTGCCGGGCCCGGGCCAGGTCGAAGTACACCTTGCCGCTGCACAGCAATACCCGGGATACGGGGCGGTCCGGAGGCAGCGTGTCCCCCAGGATGCGCAGGAACCGCCCGCGCGCCAGTTCGTCCAGGGGGGATGCCATGTCCGGGTGGCGCAGCATGCTTTTCGGCGTCATGACGAACAGCGGCTTGCGCCAGGGACGGACCACCTGTCGCCGCAGCACGTGGAAGAACTGGGCCGGCGTCGTCGGGTGGACCAGTTGCAGGTTGTCATCGACCGCCAGCGCCAGGATGCGCTCGATGCGGGCGCTCGAGTGTTCGGGGCCCTGGCCTTCCAGCCCGTGCGGCAGCAGCAGCACCAGGCCGGACAGCCGCCCCCACTTCGTTTCGGCGCTGGCCAGGAACTGGTCCACGTAGACCTGGGCGACGTTCAGGAAGTCCCCGAACTGGGCCTCCCAGATCACCAGCGTGTTCGGCTGGTCCAGGCTGTAGCCGTATTCGAAACCCAGCACCCCGGATTCCGACAGCGGGCTGTTGCGGAGCTCGACGGGGGCCTGCCCCCGGGCCAGGTGCTGCAAGGGCACGTACTTCCGTCCGTCGCGCGCGTCGTGCAGCACCGCATGCCGGTGCGAAAAGGTGCCGCGCTGCACGTCCTGGCCGCTGAGGCGCACGCGGTGGCCTTCCAGCGCCAGGGTGCCCCAGGCCAGGGCCTCGGCGGCGGCCCAGTCGATCGGGCGCTCGCCGCGGGCCATCTCGCCGCGTCCAGCCAGCCACTTCAGCAGTTTCGGGTGCGGCTGGAACCCGGCGGGCACGGTTCCCAGCGATTCCAGGACGGACTGCAATCGCGCCCGATCGACGGCGGTCTCGGGATCGGGAACCCCGGCCTCGGGACCGCCGACCAGGCCGGCCCAGGCTCCTCGCGCCGGCGTCGGCTCCTGGTCGTCCGGCACCTCGTCCGTCGCCGCCAGCTCCGCGTCGAACTCGGCGCGTCGCCGGGCCGCGATCTCGTCGGCCTGCTGACGCGAGATCTCTCCCAGGGCCAGCAGGCGTTCGGTGTAGGCCTCGCGAACCGTCGGCCGGCGGGCGATGGCCTGGACCATGACCGGCTGGGTGAAGGCCGGCTCGTCCCCCTCGTTGTGACCGCGCTTGCGGTAGCAGTACATGTCGATGACGACGTCCCGCTGGTAGGCCCTTCGGAAGTCCATCGCCAGGCGCACCACCTGGGCCACGGCCTCGGGATCCTCGCCGTTCACGTGGAACACCGGGATGTCCAGCATTCGGGCCACGGCGGTTGCATAGGGGGTGCTGCGGGCCTCCTCGGGGGGCGTCGTAAAGCCGATCTGATTGTTCACGATGACGTGCAGGACGCCGCCGACGGTGTACCCGTCCAACTGGCACATGTTCAGCGTTTCCTGGACGACGCCCTCGCCCGCGAAGGACGCGTCGCCGTGGATCAGCAGGGCCATGCCCCGGGCACGCCACGTGTCGCCCACACGGTCCTGGCGGGACCGCGTTCGTCCCATCACGACCGGATTGACGAACTCCAGGTGACTGGGGTTGAACGCCAGGGCCAGATGCAGCCGCCGCCCCTTCGTGGTGATCCAGTCGCTGCCGAAGCCCAGGTGGTACTTGACGTCGCCGCCCGGTCGTCCCCGGTCGCCGCGGTCCTGGAACTCCCGGAAGATCTGCCGCGGTCGCTTGCCCATCAGGTTCGCCAGCACGTTCAGCCGTCCGCGGTGCGGCATCCCGATCACGATCTCGTCGATGCCCTGCTCGCCCGCATGCTCGAACGCCAGGTCCAGCAGCGGAATCAGCGTTTCGGCGCCCTCCAGGCTGAAGCGTTTCGCCCCCAGGAACTTCTTGTGAACGAAATCCTCGAAGATCTCGGCGTCGGCCAGCCGGGTCAGGATGCGCACCTGCTCGTCGTGCGTCAGGGCCAGGCGATTCTCGGTGCCTTCCATCCGTTCCTGGAGCCAGGTCTTCAGCCCCAGGTTGCCGATGTGCATGAACTGGACGCCGATCGAACGACAGTAGGTATTGCGCAGGCGCTCGAGGATCCGGCGCAGGGTCAGTCGCTCGGGTCCGCCGACGGTGCGCGTCGAAAACTCGCGGTCCAGGTCCGCTTCGGTCAATCCGTAGAAGGCCGGGTCCAGTTCGGGCTGCTCGGGTCGCGGCGCGCCCAGCGGGTCCAGTTCGGCCACCAGGTGACCGCGCACCCGGAACGATCGGACCAGCTGATCGACCCGGTCCTGCAGGACCAGCATATCCACGTCCGGACACGGCGTGGTCGAGCCCTGGAACAGCCGACCGGGCGGCATCCTGGGGGCCGAGCCCACGGGATGGCCGGTATCGGGAACATTCGAAAACCACTCCCGAAACCCTGGCGGCACCGCGTTCGGGTCCTGGCGGAAGCGTTCCAGTTGCTCTTCGGCATAGGCGGCCATCGCGGGGTCGAGGTGGGGATCGTCGGGCATGTCGGGTCGGTTTCCTGCCATGGTTCCCAAAAGATTGACCGGCCGTGCCTCGATGTCAACCCGGCTTGCCCGTCCCCTTCGATTCTGGCAGGCTAGACCATGCGCGACACGAATCGGGTTCCCTGCAAGCGACATCGCGCATATCGGTCGCCACCCCGGGAGGACGCCATGCTGGTCACGCTGGTCGATGTTCACGTCAAGCCGGAATCCGCCGAGGCATTCCAGCGCATCACGATGGAAAACGTGCGTCACAGTCGCCAGGAACCCGGGGTCGCGCGCTTCGATCTGATCCGCCACATCGAGGACCCCAGCCGCTTCATGTTGATCGAGGTCTTCCGCTCCGACGAGGCCGTCCTGGCGCATCGCGAGTCCGCGCACTATCGCGTGTGGAAGGAAACGGTCGAGAGCATGATGGAACGCCCCCGGCACGCGCAGCGTTTCCAGTCCGTCGAGGATTGAACCGATTGGGGGGCCCCATGACATTCGATTTCGCGACCGCGTCCACGATCCGTTTCGGGTCCGGCTGCCTGGCCGACGTGGGCGGCATGACCAAGCCGCTGGGCCGGCGCGCCCTGGTGGTGACCGGTCGAACGCCGCATCGGGCCGACCTGCTGATCGAGCGCCTGATCGATGCGGGCATCGAAAGCACGGCGTGTTCGGTGTCGGGCGAGCCGTCGGTCGATGCGGTGCGCCACGCGGTGAAACTGGGGCGGGACCTGCGGTGCGAGGTGGTCGTCGGATTCGGCGGCGGCAGCGCCCTGGACGCCGCCAAGGCCGTGGCGATGCTGCTGGGCAACGGCGGCGACCCGATGGACTACATCGAGGTGGTCGGCCGGGGGCGGCCGATCGCGAAACCGTCCCTGCCGTGCATCGCCGTCCCGACGACCGCGGGCACCGGCAGCGAGGTGACGCGGAACGCGGTGCTGTCCTGCCCGGAGCACGGGGTCAAGGCCAGCCTGCGCAGCCCGTCGATGCTGCCGCGCATCGCGTTGGTGGATCCCGACCTGACGTTGTCGGTGCCCCGAGCGGTGACCGTGGCGACCGGCATGGACGCCCTGACCCAGTTGCTGGAGCCGTTCGTGTCGGTCCGGGCGAATCCGCTGACCGACAGCCTGTGTCGCGAGGGGCTGGGGCGCGTCGCGCGTTCGCTGCGTCGGGTGTGCGCCCACGGGCGGGATGCCGCCGCCCGGTCCGACATGGCGCTGGCCAGCCTGTTCGGGGGCATCGCGCTGGCGAACGCGGGGCTGGGGGCGGTCCACGGGTTCGCCGCGGTGATCGGGGGAACGTTCAACGCCCCCCACGGGGCGGTCTGCGCGCGTCTGCTGGCGCCGGTGTGTCGGGCGAACGTGGCCGCGCTGCGGACCCGGGGGAGCGGCGGGGAAGGGCTGAACCGCTATGACGAGGCCGCCCGGATCCTGACGGGCCGGGCCAAGGCGACCGCGGACGACCTGGTCGCCTGGCTGGAATCGCTGGCCTCCGAACTGGGCGTGCCGTCCCTGTCCGTCCACGGCATGACCGGCGCCGACATTCCGGACATCGTTCGGCGCGCCACCCAGGCCAGCAGCATGAAGGCGAACCCGATTGCGTTGCTGCCCGATGAAATGGAACCGCTGCTCCAGCATGCACTGAAGCGATAGGTCCAATGGCGGCTACTGCACCGCCTTGCCCAGGTACTCGCCGGTCAGGGATTCCAGGAAACGGACGATCCGCGCGCCTTCGCCCGGCTGCAGCGTCACGCCCAGTTCGTACTTCGCCATCATGTCCACGGCGGCGGCCAGGTCGTTCGCCGTGCCGTCGTGCAGGTACGGGGCGGTCTGGGCGATGTTGCGCAGCGTCGGCACCTTCTGCCGGAAGCGGTCGGGCTCGTGCTTCGTGACGTTGAAGCGGCCCAGGTCGGCGTCGGTCACCGGCTCGCCGCGGTCCTTGAAGTAGTCGGCCTTGCGGCCCACGGCCTCGTACGAGCGGCCGCCCAGCAGCTCGCCCGCGTGGCACATCGTGCAGCCGCGCTTCGCGAAATGGGCCCATCCCGCCTGCTGGTCGGCGTCCAGCGCGTCCGCCTGGCCCGCCAGGAATCGATCGAACGGCGCGTTGGGCGTCAGCAGCGTGCGCTCGAACTCCGCGATGGCGTGGGTGATCGTCGCCTTCGACAGCCCCTCCGGGTAGGCGGCCGTGAAGGCCTCAACGAACGCCTGGTCCTGGCCCAGCTTGCCCAGGATCTGCGGCCAGTTCGAATCCATTTCCAGCGGGTTGTTCGGCGGGCCGTCCGCCTGGTCCTCCAGGGTGGCCGCACGCCCGTCCCAGAACTGGGCGAACTGCAGCGCCGCATTGAACACGGTCGGCGCGTTGATCGGCCCGATCTGGTCGCGCACGCCCTTCGAGAACCGCAGGCGATCGACCCCGCCCTTGGCCAGGTCGTGGCAGGTCGCGCACGACACGGTGTCGTCGCCGGACAGGCGCCTGTCGTTGTACAGCCGTTCGCCCAGGGCCACCCTGGCCGGATCGGTGGGGATGGACGCGCGCAGGGGCCGAACGACGCCGCCGGCCAGCTCGGGGGCCATGCCCTCGGGGGCGAACTGGCGGACCCGAGTGTCCGCGATCCAGGCCATCAGCGCGTCCTCTTCGGCGGCCGACAGCAGCGCGTCCCAGTGCAGGGCGACGTACTGCAGCGGGGGCATCGTGCCCTCGCGAACCGTCCATTCCGTCTTGGCCAGCGCCACCTCGGAAACGGGCGCCCCACCGCCGCCGTTCATGTCCGCGGTGATGTCCAGGTACGCCCGCCCGACCGCGATGTCGTGGCGGATCAGGTGCCCGGCGCCGGGAATCGCGGCATAGAACGGCATCCTCGTTTCCGCCGAGTGGCAGTTCAGGCAGGCGCGCTCCAGCGTCAACGCGACCTTCAGGAATTCGGGATCCTGGGCAGCGTTGCGCGTCAGGGACGTTCCGGTCGGGGTGCCGATCAGCAGGTTCGCGATCCCCAGTCCGGCAAAGGCCAGAAGCCCCAGGACCAACAGCACCAGCAGCTTCTTCACAACGAACTCCTTGTTGAATCGACCGATTCCGCGGGGCGAGCATACGCGGGATGCCACGACCAGGTCAACGGAGCGGGGTGCTGACCCATCCCCTCATCATCGGGGCCTGGTCGCGCAAGGCTGGGGTACCGGGCATGCCGGCCTGGACTTGTTGGGGCTTGCCCCAGCTCTCCAGCCGCTCACCCTGGACTGCTGCCGCTTGAGGCAGCTCTCCCGCCGCCCACCCTGGACTGCTGTCGCTTGAGACAGCTCTCTGCCGCCCGCCCTGGACTGCTGCCGCTTGAGGCAGCTCTCCCGCCGCCGGCTTGACGGCGGCGACCCGCCCGCTGCGCCCCACGGCGTCCGCCGGGAGTCGTGCTCGCTGGGCGCGCTCGTGACTTCAAAGCGACTTGGGCATCACGCGGATGTCCAGAGGTGT
>JARKOL010000198.1 GCA_029975745.1 Myxococcota bacterium | reverse complement strand
AAAGGCCGACCTGTCCGGGGGCATGCAGCCGGTCCTGACGGCGGCATCGGGCGTCGCGGCGGCGGCCAAGGCCTGCAACGACAAGCTGCTGTCGTTCCAGGAAGCGAAGGACGACGAGGCGGGACTGACGGCGCTGGTCGGCGGCGCCACCGGATTCGCGGCGTCCCTTCGCGAGGGCATCACCACCCTGAAGCAGACCTGCGATGCCGTCGCGGCCCAGGTCGCCCAGGTTCGCCCCATGGCCCGGGACAACGAACTGGTCGCGCGCCTGGTCGAAAGCGCCGAGGCCTACGTCGAGGCGATCGACCACATCGCGCACCTGGCCACGTCGCCCCAGACCGACGAAGCCTCCCTGCGGATGGTGGCCGAACGCATGGCCCAGATCGGCATGCTGGTGGACGAGGATGCGACGGCCATCAAGGACTCGCCCGGACGCAAGACGATCGGGTTCCTGTGCGGCCACCGCGAGTTCTGCCCGTTCGCCGACCCCCGTCCTCTGATCCAGCCCGAGCTGCTTCAGATCCTGGGCCAATCGAATCCGATGATCGGCCAGTTCGCCCAGGTGGCCGGCCAGATCGAACAGCAGATCAACCAGATCAACGAGCAGTTGCGCCGCGGGCTGTTCGAGCGCCGCGAACTGCAGATCCGCCGAATCGACGCGGGGCAGGACATCCCGGACGACGTGGCCGCCCTGGTGATCTTCGGCGCGCAGCGTCCCATGTCGCCTCGGGACCAGTATGTGATCGATCAATTCCTGCTGTCGGGCCGGTCGGTGCTGGTGTTCCTGGACACCTGGGATATCGCGGTCTTCAATCTGCGCGCGGCCGAGGAGGGCATGGGCGGCGAGGCGCTGGTCGCCGACCGGGTTCACCGCCAGGCGTGGCCGACGAACCTGGTCGAGTTCCTGTCCCATTACGGCGTCCGGCCGATGGGAACGCTGGTCGTCGAGCCCGAACGTCACGAACCCATCACGATCCTCCAGGTTCAGAAGCAGGGCCAGTTCACGGTCCAGAGCCACCGCGCGTACCCCTTCCCGCTGCTTCCGACCTTCGAGAACATGGACCGCGCCCATGTCCTGGTCCGCAACCTGCCGTCCCTGACCCTGCCCTACGCGACGACGCTTCAGGTCACCGATGCGGCGCGCAGCGACCCGGACCTCGAGATCGACACCCTGGTCCACACCTCGAACCAGGCAACCGCCACCGTGGATGATGTTCCGGTCTCGCCGCCGCTGCTGCTGGAGCGCCTGCCGGCGATGGTGCCCAACGGACCTCACGCCGTGGCCGTGTCGATCAAGGGACGTTTCCGCTCGTTCTTCGACGGCAAGGAGATCCCGAAGCGCGAGGCCCCCGGCCCCGACGAGGCCCCCGCCCAGGCCGAGGCCCCCTTCCGAGACCAGGGACGCGGTCGGCTGCTGGTCGTCGGCTCGAACCTGGGACTGGAGAACCTGTCCACCGAGCGCGTCTTCGAGGGGTTCTCGCCGGGCCAACTGACCTCGGGACGCGGGGACTTCTTCCTGAAGATCCGCGACTATGTGGCGAACTTCCAGAACTGGCAGCTTCGGCTGGGCCAGATCGGCCCGATCGTGCAGTCCAACGTGGATTTCCTGCACAACGCGCTGGACTGGGGTATCCAGAACGAGGCGCTGGTCGATATCCGCTCGAAGGCGTGGACGCAGCGCCCGATCCGCAATGTCTCGGCGGCGACGCGCACCGCCGTCACCGTCGGCATGATCGTGGGGCTGCCGCTGGCATTCGCGCTGCTGGGACTGCTGCGATTCGCGGCGCGGCGCCGGGTGCGCTAGCGGGACGCCTGCGCCAGCCGGCGACCCCACGAAACGGAAGGAACCTCGGAGGCGACATGAACGGGAAGGTCAAGGTCCTGCTGGGCGTCTTCCTGCTGCTGCTGGCCGTCGTCGCCGGCGTCCGCTGGTGGCCCAAGCCGCAGGCACCCGAACTGCGGCTGTCCGGCTGGGGTCCGGGCCTTCGCACCGAGAAGGCGGACGAGGTGGCGCCCATCGACCGGATCGAGATCGCCATCGGCCAGGACACCGGCGTTCTGGAACGGGGAGCGGAGGGCTGGCGCCTGACCCCGCCGGAAGGCGCCACCGCCGATCGCGCGAAGGTTCGCCAGATCCTGGACGGATTCCGCGAGAACCTGGTTTCGGTGCTGGGCAGCCCGACCGCCGGAAGCGAGGCGACGTTCGGGCTGGATCCGGACCATCGCATTCGGGTCACGCTGCGACAAGGCGAGTCGATCGCCATCGACCTGGAAGTCGGCGCGGTCCGCAAGCCCGAGTCCGGAACCGGACCGGGGGACACCTTCGTCCGAGTGCCCGGCGCCGATCGGGCATGGCGCATTCCGGACCGTGACCTCAGGCGGCCCCTCCAGGATGGCATCCCGGGCCTGCGCGACCGCCGGATCCTGCCGTTCGCGGCCGATCGCGTCACGGCCATCACCGTGTCCCATCCCGACGCGGCGAACCCGCTGGACCGACGCATCGTGCTGGAATCCGCCTCGGCCCAGCCGGACGCCGCCGAGCCCCCCTCCGAAACCCCGAAGGCCCGCCAGTGGCGCATCGTGTCCCCGCAGGGCCAGGCGGCTGGCGACGTGCATCGGCTGACCTCGGCCCTGGACACCCTGAGGGCCCAGGAGTGGGCGAACACCCTGCCGGACGGCGTGGATCTGGGCCCCGACGCCTTCGGGATCGAGGCGACGCTGGACGACGGAACCCGCTGGACGCTGCGCGTCTCGAACCCTGGCGACGGCGGCGCCTGGTTGCGCGCGGACGACGTTCCCGGCTATGCCCGGATCCCGAAACACACCGCCCAGGCCCTTCGACTGCGCCTGGGAGACCTGCGGGACAAGCAGGTCTTCGGCCTGACCCCGGATCGGATCGCGTCCATCGCGCTGGACGACGGTCCACGGCGTTGGCACTTCACCCGGAAGGGCAACGACTTCGAATCCCTGAGCCCCCGGGACCTGCCCCTGGGACGCGCCCAGATCGAGGCCCTGTTCGGGGACGTCGCGCGCCTGCGAGCCGAGTCGTGGATGCCCAGTGACGAGGCGCGCGAGGCGGGGGCGATGCCCACCGACCCCGCCGCCCAACTGACCGTCTGGGCAACCGACGGCAGCCGTCAGGTGTTGCACCTCGGCAACCCGGGCGATGGAGGCAAGGTCTGGGCATGGCGCGACGACGACCCGGACACGGCAACGATTGCCTCATGGATTCTGGAACGAATCCGACAGGATGCCGAGTCGTTCCGGAACCGGGTCGTGTTCCCCTTCGCCGCACCGGACATTTCCCGCATTCGAATCGAACACCCGGACGAGGTGGTGACGCTGGTCGCGGGCAAGGGCAACGACGGGGACACGACGGGCTTCACGCTCGATGGCGAGGCGACACCGCCGAAACCCGAGGCCGTGCTGTCGCTGGTCTCGACGCTGTCGGGCCTGTCGGCGCGATCCTTCCCCCTGGACGCCCCACGGCTGTCGGGAAAGGCCGACCTGCGCCTGGTCGTGACGTTGCGCGACGGGTCCGGTCACGAACTCCGAATCGCGGGCAAGGACGCGGATGGCAACCCCTACGGAATCGCCCCCAGCGCCGCGGGGTTCCGCGCAACCGTCTTCACGCTGAGTCCCCACCAGGTCGATCAGATGCGAATGCGAAAGGCGGACCTGATCCCCTGATCCCGGGATCAGGGAACGCACCCGGCGTCGCCTTCCGGACACGCGAAGCGAACGTGAAAGTGGCGCCGATGCCCCGGAGCGTGACGCACCAGCCCCGCATCGGCCTTGGGTCCCCGCGGATACTGGAACATCCAGGCCAGCTGGTGCTCGTCATACCCCATGTTCCCCGCCGCCTCGACCAGATGGGGTTGCAGCGCGTAGTTGACCAGGATGCGAACCACCCGTCCGCTGGCCAGCAGGTTCGCCATCAGGAAGAACGTCTTGTCGAAGTCGATCGCCTCGATGTCCAGTTCCTCGAAGTCCCCCAGGGGACGCCCATTTGATGCGAACAGCCCGACATCGACGTCACGTCCCGACTGGTGCGACTTGTGAGGCGGCACAGGACCTCCACCCGGTCGCGAAAGCGTCCCGATGACCACCGGCGGCGTATCCGGAAACTCGCGCAACAGCTCGCCCAGGGCGAACATCAGCAGATGGACCGCCTCGTCGGTCCCACAGGCGGCCGAGGGGTCGCGCAACACGTAGCCGGGGCCCTCGGGACGCAGGCAGCGGCCATCGATCAGCGTCCCCGCATGCGTTCCACCCACCGACCGGGCGCGCCGATCGAATGCCAGGCGCACGGGGCGACCCGAGGGGGTCGTGAACGCCAGTTCCTGACGATCCACCCGAACCTGTGAAGGGGATGCGGGCTGCGCGGCAGGAGGGACGGACGGGGCGGACGGTTCCTGGGCGAATTCCTCGTCGTCCGCGGCGGAAGGAAGGGGCTCGCCGCGACGTTCGACGGCGCCGGGAGCGCACGCCACGGCCCAGGCAACCCAGCCGAGCGCCGCCAACCCCCGCCAGCGACGACCGTGGCGAACCAAAGGCGTCACCTGCCCGATTCCTGGCGCAGCGCGTGCGCCGTCGCGCGGACCTGCTCGAGGACCCGGGCCGATTGCACCAGCACCTTCTGCAGGTTGAGCAGTTCGGCCTCGGACGGCACGTGATACAACAGGCCGTCGCTGTGGCGCACGAAACGCACGCCATGACCATCCATCGGAACCGCGGTGAACATGCCGCTCTCGGGCGGGCTTTCGTGGCAGGACTTGAACTGTCGGGTCAGACTGCGCCAGAAGTCCGCGGGAACCCCGTCCTGGTGGGCGCCGCCGACCAGCGCCCCCAGGAACTCGGACGGCGAGTTCGCCAGGCGCACCGATTCCGCCCCGAGCCGCTCCAGGTGCTCGGCCTGCATCGGGACGGGCAGCCCACGGATCAACCCCCGGGCCAGTTGAATGTTCGAGAAGGCGAGCTCGATCTTGGCCGCCACGTTGCGGTCCAGCAGTCGGAACAGCCGGGCATGATCGCCCCGCTCCAGTGCGGATCGGTAGGTTGCGTACGCCCCGGAACAGCTTGCCTGGTCCGGCTCGCGAGCATCACAGCCCGTCATAAGACCGGCACTCAGAAGCAACCCGGCGACAAGCAGCGACGTCCCAGGAAGGAAACGGCGAAGCGGCAAGTTCATATCCACCCGGCAATCGCGCGACGCGGCCCACGTCCGATCGGCCCCCACGACCTAGAACGTGTCCTCTTCCTCGACATCCTGGGACGGCACCAGGGCGTCCTTCGAGAACGACACGTTGGGACGAACGGAACCGAAGAAACCGGAATTCGAAGTCGCGCTATTCATTTCGTTCTTGCCGGTCGGCGGCGACTCGTCCGGGAAGCCCCGATCACAGCCAACCACCGCGGACACCACGATCGCGCACGCGAGGACAAGCAACCGACGCATGGCTCGAACCTCCAAGTCCATCGCAAATTCTAGCAGGTCGGCCCGCAACCGCCAAAGGGAACGCAACAAATTGTCGCCCGTCACGAATCCGACGGAACATCGCCGTTCCCGGCACCGCCCGCGCCGCCCTGGGGCCGCTTCGGCAGCCGCCGCAGCACCTGCTCGACGGCGCTTGAGGTATCGTCGATCAGGTCGTGCAGCAGCGCCCCTCCCTGGGTCAGGATGCTGTCGACTCCGCTGCGCAGCACCTCGCGCGTCACGGCGGCGGCCTGCATCGGAAGGTCCGGGACCACCGCAGGACTTTGTCCCTCGCGATCCGCGACGCGCTGCACGTACAGCCCGATCGAACGCTCCATCGCGGGACGAACGACCGGATGCACCAGGCGGACGCCGTACTTGATCAGACCCAGCGGACGTCCGCGGTCCTCGAAGCGCCGGTACTGCTTGAACTGGTCCTTGTTGTCCACGAAGCGAACCTGCTCGATCGGTCGCCCCTGGCGATCCCGCCCGGTGGTCACCAGCACGTTGCGCGTCTTGTAGCCCCAGATGCCGCGAACGAACAGGTCCAGCCCCGCATCGTCGGGTCGAAGGTCGGGCACGTGGCCCGTGTCCTGGAAGTAGCGATACGCCAGCACGAAGAAGACCACCAGCTTCCGGGACAGCTCCGGATGGCGATCCAGCACGGCCTGCCCTCGCGAATCCAGCAGTTCCTCCAGCGTAAGCAGCTCGTCCACCGTGCCCTGGGACTGGACCCCGAACTGCGCCCTTTCCTGGAACGAGTAGAACGTCTGATCGACCCGCCGGAAGGGAAGCACCCCCCCATCGCCGTCGGGAATGCCGCCGGCGGCGGCGACCTCCCACAACATCCCGTTGACGACCACCAGGAACAGGCTCCGGTCGGCCTCGGAACGCGATTCCAGGAACCGCAGGATCGGGGCGACCCGCGCCGCCAGCGCGGGACTGATGGGGTTGCGCCGCTCGGGCACGTCGATGCCCCCGACGTGCAGTGCGGTGCCCATGGCCAACCGCAGCAGCAACCGCAGCCCCGCGGCGCTGAGAATGCCGGAGTACGGCTCCACCTCGAACAACGGATAGTCGAAGTGCGTCTCCAGAATCCCCGACGCCATCGCCTCGAGTTCCGCGTCCGGAATCGGGGTGGTCCACTCGAACGGCAGGCGGGCAACCAGCCAGCGGGCAAACGCCCTCGCCGCGCGCAGGTTCGCCTCGGCCACGATCCGAACCGTGTCCGGGTCCAGCCAGATCGACCGGGTGTAGTAGTTGATTTCCGGGGGCAGGAAGTTCTCGTCGGGATGGTCCGCGAAGCATCGCCGGATCAGGTCGGACGCCCTGTCCCATCCCAGGGTCGGATGGCGAGCGCCCTCCAGGTAGCGCAGCACGTCGCGCAATCCGACCGTGATCGGGGCATCGAAGAACGGCTGGAGCCGCTCGGTCGTCGCCGCGTCCAGCGGATGTTCGCGCAGGTAGGCCTGGAAGCGCCGAAGTGCCGCGAAGTCGGACACGGTCGTCTTGAAATACGGGTCATCGGCCAGGATGTCCCAGGCCGAGCGATGAATCCGTTCGGAACCCGCCTCGCGAATCGAGAACGTCCCTTCGATGCGGCGGCGCCGAGCCCGGCCGCGAAGCACCCGCCGCGCATTGTCCAGCAGATCCGGCGCGAACTGCTCCTCCATGTCCCCGGCGCCGAAATAGGGAATCTCGCGGACCGCCTCGCGGGTGTCCACCTCGAACTTCTCGAGCGTGGGCGCCAGGTTGTAGCCTGCGGCGCCAAAGGCCTCCGAGACCAGGTGACGCCGGATGATGGACGCCTTGCCGTCTCGCAGTTTGATCACGTAGTTCGAGATGTTGCCGACCTTGACCAGGAAGCGGGCGCTGATTCGGTCCGCCTCGGCCCGGGCCGCGACAGGGTCCCCGCCCTTTTCGACCGCCAGCGCCTCGAAGACGGTCCGCAACTCCTTTGGGTCGAACGCATAGACCTCGGTGTGGGAGCCGCCGACCTCCCCGGGAGACAGCGGGTGCATCGCGGCGCGCATTGCATGCAACAGTTCGAAATCCGTCATCAAACGCCTCCGGCCGTCGCCTTCGTCACATTGCCGCCAGAACCGGATTCTGCCGCCCCGCCCCCAGGGTCCTCAGGGCATGCTCGTACGAGTCCATCCGCACCGCCAGCGGCACGCCCAGCGCCGGCTCGATCGCCAGAGCCGGGTCCAGCCCATCCTGCGCGATGTCCAGGAAATCGATCGCGTGGAACTCCAGGTGGACGAACGGCAGGCGCCGCGCGAACCACAGCAGGTGGTCCCTCATGGGCGACGCCCGGGTCAGGGTCGTGCCGATCAGCGGCAGCCGCGCCGGACCGCAGGCCGTGATGGGGAATTCCTTCAGGCCCGGAGCCACCCGGCCCCAGACGAACGGGCGCCGCCCGCGCAGAAAGTCCCGCATGCGTCCCGGAATCGAGGCACTGCGGCGCCCCGCCAGTCGCATGCCGCCAATGATGGCCGCACGCGCGGCCCAGTAGGCGGGGGAAGGCAGGATCGAGGCATCGTACCGGAACCCGGTCTGCGCCAGAACCGACAGCAGCGTCGGCGACAGGTTGTACCCCGGCCCCCGGAACCCGACGACCGGCACCCCCAGGGCGTCCTGCAGGTCGTCGCGCGACCCGGCCACCTCGGCCTCGATCCGGCGTCGCTCCTTGCGGGACAGATCGTAGAAGTGCGAGCGACTGTGGCTGGCGATCTCGTGGCCCGCCCGCGCCGCGTGGGCCAGGGATTCACGCGCTTCGTCCCAGCGCAGGTCCGACGAGATCGTGAACAGGGTCGCGCGCAGGCCCAGACGACCACACAGATCGACGAAGCGGGGCACCGCCCGTTCGAAGACCACCGGGGTCTCGACGGCCGGGGGCAACGCGTGGATGCCTCGGTAGTAGCGCAGGTCGTCCAGATCGATGCCGACGCACAGGGTCGGAGGGATGGCCATCGCCGCCTCCCGCGGCCCTCAGGCCTTGCGCCCCAGGCGGATCACCAGGAACAGCCGCCACATGTTGCGCAGGACGTTCGGGACCCGCTTGAACAGGTTGATGGACGGAGGACGCTTCTCCATGATGTGAACGGGCACCTCGACCACGCGCACCATCCGCTCGGCCCGGATCACCAGTTCGCTGGCGAACAAGTCCTTTTCGACGATGCACCGCCCGACGACGGGCATCAGCGCCTCGCGTCGGAACGCCTTCAGGCCGTGCGTGTCGGTGCCGCGAAAGCCGACCGCGACGCGCAGCATGGCATTGAGCACCCAGGTCGCGAACCTGCGAAGCGCCGGGCGGGCGTCCCGGGCGGCCGGATGCCGCTTGGATCCGACGACCATGTCCGCGCCGTCCGCCTGAAGAATCTCGAGGGCCGCGCGATAGAAATCGACGTCGCAGATGTCGATCTCGTCGCACATGACCAGCGCGCCCCGGGCCTCCTCGATGCCGCGCCGCAGGGCACGACCGTAGTTGGGCTCCTCGGTGTGCAACACCCGCACATTCCGATGCTTTGCCGCCAGCTTCTGGGCAATGTCCAGAGTCCGGTCACGACTGCCGTTCTCGGACAGGATCACCTCGGCCACCAGCGGGATCTCGGCCAGCCGGGCGACCAGGTCGTTGACGGCCGTGGCCAGCAGGCCTTCCTCGTTGTACACCGGAATCACGACGGTCATGTGGAACGCGGTCGCGTCCGAAGGGGTCGATTCGTTCATCAAGGGTCTCCCCGGAACGGGAACGGTCATGCCGGACGCGCCAACGACTCGGCGGCGCGCAGGCCGTCGAGGATCGCGTCCTCCATCGAATTGTACGTCCATCCGCCATAACGGCCGATGGAAAGCACACCGCGAGACGCGAAATAGTCCAGGATCGTGGCGCGCGCCTCGGCACAGTGTCGGTCGAAGATCACGTACCCCCACGGATGCTCGCGGAAGGCAGCGAAACGGATCTGGCGCTCGTGCTCGATCGACCCGATCTCCTTCAGGAACGACGCCAGCGACGCGACCACCTCCGCCTGGGACGCGACGTGATCGTTCGCCAGTTCGACGTACAGGGACGACTGCCCCGGAGGGGCCAGACCCGGAATCGCGTTCGACGCCGAACCCACCCGATAGAAGGGGTAGCGCGCCTCGGGCACGTAGATCCAGTGGTTGCCGTTCAGCGGTGCCGGCACGTCCAGCGCCACGTTGACGTAGCGCAGCGGCGAGCAGCGCAGTTTCAGGGACGCCTCGCGAACCGCGTCCGGGGCATCGATCGTCAGTTCGACCAGGTCGGGCAGGGCCAGCGTCGAAACCAGCGCACCGTAGGCCAGCCTGTCGCCGCCGAAGGACACCCAGCGCCCCTCGGTGGACAACTGATCGGGACGCGTGTTCATCCGGACACGCGCGGCATCCAGGCGACCATACATCGCGCGAGCCAGCGTCTCGATGCCCCCCTGGGCCGGATACAGGAACGACGCGTTGTAGCCCATCGCCTCGCGGGACATGCCCAGCGCCCCGTCGATGATCTGGGCCACATCGGGAATCGGCACGAACCGCTGGGTCCACTCGGCGGTCACCTCGGCCGGGGACACGCCCCACAACTTCGTGTTGTACGGCACGATGAAATGCCGGGCGATGCCGTCACCGAAGTGGCGATGCGTGTACTCCAGGAAGTTGCGCGGCGCGGCGTCCTTGCGGGATGCCCGCTGGACCGCGGCGGCGACGGCCCCCTGCAGGCACTCGCGCAACACGTCCCGAGGCAACCCGTGCAGGTTGGCCTGGAACGGATACAGCGTGAACACCCCGTTCGAGTAGATGGCCGCGCGCCGCTCGACCGTGACCATGCCCCCCGGCAGCAGATCCTCGACCAGCGCCTGGATCCGGGGATCCCGCAGGTGCAGCCAGTGCCCCGTGTGGTTGAACAGGAAGCCGTCGATGTCCTCGGTGCGCGTCAGGCCGCCGGGGCGCTCCTCGCGCTCCAGCACCAGATAATCGCCCCCGTGGTGCAGTGCGGTCGAGAGTCCCGACAGCCCAGCGCCCAGAATGATCAAGTCCTTGCGTTCCATCCGGCCCCACCCAATCCGGCGAACCCTACCCCAAGGGTCCCGGCCGTGTCAACCGGGGCTGCCGCGAACGCCAACGCAGGATATACTCGCGACGGACCGGCGGACGGGCGGCATGGCGCTGATCGAGCAACGCGAGGGTGCGGTCGTGATCACCATCGCCGTGCGCCCCCGTGCCGGCCGCTGCCGTGTCGTCGGCGTTTCCGGCGAGCGGCTGCGCATCGAGGTGACCGCCGCACCGGAGGGTGGGGAAGCCACCCGACAGGCCCTGGCCACGCTGGCGTTGGCGGTCGGTGCCCGAGCCGCGGACGCGACGCTGCTGAAGGGCGCGCACGAGCGGCACAAGGTCGTCCGGATCGACGGCGTGACCGAGGCGCAGTGCCGAAGCCGACTGGCACTGGACTCCTGACCGCCCGGAGGTAGCATGGCCCCGGCCAAGCAAGGCAGCAAGCCCACCCCCCCCCGCAAGACGAAGGCCCCGGCCGTCCAGGAGGCCGCCACGCCCTGGTGGGCCGCGATCCCATTGGCGCTGCTGGGCGGCTGCCTGGTGTTCCTGGCGTTTCCGACCTGGGATCTGTTCCCGCTGCAATGGATAGCCCTGGTGCCGATGTTCGTGGCATTGCGGGGCCGGGGGCCCGGCGGCGCCTTCTTCCTGGGCTTCCTGTCCGGATGGGCCACGAACGTCGGCGGATTCCACTGGATTGCCGACCTGCTGCGCGAATTCGGGCACATGGACCCGCTGCCGTCGCACGCGATCATGGTCCTGATGGGCGCCTACCAGGGGCTGACCACGGCCTTCGCCGCCGCCCTGGCCGTGTCGCTGCTTCGCGGACTGCGGCTGCCGCTGTGGATCGGCTACCCGGTGCTGTTCACCGCCATCGAGTACCTGGTCCCGTTCCTGTTCCCCTGGTACTTCGCCAACGGCCAGCAGCGCTTCACGGCCATCACCCAGATCGTGGACGTCACCGGCGTGGCCGGCCTGACGTTCCTGCTGGTGTTCGTCAACGCCGCGATTGCCGAGGTCGTTCGGGCCCGGCTGGACAAGCGACGCTTCCCGTTCGTGGCCGTGCCGCTGGCGGTGCTGCTCTTCGCGGGCGCTCTGGGATACGGTCTGTGGCGCCTGCCGATGGTCGATGGGGCCGCCCAGGCGGCCCCGAAGTTTCGCGTCGGCATGGTCGAGGCCGACATCGGCATCTGGGAGAAGGAGGCAAGGATGCCCGACGGCTCCTCGATGCCCGCCTCGGAGCAGATCCGGATGCTGTACCGGAACCTGTTGAAGCACCAGTACCTGTCCGCGCGGGTCGAGCGGGAGTCTTCCCCCGACCTGATCGTCTGGCCCGAGTCGTCCTACATGCCGCTGCACCAGGTGTACTGGTATCGTTCCGACCGACGGGGTCTGGTCGCGGGGCGGGACGGGCGCCTGGCCTACGCGACCCCGGACGGCCTGGTGCCCGCGGCCGAGCCGGGCGCGACCGCCCCCCAGGGCCTGGGATTGCGGGCCGTGGCCGCGGCATCCGAGGATTCGATGGTGGCGGTCGGCCCCCGCGGATCCGTGTACCTGCGCACCAGGGACGAGGACGGCGAGGCCCGTTGGGTCCGCGAGAACACGGGCATCGATCGGGATCTGCTGGCCGTCGCCATGTCGCCGGACGGCGCCGAGATCCTGGCGGTCGGGGGCCAGGGCGCCGCGGTGCTTCGCCAGAAGGGTGCCTGGCGCACGGTCGAACTGGGAACGACGCGAACCCTGCATGGGGTGGCGTGGACCCCGGATCGAGGCTGGGTCGTCTGCGGCGAGGCCGGAACGCTGCTGGCCTGGCAGGGCAAGGGCACGTCCCCCCTGGGTCCCTCGGACCTTCCCGACCTGCGCGCCGTCTCGTGGTCCGTCCAGGGCGGGCTGGTCGCCGTCGGCAGCCAGGGCACCATCGCTCGAATCGCCGCCGACGGCTCGTCACGAGTCGAGACCCCCATCCACGGTACGCTGTCGGGAGTCGCCTCCGGCCCCACGACCTGGGCCGTGGGCGAACGCGGCATGATCATCGCCTGCGAGGAACGATGCCGCGTCGTGCGTTCGGGCACCGACCGGAACCTGATCGCGGTCGCCCAGGATCCCGGGGGGCGCCTCGGCTGGATCGCCGGCGAGGACGGCACCCTGATGGCCCTGGACCCGGAGAAGGGGCGGGTCCTTGGGAACGTCGAGGGCGCCTCGGGCTCGCTGAACGCCGTCGCCTGGCTGCCGATGAGCCCGGGGTATCCGCTGCCTCGGGATGTGACCGCGATCTATGCCTCGCGCGCGCCCCTGCCCACCCAGGGCAGCGCCGAGGATCCCGAGCCAGGCGCCGCCGCCGACATGGACGGCACGCCGGCGCGCGACCGCAACGCCGCGGTGCGCGGGTTTTCGTCGCCGCTGCTGTTCGGCGCGCTGACCCAGGAGACCCAGGCCGACGGCGCGATGCGCACGTACAATTCGGCGGTCCTGGTCGATTCGAATGGCGACGTCCTGGGCCGATACGACAAGGTCTATCTGCTGCTGTTCGGCGAGTACCTGCCGTTCTCGGACACGTTCCCGTTCCTGAAGAAGTGGCTGCCCGAATCGTCGGATTTCCGGCCCGGAACCGAGGTCGGCGTGTTTTCCCTGGCCGCCGCCCGCATGGGCATCCTGATCTGCTACGAGGACATCATTCCGTCGTTCACGCGCCGCGTCGCCCAGGCAGGACCCAACGTGTTCGTCAACATCACGAACGACGCCTGGTTCGGCAAGACGATGGAGCCCTATCTGCACCTGCAACTGGCGGTGTTCCGGTCGATCGAGCACCGCAAGAGCCTGGTGCGCTCGACGAACACCGGGGTGTCGGCAATCGTCGATCCGGCCGGACGCCTGCTGCAGCAGACGTCCCTGGACGATGCGGAAACCATCGTGGCCGACGTGCCGCTGATGGAGATGCCGACGATCTACGGCCGGTTCGGAGACCTGTTCGCCTGGGCCTGCTGCGGCCTAGGCGTTCTGCTGCTGGGAATTGCCCGATTCGTCCGTCGCCGTGCGTGACGCCTGACGGGCCAGCAGCGGCAGGTTGATCGCGTCAATCAACACGTGGGCCACGATCGGTGCCAGGATCCCGCCGGTCGCCCAGCGCAGGCCGCCCAGGGCCGCCCCCACCCCCAG
>JARKOL010000173.1 GCA_029975745.1 Myxococcota bacterium | reverse complement strand
GATGTGACCCTGGTCGATGCGAACCAGCGGCGGCGCGTGGTGCCGGCGTTCGAGCGCCTGGTGCGCGAGGGCGACGCGGCGGCCAGTTTCCTGGCCCGCGAGGCGCTGCTGCGGCTGGGTGTCGTCCCCCCTGCGCCCTCGGGGTCCCGGGAATCCGCGGCGGCGTCCGGGACGTCCGGGACGACGCGGGGGGCGTCCCCGGGGGCATCGCGCCATGCCGCAAGTGCCGTTTCGGAGGCGGATCGCAAGGCCGCCGAGCAGGTCCGGATCCAGGGGATGGCCCGCTACAAGAAGAAGGACTGGGATGGGGCGCTGGCCCTGTTCGCCCAGGCCCTCGAACGGGATCCAGGCAACATCCAGGCGCTGTACGATGCCGCCTGCTCCGCGGCGCTGGCGGGCCGGGCGGCCGAGTCAATCGGCTACCTGGAACGCCTGGCCGCCAACGGGTCCAAGCCGGCGCTGGCCAAGGTGCGCAAGTCCTGGCGCGACCGGGACTTCGACGGCATCCGGTCCGAGCCGGGCTTCAAGCGGGCCACCGGCTGGGCGCGGATCAAGGTCGTCAACGGCCTGGACGACGCCCTCAGCCAGGAGGGCGACGACAACTGCTTCAAGCTGGTCGAACTGCTGGGCAGCGAGCGCCTGGGATTCGCGGCCGTCCAGGGGGGCGGGGACCGCTACGTGCGCGACCGCCCGCACATCTGGTACCAGCCCCACGCGAAAGCATCGGCGTTCGTCGTCCGCGAGGTGATCGGCCATCCTCGGACGCGGGTCGTGCCCATCGACTGGTTCACCGACTGGGACCTCGTCGTGTCGTGGTCCGACCGCCCCGAAGTCGATGCCTCGGGCCGCCGCACGGTGCGGCATTCGATGCTGCGCAAGGACGCCACCGGCAAGTCGCCCGAGCAGCGGCTGGACGGCGCCATCCAGTCCAAGGACGAAGCCCTGGCCACGCCCGACGCGTACGTCTCGAAGACCGAGAAGCTGGTGTCCGAGCCGGGAAAGACCGCGGACAAGGTGGGGCGGACCGTCGATCGGGCCGCCGGGACCGTTGACAAAGCGAAGCGGTCGGGAGAGAAGGTCAAGGGCGTCTTCAAGTGACCCAGGAGGTCCGGATGTTCGGCATTGGAACCCAGGAACTGCTGCTGATCCTGCTGGTCGTGCTGTTGCTGTTCGGAGCCAGTCGCATTCCGGCGGCGCTGGGCGGACTGGGCAAGGGCATCAAGGAATTCAAGAAGGGCATGAGGTCCGACGGTTCCGAGGATGCGTCCCCGGGGGCGTCCGCCGAGGCCCCGGCGATGGCCCAGCAACTGCGTTCGGGCCTGGGCAAACAGGTGCGCCTGCTGCCGGACGGGACGCTGGAGGTCGGGGTGGCCGAGGGGGCGACCCTGGTCGAGGTGGACCAGATGTGGGCCACGATCCAGGACGCCTCGTCCACCGGCAAGATCCCGCTGGTCGCGGTCAAGCGGATCGTCTTCAGGACATGACGGGGCGTCCCGCGGGGGAGGCCGGGAGGGTGCCGATGCGGGACGGGAAGGTCCGATTCGGCCTGGCGGGCTGCGGGCGGATCTCGGGGTTTCACCTGGAGGCGCTGGAGCAGCATGCCGATGCCGCGGTGACCGCCGTGTGCGACCCGATCGAGGACCGTGCCCGCGCGGCGTCCGAGCGCGCCGGAGGCGTCCCCTGGTTCCCCGACTATCGCCGGATGCTGGCGGCCGGCGGATTCGACGCGGTCGTGCTGTGTACGCCCTCGGGGATGCATCCCGAGCAGGGCCTGCTGGCTGCGCAGGCCGGCTATCACGTGATCACCGAGAAGCCGATGGGCATCGCGCTGGAGCCGGTCGATCGGATGATCCGGGCGTGCGACGAGCACGGGGTCCGGCTGTTCACCGTGCTGCAGAACCGACTGAACCCGACCGTCGCGCTGCTGAAGCAGGCCGTGGACAAGGGGCGCTTCGGGCGGATCAACTTCGCCCAGGTCAACGTGTTCTGGACGCGCCCCCAGGAGTACTACGACCAGGCACCGTGGCGCGGCACGTGGGAATTCGACGGCGGCGCCTTCATGAACCAGGCGTCGCACTATGTCGATCTGTTGCAGTGGCTGGTGGGCGACGTCGAGGAGGTCGAGGCGATCACCGGCACGCTGGAGCGCCGCATCGAGGCCGAGGACACGGGGGCCGCGGTGCTGCGGTTCCGCAACGGTGCGATCGGGTCGATCAACGTGACGATGCTGGTGTACCCGAAGAACCTGGAAGGCGCGGTCACGGTCCTGGGCAGTCGCGGCACGGTGCGTCTGGGCGGGGTCGCCCTGAACCGCGTCGAGCACTGGGACTTCGACCGCTACGAGGACGACGACCGGGCGGTGACCGAGGCGGGCTACCAGCCGCCGTCCCTGTACGGGCATGGGCATGCGGGGTACTACCGCAACGTCATCGACGTGTTGCAGGGACGCGCGCAGCCGCGGATCGATGGGCGGGCCGGTCGCAAGTCGCTGGAACTGATTTTGGCGATCTATCGGTCGGCGCGCGAGCGGCGTCGCGTCGCGATTCCGCTGCACTGACCGGGGCGGCGCGGCAGGGAGGACGGGCGATGCTTCGGGAACGGATCGCGCGACGCGAGGCCGTGGTCGGTGTGCTGGGCCTGGGCTACGTCGGACTGCCGCTGGCGCGCGTGTTCCTGGACCGGGGCTTCCCGGTGGTCGGCCTGGACACCGATGCCGACAAGGTGGCCAGCCTGCGTGCCGGTCGCACCTACATTGCCCACATCCCCGATGACGCTATTGCCGGGGCCATCCAGGCGGGCTTTTCACCCACGACGGACTTCGCGGCCGCGGCAGCTTGCGACGCGGTGCTGATCTGCGTGCCGACCCCCCTGACCGCCAACCGGGAACCCGACATGACGTTCGTCGAGCGGTCGTGTCACGCCCTGGTGCCGCACCTGCGGCCGGGCCAGTTGATCGTGCTGGAATCGACGACCTATCCCGGCACCACCGACGAGGTGATGCGCCCGATCCTCGAGTCCGGCGGCCTGGTCGCGAATCGCGATTTCTGGCTGGCCTACTCGCCCGAGCGCGAGGACCCGAACAATCCCAGCTTTCGGACTAGGACGATTCCGAAGGTCGTGGGCGCCGACGACCCCCAGGCGCTGGCCCTGGCGACGGCCCTGTACGCGCAGGCGATCGACGACGTGGTGCCCGTGTCCGGAACGCGGGTGGCCGAGGCCGCGAAAATCCTGGAAAACACCTTTCGTGCCGTGAACATCGCGCTGGTCAACGAGCTGAAGGTGGTGTTCACGCGGATGGGCATCGACATCTGGGAGGTCATCGTTGCGGCGGCGACCAAGCCGTTCGGCTTCATGCGCTTCTCGCCGGGGCCGGGACTGGGCGGGCACTGCATCCCGATCGACCCCTTCTACCTGGCCTGGAAGGCGCGGGAATACGATGTCGTGTCGCGGTTCATCGAAACGGCGGGCGAGGTGAATCGCTCGATGCCCCACTGGGTCGTCGAACGGACGATGCAGGCATTCAGCCGGCGAGGGCGCGGGCTGGCGGGGGCGCGGATCCTGGTCGTGGGCCTGGCCTACAAGAAGAACGTCGATGACGCTCGCGAGTCGCCGTCGTACAAACTGATGGAACTGCTGGAGGCCGAGGGCGTCGAGGTCAGCTACCACGACCCCTTCGTTCCGGTGATTCCGAAGTCCCGGGAGTACGGGCACTTCACGGGGCGCGAGAGCGTCGATCCGGCGCGAGCCGGCGAGTTCGATGCGGTGCTGGTGGCGACCGACCACGACGCGATCGACTGGGACGACCTGCTGGCGCGGGCGCGGCTGGTGGTGGACACGCGCGGCGTCTACCGGGCGCCCAGCGACAAGGTGGTCAAGGCCTAGCCCGGCGCGGTTCGGGCCGGCCCGAGCGGAAAGGAGGACGGCGTGGCGACGATCGTGCTGACGGGCGCCGCGGGCTTCATCGGCTTCCACGTGGCGCGACGGCTTGGTGCGGAAGGGCATCGGGTGATCGGGGTCGATCATCTGGGACCGCGTTTCCATCCTTCCCTGAAGCACGCGCGCGTCGCCGCGCTGGCCGGCACGCCGGGATTCGAGTTCGTGCGCCTGGACCTGGCCGATCCGGGCGCCTTCGACGCGCTGGTCGCGGCCTGCCGACCGGACGCGATCCTGCACCTGGCGGCCCAGACCGGCGTGCGCTACTCGGCCGAGGACCCCCACCTGTACGTCCGCAACAACGTGGATGCGTTCGTGGCGGTGCTCCAGGCAGCGCGGCTTCACGGGGTGGGCCGGCTGCTGTACGCGTCGTCTTCCAGCGTGTACGGCGAAGGCGACGGTCCCCGCGCCGAGGACGATCGGGCGGACCGTCCGGTCAGTCTGTACGCCGCCACCAAGCGCTCCAACGAACTGATGGCGCATACCTACGCGCACCAGTTTGGCCTGACCACGGTCGGGATGCGCTTCTTCACGGTGTACGGTCCCTGGGGCCGACCGGACATGGCGGTCTGGACGTTCGCCGAACGGATGGCCGCGGGCGAGCCGATTCCCCTGTACAACGACGGGGTGATGCGTCGGGACTTCACGTTCATCGAGGACGTCGTCGAGGGGATCGTCCGGTTGCTGTGGGCGCCCCTGGACGGGGCCCGGGTGTTCAACGTCGGTTCGGGGCGCTGCGAGCCCCTGGGGCGCCTGATCGAGGTGCTGGAGGCGGCCCTGGGATGCCGGGCCGAACGCCAGCCGATGCCGATGCAGACGGGCGACGTCCCGCTGACCTGGTCGAACTGCGATCGGTTGTTCCAGGTGACCGGGCTGCGCACCGGGATCCCCCTGGATGTCGGCGTGCCGGCATTCGCGGACTGGTTCGCTGCGCATCCGGACGTGGTGGCGGCCGTGCGCGCCGAGCGGGAGGCCTCATGAGCGAGGGCCCCGACACCCGGCGCCCCTACTTCGCGCATCCGACGGCGGTGATCGACGGCCAGACCGCGGGCAACGGATTCGTGGACCCCGGCATCGGCGCGGGTACGCGCATCTGGCATTTCTGCCACGTCGCCGCGGGCGCCCGCATCGGGCCGGACTGCGTGCTGGGCCAGGGGGTCTATGTTGCGCCGACGGTCGTCGTGGGGCGCGGTTGCCGCGTCCAGAACCACGTCAGCCTGTATGACGGCGTCGTGCTGGAGGATCACGTCTTCTGCGGCCCGTCGATGGTCTTTACCAACGTGTCCAAGCCCCTTCCCAGGGCGGCGATTTCGCGGCGCGACGCCTTCCTGCGAACCGTCGTCCGGCGGGACGCCTCGATCGGGGCCGGCGCCGTCATCGTCTGCGGCCACGAACTGGGCGAGGCCTGTTTCGTCGCGGCCGGCGCGGTCGTGACGCGCGACGTGCCGGCCTTCGCGCTGGTGGCGGGCAATCCGGCGCGCCGGATCGGCTGGGTCTGCCGGTGCGGGGCGCGCCTGGCGTTCGTCGATGGCCGGGCCCGGTGCGATGGCGGCTGGCAGGACGCCGGCGTCCGGGTCCCCTGTGGACGGACCTATCGACTGGAGGGGGCGGATGCCGTGATCCCGGTGGACGATCCGCACCCGCCGGCATGAGGAGGACGGGGCGACGATGACGGTGCCGTTCTTCGACCTGCAAGCCCAGTACCGGACGATCCAGGACGCGGTCGAGGCGTCGGTCCTGGACGTGCTGCGATCCCAGTCGTTCATCCTGGGTCCCCGCGTGGCCGCGTTCGAGGCGGCCTGCGCCGAAGCCTGCGACGTGCCGCATGCGGTCGGCGTGTCCTCGGGCACCGATGCGTTGCTGCTGGCCCTGACCGCCCTGGGCGTCGGGCCCGGCGACGAGGTCGTGACCACGCCCTTCACCTTCTTCGCGACGGTGGGCGCCATCGCTCGGGTGGGAGCCCGGCCGGTGTTCGCGGATATCGAACCGGAATCGTTTCAACTGGATCCGGAGGCCTTCCAGGCCGCGGTGACGCCTCGGACTCGGGCCGTCGTTCCGGTTCACCTGTTCGGACGGTGCGCTCCGATGGACCGCATCCTGGCCATCGCCGGGGCGCACGGCATCGCGGTCGTCGAGGATGCCGCCCAGGCCATCGGATCCACGTACCAGGGCCGGCGGGCCGGGTCGATGGGGGATGTCGGGTGCTTTTCGTTCTTCCCCACGAAGAACCTGGGCGGCGCGGGGGACGGCGGACTGGTGACCTGTCGGGACGCCGCGCTGCACGATCGCCTGCTGCTGCTGCGCAACCACGGGGCGCGGCCCAAGTACCATCACGTCCAGGTCGGCGGCAACTTCCGCCTGGATGCGATCCAGGCCGCGGTCCTGCACGTCAAACTGGGGCACCTGGAACGGTGGACCGAATCCCGTCGCCGCCACGCCGCCGGCTATCGCGAACGGCTGGCCGATCTGGAGGCGTCCGGGGCCGTGATGCTGCCCCGTGAGGACCCCAACGGGCGCCACGTCTTCAACCAGTTCACGTTGCGGGTGCCGGGGCGCCGGGACGCACTGCGGGCCCACCTGGCCGCCCGGGACATCGGGACCGAAATCTACTATCCCGAGCCGCTGCACGTGCAGCCGTGCTTCCGGGACCTGGGATATCGGTCCGGCGACCTACCGTGCGCCGAGGATGCCTGTGCCCAGGTGCTGTCCCTGCCGATCTTTCCCGAACTGACGCCGCCCCAGATCGACGCGGTGGTGCGCGAGATCCGGGCGTTCTTCGGGTAGCCGCCTCGGGGTCTTCAGGTCGTTTCTGCAAATTCCGGAAACTCCGGTTCGATTTGCCCTCGCTCGACGGTGGTATGATGCAACTCGCACAGGGGAAGAATCGATGATTCGAACAAGGGAGGGAATCATGATCCGCGCGATTCAAGGAATGACCTGGACCTTATTGGTCGCGTTGCTGATCGGGCCTGCCTCGGCGCGGGCCGACTTTCCCAGCCCCGCCGTCTATGTGGGCGTCTATGGCGGCACCCACATCCGGATGACGGACTGGGATCTGGGGAACCACGCCAACGGCATTCCGGAGGACCGCTTCGGCGGCGACCTGGGTCTGCGACTGGGTGTCCACATCCTGCCCCAGTTGGCCCTGGAGGCGGAACTGGCCTACGTGCCGCTGGACCAGCGGGGGACCACCAACCACGTGTTGGCCTACGACCTGGAACTGCTGTTCCACTTCCTCAAGGGCAACTGGTCGCCGTTCATCGCGGCGGGCTTCGGCGGCTACAGCAACCTCAGCAGCCACATGGGCAAGGACACCGACCCGCGCGGCCTGATCGGCCTGGGCGTCCGGGGACTGGTGCTGCCGTGGATGGCATTGCGCCTGGATATTCGAGACGCCATCTCGGACGGCATCCAGAAGTCCGGCTCCCACAACCTGGAGGTGTTGCTGGGCCTGGACTTCTTCGTGTGGCGCGCCAAGAAGGCCCCGCCCAAGCCCGCCGACCGGGACAACGACGGGATCCCGGATGACGAGGACGCGTGTCCGGACGTGTACGGCCTGGCGGCGACCCGGGGCTGCCCCGACAGGGATGGCGACGGCATTATCGACTCGGAGGATGCGTGCCCGGACCAGGCAGGCCCCAAAGCCACGAAGGGCTGCCCGGACAAGGACGGCGACGGCATCCCCGACAAGGACGACGCGTGCCCGGACCAGGCGGGGCCCAAGGCAACGGGTGGCTGTCCGGACAAGGACGGCGACGGCATCCCCGACAAGGACGACCGCTGCCCGGATCAGGCGGGTCCCAAGCAGTTCCAGGGCTGCCCGGACCGCGACAAGGACGGTGTGCCCGACATCGATGACCAGTGCCCGGACGTGACGGGCCTGAAGGCCTACCAGGGCTGCATCCCGGACAAGGCGAAGCGGTTCACCGGGGCGATCAAGGGCATCAACTTCGCCACGGGCAGCGCGAAGATCCAGCCCTCGTCGTTCAAGGTCCTGGATCAGGCGGTCCAGGTGCTGAAGGAGTTCGGCGAGATGCGACTGCGGATCGAGGGGCACACCGACAACACGGGCGTGGCCTCGAAGAACCAGACCCTGTCGCAGGCGCGGGCCGAATCGGTGCGCGACTACCTGATCTCGAAGGGCATCGCCGCGGACCGGCTGGAGGCCGTGGGCTTTGGCCAGGATCGCCCGGTCGCGGACAACGCCACCGCCAAGGGGCGCGCCGAGAACCGCCGCACCGAGTTCACGGTCCTGGGCATCGAGTAGCCTGCCTGATTCCGCAACTTGCCTGGCGTGCCTACCGCGCCGTGAACGCCCCGGACGCCAATGGGCCCGACAACGGGTTCCAGGGTTCGGGCGGCGCCTGCGGACCCGACTGGTGGTCACTCTACTGAGTGCGAGGGGCGGGCACTTCGTTCCGCGGTCCCACAGCCCAGACCCCGATCTCGACGGGTTCGGTCGGAAACTCCCGAAGACAGTCCGGTTCGGCGAGGACGCGTTCCATGTGGACGGGCGTCAGCGGTGCCAGGTGTTCCTCCAGGTGGGCGCATTCCGCCCGGATTCCGTTGCCCGGGTCGCCTTCCACGCGCACGGCCCGGTCGTGACAGGCCAGGGGGCGCACATACAGGGTGCAGGGCGGGAACGGCGGGGAGGGGGCATCGAAGTCCCGGACCGCTCCCCATTGCAGATAGCGGTCCTCTTCCCGGCCGATCCACAGGGGCAGGTTGGTGCCCGACTTGCGGGTCATGCTGGACCACAGGACGACGCAGCCGCTGGGGGCATCCGCCAGACCCGCCTCGATCACCCTGCGTTCGCGCTGGGGACCGAACACCTGGAACATCGGTCCCGGCGCGCAGGCAATCGAGGCGACCAGCAGGACCAGGCCACCGCACGCCGCCAGCCCGTCGCGCACGGCGCCTGGTGCCAGGAATCCAACCTGGGGCATCCGGTGGGCAAGACATCGAGTGGCGGCCGCCAGTCCGGCGCCGGCCAGCACCAGGAACCAGGGTTGCGCCGGAAGCTGCAAGCGGACGGTGTTCATGCGGCCGGGCAGGAGGGCGACCGAGACGAACAGCAGTCCCAGGGCCAGCAGTGCCCAGGCGGCCGGCACGGTGGCGCGACGGCGATGCAGGGCCACGAATCCCAGGACCATCGCCAGCGGGAACACGAGGGGCGTGACGCGAAGATTCAGGAAGACGTTGCCGGTCGGGCCGACGTTGTCGTGGGTGGCGGGCAGGAGCAGCGCATTCATCCAGGGCTGGGCGCCCGGTACCCAGATGCCAGCGGGCCCCGTCCCGCTCATCAGGTTGCGCAGCGCCTGCCCCGCCGGTTCGGCCGCCAGTCCGGCGAACAGCGCCACGGCGGCGACGCTCCATGGGGACCACAGCAGTTTGCGCCCGTCCGCTCGCACGATCAGCACCAGACCCACGGCCATCGGGGACAGCAGCAGGAAGGGCTGGAACTGCGCGGCGGCGGCAGCCATGGCGGCGGCGGCCAGCAGGGCCAGGGGGCTCCTGGTCGCGGCGGCGCCGGCGGCCAGGGCGGGGGCCAGCACCAGCGGCAGCAGGCCGATGACCAGTCGCTCCTCGCTGGCGCCGAAATAGACGAAGCCCGGCAGGGTCGCCGCCAGGAGCGCCGTCCATCGGGCCGCCGCCCGATTCGCCAGGAAGGCGCGCGCAAGCGCCCAGCAGGCGGGCACCATCAGGGCCGAAGCCACCGCCTGGATTGCCAGGATGGTCGAAACCCGGCGCGGCAGGAACGCCAGCAGGGTGCCATAGAACGCCCAGGGGCCGTTGCCGTGGAAGTCCGCGCCCATCGGTGGCGAATGGAGCAGGCTGGCCAGGAACCGGTATCCATGCCCGTTGATCCAGCCGGGGACGCGGGATTCCCCGCCCAGTCGCAGGGCCAGGGCCAGCAGCGTCGCGACGCCGACCCAAAGCCAGTCCATCCGGTCGAAACCGGACGCCCGGATCAGCCTTGGGGCGGCGGACACGGCCAGGACCAGGGCGATCCCCAGCGTCAGACCCGCCATGACCGTCGCGTCCACCGGCAGCAGCGGATCGGCCCAGGGATCGGCCAGGCTCCACCAATTCACGCCGTCCATTCGTCCCCCGCGTCGCGGTCGGATCCGATTCCGTCCTGGGCGCCGGATCATAACGCAAGTCGGTTCGTCCCGGGCGCTCCCCAAACGACTCGGGGGGGGTGAAACCTGGCTCTGGCCCCATCGTGACCGTTGACGCGAAAGGGGCGCGGGTGTACACATGCGCCGGTTCCGGGATGCCTGGGGCCGAATTCTCTACTCAACCTGTCCAGGAGGATGCGATGGTGCGGGGGACGATTGCGACCGTGATTGTGGTGGGCACCTTGTTCCTGTGCGGCTGCTTCCCGACATCCAGCAACGGCACGGGGGGCATGGAACCCGTGCCCTGCGCCGGCACGTGCATCAACACCCCCGAGGCCCCACTCGCCGCCGACAACGCGCCCTGGGGCGTGTACAAGGCCGTGTACCTGGACTACAGCCAGACCGCCGCCGTCCGGTTCTTCGTCGGCCAGAACGACCCGATGACCACCTCGACCTGCACCGGTCGAGTCGGCACCCATGACCTGACGTGCGCGCCGACGGCCACGGCCCACAACAACCTGTACCTCACCTTTTCGTTCACCGACGACCCGGAAATGCTGTGGTTTCCGGGACCGGTCTCGCTGTCGATGCTGGCCGACGGCACCATCTACAACAGCTACATGGTCCGCAAGGAGAAATCGACCTCCCTGGTCCAGGTGTTCGAAGGCAACTATGAGGGCACGAAGAAGTATGCGTGCGGCGGCCTGGTCCAGGACAACGTCCTGACGATGTGTTGCTCGGGCATCGCCGCGAACGTCAGCACGGCCTGCTTCCAGTCGGTCATCGGCGGCAGCGGCGCGGTCGCGGGCACGTCCTGCGTCGAGACGTCGCTGGGCGTGGCCCCGTGCCCGGTCCCGACCACGTACACCGGCGGCGACACCACGTTCGAAGGCTCGCTGTCCGGCGAGGTACTGACCGGCACCTGGACCAACGAGACCGGATTCGGCACGTTCGAGCTGGTCCGGACGATGTAGCCCCGCGGCGCGTCTCCGCCGTTCGCCATCCCCAATCGGAGACGGTACAATCGGACGGTCGGATCCGGCGCTGGGCGCGGATCCCGGAAGCCGGAAATCGCTGGCTTCGCGTGGTTCTGCTGGCCGACGGCGAAACGTTCCACAACGCCTTCTTCGACCGAGGCTTCCGGGAGGACGACCGTGAAGGCTGAGTACTTCCAGGACACCGACACGGTGCTGCTGAAGTTCGGGGACGGCCCGGTGGTCGATACCCGGGACGTCGGCGAGAACGTGCTGGTCGAGTTCGACGCGGCCGGGCGCCTGGTCGCCATCACCATCGAGCACGCCCGCGAGCAGGTGGACCTTGGCGAGTTCGCCGGCCAGTTGAAGGTCGCCTGATCCCAGCGCCCCCCCCGCTGCACGTTTGCCCCGCGTCGTGGTTCCGCGAAATGAAACGTTCCCAATCGGGATTCGATAGGCCCGCCAGGAGGTCGCGACGCATGCCGACCGTCTTGCGGGAAGGGCCCTACCGTTTGTACTTCGTCAGCCACGACCTGCGCGAGCCGCCCCACGTCCACGTGGACCGCGATGCCTGCTCAGCCAAATTCTGGCTTGCGCCGGTTTCCCTGGCCCGGAACTGTTTGTTTTCGCCCGTCGAACTGCGTAGGATCGATGCGCTGGTCCGCGCGAACGCCGACCGGCTTCTGGAGGCATGGCATGGGCATTCTGGCTCCGCACGCCGATGAGCGCGTCCACGATGTCCGCGTCACCGACGACCTGCTGATCGTCGCGCTGGCGGACGGCCGCACGATCTCGGTGCCGCTGGCGTGGTATCCGCGCCTGCGCAACGCCACGCCAGGCCAGCGCGCGAACTGGACCCGGGCCGGCGCCGGTTTCGGCATCCACTGGCCCGATCTGGACGAGGACCTGACCACCGAGGGCCTGCTGCGCGGCTGCCCGGCCCCGGATGCTGCCGGCTGAACCCTCATGGTCCACAACGCCTTCTTCGACCGTGGCTTTCGAAAGGGCGACCGTGAGGGCTGAGTACTTCCAGGACACCGACACGCTGCTGCTTACCTTCGGGGACGGCCCGGTGGTCGATACGCACGACGTCGGCGAGAACGTGCTGGTCGAGTTCGACGCGGCCGGGCGCCTGGTCGCCATCACCATCATGCGGTTGTTTCAATGGGCTACGTGCCTGGGTGCCCTGCCCGGAAGCGCCAAGGCAGGGGCTCGCGAATCGGTGTGGACAGCGGCGGTCCCGGCCTGAACAACCTTGCATTATGGCCAAAGTATGGACAGAATCACCTTGTCTTTGGAACAGGACAGGCCATGTTTCCCCGTGATGCACTCCGTGACCTGGAGGCGTGGAGGAAGCGCGAGCAGCGTCGTCCACTGGTCATTCGCGGCGCTCGCCAGACCGGCAAGTCCTTCCTGGCGCGGCTGTTTGCACGCGCCAGTTTCGAGTCCATGGTCGAGATCAACTTCGAGTCCGACCCGTCGGCGGTTTCGCTGTTCGAGTCGCTGGATCCCCGTGCGATCGTTCCTTTGCTGGAGGCGCACTGCCGTTCG
>JARKOL010000166.1 GCA_029975745.1 Myxococcota bacterium | reverse complement strand
CATCACTGCATTTGTACGACCCGTCCCCGGGACGACCGCTGCAACCCGTCAGCCGGTAGCACTCCGGCAATCCCTCCTTCCGGCTGAGCGCATTCACGTACGCCAACGCGTCCCACCACGACACCTGCTCCACCGGACACGAATCCCCGCACCCCTTGAAGTTCGAGGGGTTGTTCCCCATCAACGCCCGCCACTGACACTGCGTCACCTCCGTCGCGGAAAGCAGGAACGGGCGCGTGATCCGAACCACGTGCTGCGGTCCCTCGTCATTGTCCCGACCCGACTCGTCCCCGGGAGAACCCCTCCGGTACTCCCCGGCAGGGATCCGCACCCAGCCGGCACCCGCCGTCGCCTGGCGCGACAGATCGACCAGGACCCGCGCCGTGTCGCCCGGCCGCACCTCGACCGCGGCGTCGTGCGCGACGTACGTCTCGCGCGTCACCTGCACCCGGTACGTCCCGCTTCGGAGCCCGCTGGCCGACCAGGGCAGCCAGCCTTCGTTCGAGAACCCCGGCCCCGTCACCACCACCCGCGCCCCCTCGGGCTTGCCGGTCACGGACAGGCCGCCCAGGGCCTTCAGGTCGATCTTGACCAGGACCACGTCGTCGGCCGGCACCTGGACCGTGCGCTCCTCGCTTTCGAACCCGGTCGCAGCCGCCTTCACCCGCCAGGCGCCGACCGCCGCGGACGGATTCTTGTAGGGCGATCCGCTGGCCACCATCCGGCCGTCCGGCCCCGTCACCTCCAGACGCACCCGGTCCGACGGCTGGGCCGCCACGGTCAGATCGCCCACGGCCGCGCGCGGACGCCCCGTGGTCACCGCCGGCCCGCCCGGGTCCACCACGGGCGGCGGGGGGGCCTCGATCGGCGCCGGGCCCGGGACGGCGCGCGAGCCGGCAGAAGACTGCCCCCCGGCGGACAACTGCGCCACCGCCGCGAACAGCGACCGCACGATGCCCGCTTCGTCGCAGGAACCGTCGGTGGCCGCGCCGCCCTCGCTGGTCTCGGTCCTCAGGTCGAACAGGTTCATGACCACGCTGCACAGGTCCCCGGCCTTGACGACCTGGGTCGTGATTGTCTTCTGGGCGGTCACCCGCTTGCCCAGTTCGATCTGGCAGGACGTGTCGCAGTCCACCCCGTAGGATTCCTTCTTCAGTTCGATCAGCCGGGCCTTGACCTGCTCGCGCGGTACCACCTGGAACCGGCCGGACGCGCCCAGCCGACCCGTCACCAGCACGGTCAGCCGGTCCACGTTCGATTGCGACTGTTTCAGCCCCACGAACTCGATGTCCATCACCGCGACGATGAACCGCCCGGGCCCGTCCTGGGCCCCGGCATCCCCTGGAAACCACGCCGCAGCCGCCGCCACCATCATCCCCACCAGGCTCCAACGCATCGCAATCCCTCCCGGTGGCGAAACGGTATCACAGGTGCTGGGGAATGACGACCGGGCTGCCCTACCCGAAATTCCTTGCAGACGCCGGCCGGGGGGTGCGGCTATCATAGCGAAGGTTCCCGCAGAATCAGGAAGAGCGACGGCGCGCATTCGACAGGCTTGTTGCGCGCGCCGGGGGAGGCAACGATGCGTAACGGGATGGCATGGGCGGTGGCCGGCGCGGCCCTGGTGCTGTGGGGCTGCGGGGGTGGCGGCAACGGGGGCGAGGATCCGGGGGGGCCGGCACCCGACGCGATGACGCAGGACACGAACGGGACGGACCCCGGGCCCATCGATCCGGGCGAAAGCGACACGAACGGCGGGGATCCGGGAACGCCGGATACCGTCAGGGAGGACGGATCGACCGACCCGGACGCCGCCGACGACGGCACGCCCGCCGACGCGACCGACGATTCCGGCGGCAGCGGCGAATGCCCCCTGGACGGCGACACGCGCGCGGTCGGGTGCGGCGGGCTGAACGGCCGGGCGACCCTCGCCCAGACCTGCCTTCAGGGCCACTGGACGGACACCGGCACGTGCATCGACCCGGACCTGTGCGTGGACAACGCGACGCGGGTCGTGCCCTGCCAGGACGGCTCGGGCGGCGACCAGACCCAGGAGTGCCGCCTGGGACGCTGGGCCTGGCTGGACGACTGCGGACCGGCGGCGCCGTGCGAGGACGGCGCCACCCGGATGGTGCCCTGCGGCCTCAACGGGAACGGGGACCAGGGCCAGAAGTGCGTGGGCGCATCCTGGGTGGACGACGGCACGTGCGACGACCCGGACGAGTGCCTGGACGACGACGAGGACACGGTCCGATGCGGCGTCAACGAGGTCGGAAGACTGACCCGGACCTGCATCGACGGGCGGTGGGCCTCGACCGGCTGCGTCGCCGACTTCGACGCCCGGGTGACCTGGCCGAAGGACATCCGGACACTCGGGCACCGGCCCAGAATCTACGGAATGGCGGCCGCCGGGGATCGGATCCTGCTGAACGTGCAGGCCAACTGGAGCCACGACGAACTGCTGGTGATGGACCACCCGGACGGCCCGGCCCGGGTCCTGGAGCCGCGGGTGGTCGTGCATGGCCTGGGTGCGCAGCCGACCAGTTTCAAGGGGCTGGGGGACCGCGTGTTCTTCTTCCGGGACGACGGAATCCACGGCGAGGAGCCCTGGATCAGCGACGGGACCGGGTCGGGCACGCGGATGCTGGCGGACATCACCCCCGGGCGGCAGGGCGTGGGCAGAAGCCTGCTGGACCCCGGCCCCGACCCCGCGGATCGGCGGATCTTCTTCCTGGCCAACTACGACGGCAGCAACGCGCTTCGCGTGTACGAGGACGACACCGCGACGCCTCGCAACCTGGGCGCGTTCGTCGGGATCGGCGAGGCGGTCCGCCTGGGGGACGTCGTGCTGTTCAACGGCGACACGACGGTCGAGGGCCCCAACCTCTGGCGCACGGACGGCACGCCCGAGGGCACGGTCCTTCTGAAGGACTTCGTGCCGAAATCGGCCGACGGCACCGGACCGACGAACATGGTCGTCTACCGGGGTCTGGCGTACTTCCAGGCGGAGGTGGCCGGGGGCGGCGCCGGCATGTGGCGAACGGACGGCACGGTGGCGGGCACCCGGATGATGGCCGACGACATGCCGGGCACTCCGATCGGCGGTGCGCCCAGCAACCTGGCGGTGATCGCGGACCGCCTGCACTACAGTGCCGACGCGCCCAGTGGCGCCGTGGGCGAGGTGTGGCGCACCGACGGAACGGCGGAGGGAACGATCCAGATGACCCAGATCGGGGGCAACGTCTGGGCCGCGGACTTCCACCACGTGGGCAACGCCCTGCTGTTCACGGTCCGGACGGCGGACGGCGGGCGCGAGTGGTGGCGCCTGCCGCTGGAAGGCCCGAACCCGCAGGCGACGCGGGTCAAGGCGCTGACGCCGGCAGCCGGGGGGTCGGGGATCTACAGCGTCACGCCGTACGACGACAAGGTGTACTTCACCTACAAGGACGCGACGGACACCCAGCGCCTGTACGTGACCGACGGCACGGCGGCGGGCACGGGGGCGGTGGGGGACCAGGACTGGATGCTGGATGGCGCCGTCGAACAGATCTACGCGGCGGGCGACCACCTGTACGTCACCAAGAGGGTGTCGTCCGAGGAGGATCGCCTCTACCGCGTCGTGCCCGGCGGCGAGGCGGTCGAGATCCAGTTGCCGCGCGAGCGGTCCAGCCTGCTGGGCGAGTCGGCCGCGGTGCTGGGCAACGACCGGCTGGCGTTCCTGGCACGGACGGACGAGAACGGGCTGCAGCCGTGGATCTCGGACGGGACGTCGGACGGCACCACGATGCTGCCGGGCGTGACCCAGCGGACGGAATGGCTGGGACGGCCGATGGGCGTCACGCGCTTCGGCAACAGCGCGGTGTTCCGCGCCTTCCAGACGGACACGGGGCGCGAGCCGTGGATCACGGGCGGCACGATGCAGACGACCCGGCTGCTGCGGGACTGCAACCCGGGGGCCACGGGCAGCAACCCGGGAAGATTCCACGCGTTCGGCAGCCGGCTCTACTTCCTGGCCAACGACGCCGGCGGCGCCGAGCCGTGGTTCAGCGACGGCACGACCGGCGGTACGGTCCGGCTGGTGGACCTGGAGCCCGGATCCGGGTACTCGAACCCGTCGGAGTTCGCGGGAATCCCGCCCAAGACCCCCGGGGCACCGTGGACGGTGCTGTTCGCGGCGACCACCTCCGCCACCGGCCAGGAGCCGTGGGTGCATGACGGCACGAACGTCTCGCTGCTGAAGAACATCGCCACCGGCAACGCCGGTTCGAGTCCCAGGTACATGACGACCGCCGGCGCCCACGTGTGCTTCAGCGCGACGGACCAGGAGGCCGGTCGCGAGCCCTGGTGCAGCGACGGGACCACCGACGGCACGCAGCGACTGGGGGACATCGTGCCCGGCCGGTCGGGTTCCCAACCGGACTGGCTGGTGGGCTACACCTCGAAGGACGGGATGTCGCGCCTGCTTTTCGTGGCCACCGACGAGGCCGGCGACCGCGAACCGTGGCAGAGCATCGGGCCGGGGCAGGCCCCCACGGTGCTGGCGGACCTGATGCGCCGCGCCAGTTCGAACCCGTCGCACCTGCACGTCACCGGGCGGATGCTGCTGATGTCGGCCCTGATGCAGGGCGCCGGGCGCGAACTGGTGATGATCGACCTCGAGAAGGGGAGCGTCACTCCCGTGGACATCCGGGCGCGGGGCGCGGGGTCAGAACCGATGGACTTCTTCTCGTGGGACGACCGGTTCACGTTCTTTTCGGCCGACGACGGGGTCAATGGCCGGGAGTTGTGGGTCACGGACGGGACGGCGGCGGGCACCCGCATGGTCGCCGACCTGAACCCCGGGGCGTCGGGCTCGTACCCGTGGGTGCTGGGCCGGGGCGGCAACCTGCTGTACGTCCAGGCGTGGACCGCGGCCCAGGACAACGAACTGCTGGTGCTGGACCTGTCGGCGCGGTAGGGGGACAAGAGGCGCCGGACATCAGGCACGACGCGCGCGACAGCTCCAGTTCGCCCCGGACGTCAGTTCCAGCGACTCGATCCTCAGCCCGTTCTCCCGATGCAGGCGCTCCAGATGCTGGCGCGTGAACGTGAACGCGACCGGCGACTGCATCAGGTCGAAACACGAGTTCCAGACCGTCCGGAGGTCATTGTGGGCCCAGTACCGAGCCAGGTCCGCCAGTGGCGCGGCAGGCGCGACCCGCAGCACCTCGAACGCGCGCGCCGCCCCCTGGGCCGCGCCGAACGTCATGAGCGCCGGAACGAGCGCGACCGCCCGAAGTGCGGGCAGGGGAATCCGGCCCCACACGGGCTTCAATCGATCGACGACATTGCGCAACACCCAGTTCGCTTCGTGCGCGATCACGCAAAGCGAAAGCAGCCCCCCGGGCCGGGTCGCACGCACCAGGGCCTGGAAGGCGCGATCCCGGTCCGGAATCTCGTGCAGCGCGTGGTCACAGATCGTCACGTCGGCCACCCCGTCCCGCAGTGGCGAGTGCGCCACGTCGTTGCGCAGGAACAGGATGGCGTCCCCCCGGCCGCGCAGGAACTCCCGGGCCTTGTAGATCGCGGGACTCAGTTCGTTGACAAGCAGGCGCTCGGCGTGGGCATCCAGCACGTGGTAGGCCTCGCGTCCCCCGCCGACGCAGGCGATGTAGACGCATCGGCCCTCCAGCATCCCGGGCTCCAGCAGGGTGGAGGTCCAGAAGAAGGACCGTCCCAGGTAGCCGTGCGCGTCGGCCTCGCAGTCGCGCTGGTCGTACGCAAGCACTTCCTTCCACTGGTAGTCCCAGTTGGCGCTGGCGCGCAGTTGCAGTCGATCCGTGGCGTCCAGCGCGCCGGGCTGGCACCGGGGCGCGCCCCCGGAGGCGCCCACGGCCTGCAAGACCGCCGCCTCCTCCCGGGTCAGGTAGGCGCCCTGCACGGCCGCGCGAAAGAAGACGCCGACGCCATCCAGCACGGGGTAGCGCGTGTCGCACACCGTACACCCGACCACGCCGCGCTCGACGCATCCCGAGGCACCGTCCCACACGTGCCGCCACGCCAGGTCCGAACCGCAATCGACGCAACGCAGCAGGTCAAGGTCCGCGATCCGCATCTCCGGCCATCCAGGTCCATCCAGACAGGTCCGAGTATACCCGTCCTCCCCGGCAACCCATACCAGGGCGCGGATGGAAATGCCGTTCAGCCGTGCAGGTCCGACCAGACCCGGCCGCGACCGACCTCGACCGCCAGCGGCACCGACAGCGGATAGGCGCCCTGCATGGTGTCGCGCAGCAGCGCGGCGACCGCGTCCCCCTGCCCCTCGGCGGCCTCGAGCACCAGTTCGTCGTGGACCTGCAATACGATGCGGGCATCCAGACCGGCGTCCCGCAGCCGGTCGCGCAGCCGGACCATCGCGATCTTGATGATGTCCGCGGCCAGCCCCTGGATCGGCATGTTCAGCGCCATCCGCTCGGCCGCCGCGCGCTCCTGGTGCTTCGTCGCGAGGATGCCCTCGGCCGCGCGGCGACGCCCCGTCAGCGTCGATACGAAACCGGTCGTCCGCGCCGACTCCAGGGTCCCGTCCAGGAATGCGCGCACCCGCGGGAATGCCCCGAAGTAGTCGTCGATGATCCGCTTGGCTTCGGCCTGGGGGATCTTCAGGTCGCGCCCCAGCCGGAACGGCCCCATGCCGTACAGCAGCCCGAAGTTGACCACCTTCGCCGTGCGCCGCATGTCGGAGGTCACGTCGGCCTCGGACACGTGGAACACCCGGGCCGCCGTACGGGCATGAATGTCCCGACCTTCGCGAAACGCCTCGATCAGGGATTCGTCGCCCGACAGGTGGGCCAGCACCCGCAACTCGATCTGCGAATAGTCCGCCGACACGAACTCGGTTCCCGGCGCCGCGACGAAGGCCGCGCGGATCTTGCGGCCTGCGTCGGTTCGAATGGGGATGTTCTGCAGGTTCGGATCGGACGACGACAGGCGCCCGGTGGCGGCCACGGTCTGGTTGTAAGAGGTGTGGATGCGGCCCGTCGTCGGGTGGACCAGCCCGGCCAGGGCGTCGGCGTAGGTGCCCTTCAGCTTCGCCAGGCCACGGTACTCCAGGATCAGGGCGGGCACCGGATGGCGGTCGGCCAGTTCCTCCAGGACGGTGACATCGGTCGAGGGTCCCGTCTTCGTCTTCTTGATCACGGGCAACTGCAGCTTTCCGAACAGGATCTCGGCCAGTTGCTTCGGGGAATTCGGGTTGAAGGGCGCCCCCGCGGCGGTCAGGATGGCCTTTTCCAACCGCTGAAGGTCGTGCCCCAGTTCGACGGACAACCGGCCCAAAGCGGCCCGATCGACCGGGACGCCGGTGCGTTCCATCTCGCCCAGCAAGCGCGCCAGGGGGATCTCGACGTCGGCCATCAGGGCGTGCAGCCCCTGGGTCCGCACCCGGGGTTCCAGCAGCGCCGCGGCGTCCCGGGCCGCACGCGCCCGATCGGCGATGGCCTGGGTCGCCCCTTCCTGGGGGCCCGGCAGCGGCCGCCCCAACTCGGCCAGTGACACCGTTTCCAGGCCGTGCCCATCCCGTTCGGCGTGCAGCAGGTAGGACGCCAGAACCGGATCGAAGGCCGGGAGCGGCAGCACCACGCCCCTGGCGGCGAAGACCTGCCCGATCTCCTTGGCGTGCGCGGCCACGAACGGGCGGCGCCCCAGAAGCCCGGCCAGATCCCCCAGGAACGCGTCCTCCACCGCGCCGGGACGCACCACGAAGGTCGCATCATCCACCGCGATGCCCAGGCCCAGGCACGCCGGCCCCACCGGGTCGCGCGCGCCGAACGAGGCGGCCAGGGCCACCTTGTCCGCCCGCTCCATGGCGGCCAGCAGCGCCCGACGCCCCGTGTCGTCCACCGGCTCGATCGGGGGCGCCACGGGGTCCGCGACGACCGATTCGCCGGTCACGGCGCCCACCGCGGGCATCTGCGCGAACAGGTCGGCCTGGCCTCCGCCGCCCTCGGCCTGGACCTCGACCAGCATCGACCTGAACTCCAGTTCGGTCAGCAGGGCCACCAGCGCCGCCCGATCGGGTGGCCGCGGCACCAGGTCGTCCAGCCCCAGGGGCAGGGGAACGTCCGTGCGCAGCGTCACCAGGCGCCGCGACAGCGCCGCCGCCTCGCGACCCGCCTCCAGGGCCGCTCGCTTGCGATCCGCGACCTGGTCCAGGCGGGCATAGATGTCGTCCAGGCCGCCGAAAGCGGTGATCAGTTCCACGGCGCCCTTGGCCCCGATGCCGGGCACGCCGGGCACGTTGTCCGACGCGTCGCCCACCAGGGCCAGATAGTCGATGATCCGCGACGGCGGAACGCCCATCTTCTGGACGACGCCGGTCGGGTCATACACGCGGTCGCGCATCGGGTCGTGCGCCGTAACGCCGTCGCCCACCAGCTGGAACAGATCCTTGTCCGCCGACTCGATCACGACGTCCCATCCGACACGCCGCGCGGCCACGGCCAGCGTGGCAATCACGTCATCCGCCTCGAAGCCCTCGACCTCGACGCAGGGAAAGCCCAACGCCGCCGCCAGGCGTCGGGCCGGCTCGAACTGGACCGCCAGATCCGGATCCGTGGGCGGCCGGGTCGCCTTGTAGTCCGCGAACATCTCGCTGCGAAACGTCTCGCGCCCCGCGTCGAACACCACGGCACAGCGCTCGGGCTGCCGATCCTTGACGAACTTGCGCAGCATCGCGGCCAGGCCATGCACGGCGTTCGTGGGCACCCCGGCCCGCGTCCGCAGCCCCTTGATTGCGTGAAAGGCCCGGTGAATCAGGCCGCTGGCATCGATCAGGTAGACCGTCATTATCGTCCTCCCACGCGGTCGCTCCCGCGCGCCGGCACGCGCCCTGTCAAATCGACGGGGAGGCCCTATAATACCGCCGGGCCGCGAACGGGAAACCCGGCACGATGGCAAGAAAGGACAGCGACGGGCGCAAGGTCGCCTGCGCGAACCGGCGGGCGCACCACGACTACGAGCTGTTCGACCGGCTCGAGGCCGGACTGGTGCTGTCCGGCAGCGAGGTCAAGTCGCTTCGGGACGGCGGGGGCGCCCTGGTCGATTCCTACGTCGAGGTGCGGAACGGCGAAGTGTTCCTGGTGGGCGCGAACATCGCCCGCTACGCCAACGCATCCTACATGAATCACGAACCTCGCCAGGACCGCAAGCTGCTGCTGCACGCCCGCGAGATCCGACGGCTGGCCATGAAGGTGCGGGAAAAGGGGCTGACCATCGTCCCGTTGCAGATCTACTTCAAGGACGGTCGCGCGAAGATCGAGATCGCGCTGGCCCGGGGACGCAGAAACTACGACAAGCGCGAGCGGATCCTCAAGCGCGACCAGGATCGGGCGGCCCAGCGGGAGGACTAGCGTCCCGCGCCCGCCCGGGGAAGGTGCCGTTGCTCCGGATGTCCTTCATCACGACCGGATGTCGCACGAACCAGGCGGACGCGGCGGCGGTGCGGGCGGCGCTGGCCGACCTGCCGGTCCGGTTCGTGGCGGCCGGGGCACCCGCCGACGTGGTGGTGGTCAACGCCTGCACCCTGACCCGTGATGCCGACCGCACGGCGCGCGCCGCGGTCAACCGGGCGTTGCGGCACGGGGCGCAAACGGTCCTGACCGGCTGCCTGGCCACCCGCCTGTCCCGTTCCGATCGGCCCGAGGCGATCGCACCCGAATGCCGCGTCCTCCCCGGAACGTCCGACCGCCGGGCGCTGGTGGACATGCTGCGGCAACTGGTGGACGACGAGGACAGACGAGCCGACGGCGGCGACCGGCAAGCCGACGACGGGGGTTCCGCGGCACCCGCCGACACGCCCCCTTCTTCGCCCGCCCTCGAGCGCGCCCGCCCCGTCATCAAGGTCCAGGATGGCTGCGACCACGCCTGCGCCTACTGCATCGTGCCCTCGGTGCGGGGACCGGCGACCAGCGTCCCCCCGGACGCCGTGCGCGAAGCGGTCCTTCGGGCCACGACGTCCGGTGCGGCCGAGGTCGTCCTGACCGGCATCGACCTGGCGTCCTGGGGGCGGGACCTGGGCGGCCGGGATCCGGTCGATCTGCTGGACGCCCTGCTGGCCCTGAACACGGGCATGCGGTTCCGGTTGTCCTCGATCGAGCCGCACGGCCTGGAGGACCGCCTGCTGGACCGGATCGGGACCAGTCCGGACATCTGCCCGCAATTGCACGTTCCAATCCAGTCCGGTTCGGACCGGATCCTGGCGGCGATGCACCGCCGGGGGAGGACCCGGGATCTGCGGCAACGCCTGGCGGCGGCCCGCGACCGCATTCCGGGCCTGGCGCTGGGCCTGGATGTGATTTGCGGCTTCCCGGGCGAAACCGATGACGACTTCGACCAGACGGTCGCGCTGATCCAGGCGGTGGACGCGGACACGCTGCACGTGTTCCCGTACTCGCCGCGCCCCGGAACGGCCGCGGCCCGGAGGCCGGACGACGTGCCGTTTGCGGTCAAGTCGGACCGGGTCGCCCGGCTGCGGGAACTGGCCCGGACGGCGCGCCGTCGCCGACTGGCGTCCTGGGTCGGACGGGTCGCCGAGGTCGTGGACGTGGGACGGCGTCCCGACGGGCAGGTCGCCTCGATCGCGGCGGACGGAACCCCGGTGCGCCGGGACGACCCCCATGGCCCCAGGGGCGGCCGCCATTGCGTCCGCATCCACGCCACCGATGGCACGACGGCCTTCGCGACAGACCAGGAGCACCCATGAACGACGAACACGCGCGGCTTCAGGCATTCCAGCAGGATCTTGGCCTCTGGTTTCGGCGACCCGAACTGCTGCAGGCCGCCCTGACGCACGCCTCGTACTGCAACGAGGCGCGCGACCCCACCCCGGACAACGAACGGCTGGAGTTCCTGGGGGACGCCATCCTGAACACCGTCATCGCCGCCGCGGCGTTCCAGCGCTTCCCGACGGCGCGGGAGGGCGACCTGACCCGAATGAAGGCCCTGGTGGTCAGCGAGCCTTCGCTGGCAACCCAGGCCCGGGTCCTGCGACTGGGCGACTTCCTGCGCCTGGGCAAGGGCGCCGCCACGGGCGACCGGGTGTCGGACATGCCCAGTGTGCTGGCCGATACGTTCGAGGCCCTGGTCGGCGCCATCTATCTGGACGCGGGGTTTGAGGCGGCCCAGTCGTTCGTGCTGGCGCAACTGGGGCCCATGCTGAATCGCGCGGCGACCGAGGGCAGTTCGACCGACCCGAAGTCGGCGCTCCAGGTCCGGTGCCTGAAGGAGTCGCGAACGGTGCCGCGCTACGAAATCGTGGCGCTGGAAGGCCCGTCCCACGCGCCCGCGTTCACGGCCCGGGTCCTGCTGCCGGACGGCACGACCTTCACCGGACAGGGCCGTTGCAAGAAGGATGCGGAGCAGGCCGCCGCCGAGGCCGCCCTGGCGGCGCTGAACCGGCCCGGCCTGGACCGCACGCCACCCCCACGGGATTGAACGCTCCCGTCCGCAATTCCTGATATTCATCAACCTTTCGGCACGGGTTCCGGCGAACCGAGGGCCCCGGCCCAGTTCCCGATTGTGTCCCTGATGCCGCGAGTCCATGATTCGTCATGCGCCCGGCGGGAGCCTGTCGCAGGGAGGCGAACCATTGACCGCCACCGTGGCCAAACTGCGCGTCCACACCGGAACGCGGACCTCGCCATCCTGGCAAGATGACGCCCCGCGCACCCGGGCCCCCTGCGCCCTCGCCTGCCCCCTGGGCATCGACATTCCCGAGGCGACGGCATGCATCGCCCGGGGCGATCCGGCCGGCGCGCTGCGCCGGGTCCTTCACGCGACCCCGTTTCCGTCCTGTTGCGCCTTCCTGTGCCACCACCCGTGCCAGTCCGCGTGCGTCCGGGGGGCCGGGGTTCGGCCCGTCGCCATCCGCCACCTGCTGCGGCACGCCATCGACCAGGCCGGCCCCGACACGATGGCGCGGACGGCCGGCCCCGCGACCGGGCGCCGCGTGGCCGTGGTCGGGGGCGGGCCCGCCGGGCTTGCGGCCGCGCACGAACTTGCGATGGCCGGTCACCAGGTCACGGTTCTGGACCGCGCGGCGCAACCGGGTGGCGCCACGGCCGTCGTGGTTCCCGGGTTCCGGCTGCCGCAGGAACACCTGCATCGGGACCTGGAGCGCGTGTTCTCGGCCGGCGTGACGCTGAAGGCCGGCTTCCAGTTGGGACGGGACTTCACGTTGAACGACCTGGCGGCCGAGGGCTTCGACGCGGTGCTCCTGGCGATCGGACTGGGGCGGCCGCGCCCCACCCATGTCGCGGGGGACGAACTGGACGACGTCCTCGACGCCAAGATCCTGCTGGCGCGGGCCGCGGCGACCCCGCCGCCCGCATTCACGGGGGATTTCGTCAGCATCGGCGGTACGGGAACGGCCTTCGACGCGGCGCGCACGGCCTTGCGCCTTGGTGCCGCCAGTGCCACGGTGGTCTTCCCGATGCCCCTGTCCGATCTGCCGCTTCCCGAAGATGACCTGCGGTCGGCCGAACAGGAGGGCGTCCGAACCCTCTTCCTGGCCGAGCCCGTCCGGATCCTGCGCCGGGGTCGTCACGTCGTGGGGGTCCGGGTCCGAAAGGTCATGCCGCTGCCGAATGCGGTCGATGCCCAACCGATCCCGATTCCCGACACCGAGATCGACATCCCGGCCCGCCAGGTCTGTGTCGCGCGCACCCGCCGCGAACGCGCCCCGAATCGGGAGCTGGCGAGCCTGGACGCCGACGAACACGGTCAGTTGATCCTGGACCCGGTGACGCACATGACGTCCTGTCCCGGCATCTTCGGGGCCGGGGATCTGGCCGGCGGTCCCCGCCGCATCGCCGAAACCCTGGCTGATGGACGGCGCGCCGGACAGGCGATCGACGCGTGGCTGCGGGGCCAGGGAGGGTCGCCGCGGGCCCCCGAACGCCCCGTGATCGCGCACGTCGCAGCCCCCGCCGACCCCTTGGAGCCCGAGGGCGTGACCTGGGACGGCGTCGAGACGCCGTCGAATCTGGACCCGACGGCGCGATGTCGGCGCGCCAGCGAGGAAGCCCGGCGCTGCCTGGACTGCCCCTGTCGCCAAGGTTGCACGCACTGACCGGACGAGGTTGCCCATGAAGGTGTTGGCCATCCTGCCTACGGATATCGCGACCGAGATCGCCTTGTTCGTGGACGGACACGAGACTGCCCGTCACGTCCGCGCCCACCCGGAACTGGTCGGCGCCTGGGCCGGACCTCTGGTGGCGCAGGTCCCGTTCCGCGTTGCCGCGGTGCGAAGGGCGCTGGCCAACGGCATCGACTGCTCGGGGCTGGATGCCGTCGTCGCCCGGGGAGGACTGCTGCGCCCCCTGTCCAGCGGAACCTATCTGGTCAACGACCTGATGCTGCGCGATCTCGAGGCCGCCGCCCGTGGCGTCCATCCGTCGAACCTGGGGGCCCTGATTGCCCGCCCCATCGCGACCGACCATCAGGTGCCCGCGCTGGTGGTCGATCCGGTTTCGGTGGACGAGATGGACCCGCTGGCCCGCTTCTCGGGCCTGAACGGCATCGATCGAGTCAGCCTGTCCCACGCCCTGAACACCAAGGCCGCCGCGAAGCGCTTCGCCCGAAGCCGCGGCACGCCCTACGCGGACCTGCGATTGATCGTCGCCCACCTCGGGGACGGCGTGTCCGTTTCCGCGCACAGGAACGGCCGGATGATCGACGTCAACCACTCGGCCGACGAAGGACCGTTCGGGCTGACCCGGTCGGGCGGCCTGCCGGCGATGCCCCTGATCGACACGGCGTGCTCGAACGCCATGACGCGCGCCCAGCTAAGGCGACGCGCCTTCCGGGAAGGCGGCCTGCACTCCTACCTGGGCACCGCGGACCTGCGCCACGTCCAGGAGCGCATCCAGGCGGGCGACCCCCTGGCGGAATCGGCGTTTCGGGCTATGATCTACCAGGTCGCCAAGGAGGTCGGCGCCATGGCGGCCGTGCTTTCGGGCCGCGTGGATGCGGTGATCGTGACCGGGCCGATGGCCGTCGAGACCGCCGTCATTGATGCGTTGCGTTCCCGAATCGACTTCGTGGCGCCCGTAACGGTCTATCCCGGCGAGGATCTGCTGCGCGCGCTGGCCGAGGGCGCATTCCGCGTGCTGGACCGGACCGAGGAACTGCGCACCTACGAGTGAAGGAGGCCCATGGCATTCCGTATCCCGACCGAGGACTGCGACCGGATCGTCGGCACGCTCCACTCCCGCTATGGATCCCGGCTGCGTGACGAACGCTTCCAGGTGTCGGGCCGCGTCGAGCCCGGCTTCGTCGAACTGACCGTCCAGTTGGAGCGGCTGGACCAGTCCCAACACTACGGGATGGAGTTCCGCGCCGCGCTGGCCGAGAACCGGCTGGGCGAGGAGGCCGCGCGCGACCTGCTGCTGGACTTCATCGGATACTATCTGGACCAGTACTTCGAGGGGGGGCGCGACCTGCTGCTGCCGCTGGACTTCCAACCCTACGAGATGGGCAGCCACGTGGTGTACGCGCGCGGGGACGTCGTGTACCCGCTGCTGGATGCCGAGGCCGACCGCATCCTGGACGCGGGCGTTCCCCTGCCGGCGAAGCCCCGGGGTCAGGGCTGATCGTAGCGAGCCTGGTCCTCGGCCAACGCATCGGCCAGGGCCTGGCGCACGGCCGGATCCTGCAGGGCCAGGATCCGCGCGGCCAGCACCGCCGCATTGCGACCGCCGTCGATCGCCACCGTGGCGACCGGGATGCCCGGGGGCATCTGGACCGTCGCCAGCAACGCATCCACGCCCGCGAGCGGCCCGGACGCCACCGGCACGCCGATCACCGGCCGCAGCGTATGGGCCGCGACGACGCCCGCCAGGTGCGCGGCCATCCCGGCGCACGCGACGAACACCTGAACGCCCGCCGCCTCGGACTTGCGAATGTACGTCACCACGCGGTCCGGCGTCCGGTGCGCCGACAGCACCTTGACCTCGGAGCCAATTCCCAGACCGCCCAGCGCCTGGGAGATCTTGTCCGCGATCGGCCGATCGCTGGGGCTGCCGATCAGGATCCCCACCCGAATCGTCACTTCGGTCTCCATGTGTCCCTTCCCCCTTCCTGCCTAGCGCTTCCTGAACAGGGTGGCCGCCACCCTGTCATACGCGGAAATCGACTTGACCACGGCCTTGCGCGTCGCGTCGATCTTCTCGTCCTCTTCCCAGAAGAACTCGCCCGTGAAGTAGGCCGCGGCCGATTCCAACGAACCCGCCATCGCCTGGGCCGGCGCCACGATCTTGGCCGGCGCCCCGTTGCGCGCCGACGCCATCGCGGCCGCCGCGCGCTTCGCCAGCACCGAGGTGACCTTCAGGCTGTACCGCCAGACCGGCTTGTTCGCGGGGATTGCGTCCTCGACCTGGGCCTTGAAGTCGGCCCGGACCCGCCCCAGCGTGTCGCGAGCCCACGCCACGACCACCTCGGGCGCGTCGTTCGATGACGCGTTCAGGTCGGCGTCCGCCAGGGCCAGCACCTGCCCGGCCTGGGCCTTCAGGGCGACCACCTCGGCCCGCAGGCCGTCCCGCAAGGCCGTCAGTTCCTGCTTGTAGGGCAGCTTGTCGCGCACGCTGATCTTCTTGGCCCTGAACCCCATCATCAGGTAGCGGTCCGTCGCCTGGGCGGCCCCCCGAAGGAAGGCGTCCATGCGGGGATTGCGAAAGCCGCCCAGTTCCAGCATCCGGTCCATGCCGGTCCTCAGGCCCTCGCACGCGGCGTTCATGGCATCGACGTCCACCGGAAACTCGTAGTTGTCGATCTTGGCGGGCTCGACCCGGGCGAACCACCGCTCGTCGCACTTGCCCAGCAGGTCGGCCCAGTCCCGGATCGCGTCCCGCAGGCCGTCAAATTCAGACACGGGCTTCGGCGGCGGCTGGGGCGCCTCCGGAGCCGGGGCCTCCTGCCGCTGCGGCGCCTTCGCCGGCCCGGCCGTCGGCTTCGCAGGCTGCTGGCACGCCACCAGGCACGCCGCCATCGCGATCCCGAACCATGCAAATCGATTCATTCGCGCCCCCTTCCTGCCGGCGCACCCGCGAACATCACCGGGCGCAAACCTGGACCTCGACCGCCACGACGGCCGTCTCGATGTACTGGCACTTCTCGTCACCACACGACTGGTACACGCCGTCCATCAGCGCCAGATAGTCCCCGACCGGAACGTCCTCGGCCACCAGCAGCAGCGCCGGCCCCGACTTCAGATGCGCCCGCGCCTCCGCGAAATCGACCGCCCGCAGCCCGCTGACCGCACCGCCGGCGAACGTCCCGATGCGCGCACCGTCCTTGCCCAGCCACACCGTCGGTCCCACCTGGGCCGCCAGTTCCTGGGAATCGGAGCCCTGACCCAACGGCAGGCACTTGACCTTGCCCACCCCGGCCACATCCGGAGTCCGGGCCGTCATGGGAACCTCGCGGAACTGCAGCCTTCCGGTCACCGTCTTCTTGTTCAGCCCATCGACGCGACGCCGCGCCCCGAAGGACAGGTAGCGGGTCGGCTGGTCCTTGAACACCTGGACCACCTGGGCCGCCAGCGCCATGGGGGCATCGCGATGCGCCGTCAGCAGCAGGTATTCCAGGTTCTCGGGCCCCCGCACCTTCTCGAGCGAGACCATCTTCTCGGCCACCGTCTTCGCGAACTCCTTCCATTCCGACGGCTTCTTGGTCCAGCCCTTGTCGAACGTCATCAGGTCACGTTCTTCCCACTCCAGAGCCTTGTCCGAGATCCGGACCTGGGTGTCGAACACGAACGGCGCCTTCGAGATGGAATCGCCCAGCGGCGGCACCTCGGGGAAGTCGGGAATCCTGGGCATCCGCGCGTCCACCTCGGCCAGGAACGGGGGGAAGATCCGGTTCAGCGGCAGGTCGGGATTCGCCTGCAGGTACTCGCCGACGATCCGCTTGACCTCCTGCAGGTACGGACGCTCCATCGCGAAGTGCAGATCCTCGAACGGGATCGTCTTGCAGTACTCGGCCATCCTGTCCGTACACAGGCGCGCCAGGTACTCGGACACGGCCTCGGACTTCTCGCGCGGGAACGCGAACGCCACCTGCCAGTGCCGGAAGAAGTAGATCGCGCGATCGTCGCCTTCCATGTCCTGGGCACCGTAGAACGCCTCGACGTGGACGAACGTGTGGTCGAAGTCCGCCAGCGCGACGGCCAGCGGATTCGACACGGTCGCCTTCAGCTCGTTGTAGGCGGCCATGTAGTCCTTGAAGTCGATCTTCTTCGCCCAGAACTGTTCCATCGCGTCGAAGAACTTCGGAATCGCGGCGAAGTCCGCCTCGACCGGGGTCCCCCGCGCCTTCACCGTCGCGGCCTCCATCGGGCGACGCCAGTCGAAGTTGAACGAGTCGGTGCGCCACTTGACCAGCGGGCTGCGAACCTTCTCGTACTTGCGGACGTCCTCGGGCAGGGTCCGAACCATTTCGTCCAGCCATGCCTGCATCACGCGATCGACCTCGGTCGAGATCTCCTGCTTCTTCTGCTCGAACGCCTGCTTCTGCAGCTCCATCATCTTGTTGCCGCCCTGGCAGCCCGCCAGAAGCAGCCCGATCACGACCACCCAGCACGATCCGCGCATGAAGCACCCCTGCTCGTTGAAGAATCCGCCCGTCGCCGAGGCCTCGCCGGCCGGACCGGAGTTTCGGCGATTATAGGACGTCGCCCGCGCGTCCGCGACCCGAAATCGGCGCATCGGAATCACCGAAACATCTAGTCCCGGCAGTGCTTGTCCCCCTTGGGGCAGCGGAAGCGCACATGCAGGTGGGTCAGGTGCTCGGTGTCCGGGCGCAGGACGGTGCCACGCTGAAAATGGTGCCAGTACTTGCGTTTCAGGGCCGGAGTCTTGGCCACGTATTCCTTCAGCGCCGCATGGACCGTCATCGACAGGAAGATGTACATCGTGTCGGGCTTGTCCAGCAGGCACGAAACCAGATACCACTGCTTCGGAACGTCCAGGTTCTTGCGGGTGGCGGCGTGGCTGAAGTAGCCGCGCCGCTGCGGCGGATTCGTCAGGTAGCCCATGTCCACGTCCCGACCGCTCTGGTGCGACACGTGATTCCCCAGGTGGCCGCCGTCCTTGGCCGACAGGTCGCCAATGTTGATCGGCGCCCCCTTGGGAAACTTGCGCCGATACTTCGCGCAGCAGTCCTTGATGTGAGACACCGTTTCCCGGGTCCCGAACAGCGCCTTTCGGGTGGGCGACACAACGAAACCCACGCCCTGGTGGTCGCCGTCCGGGTCCAGGTGGCGTCCGCCCTCCAGACTGCCCTTGTTGCAGCTGCCCTTCGATGTGGGTTTCCAGACCGGAACGCAGTAGCGCAGATTCTGGCCGGCCCGCACCTGGTCGGTCCGCAGCCGATTCCACTTCTTCAGATCCTCGGGCGCGACCTTCACGCGCTGGGCGACGCGAGTCAACGTCTCGCCCTTGCGCACGTTCGTGTTCCGCAGCTTCGTGTCGCTGGGACACAGTCGCGACGACTGTCCCGCGGCACCCGCCGGAACCAGGATCAACAGGGCCAACGCGCCGACCATCCATCGCCGCAACGCCGTTCCACGTCGATTCCGCACCCGCACGCTCACTCCTGATCGTCCAACAGCACGTGGATCCGGCTGGACCCACCCGCGACCACGCGCACGCGAAACTCGCGCATCTTCCCCGATTCCCCCACCACGGTCACGCGATGGTCCCCCTCGACCACCTCCAACGAATCGACGGGCAGCGGGAACGTGTCCCATCCGTCCAGAGTCGCCGTCGCCGCCTCGGTCGCGGTGATCGTCAGGTACCCCAGCCGGTGGGTCGGGTGGAACAGATCCCGCATCGGCAACGCCCCGACCCGGTCGGACACCGCCGCCCGAACCGCGGTCCAAACACGCAGGAGCTCGGGACATTCCCGAAGCTGGGCCTCGGACACCGAAAATCGCGTCATGTCGGCGCCCCACGCAGCCCAGAACTCGTAGCGCGGCGCGTCCCGCGGCGCCGCGGAATCCCGCGCGCGTCCGGCCACCGAATCCACGGTCGGGCGAGGCTGCCAGGCCCCAAGCGACGTCAGGCCGGCCACCAGGGCACGGCCGGATTCGCCATCAACCAGCCGGATGCGTTCCTGCTGCCCGCGGTAGCACAGGCTTTCCTTGACCAGCGAGACAATGACGGTCCGGCCCCGAACGGTCACGTCGTACTGGACCGAGGAGAATGGCGAAACCCCACCGTCGAGGGTGATCCGGACGAACGTGCCTTCCGGGGCCAGCGGCCCTTCCGGCGGCTGGGCAGCCGCGATGCAGACAAGACCCGCCAGGAGAAACGGGACAAGCCCGAAACGAACCGCTCCAAGGCACGACATCGCGACGCGTGCCGCGATCCGCTTGCGCCGAACTGCCGTCCCCTGGGCTATAATCGCCACGATGCGCTCCTTCGCCACCATCGCGATCGCCGTGGCGCTCGCAATGCCGGGAATGATAGCACGGGCCGATGCGCCCCGGGAGTGCGCCGTGGTGCCGGCCCCTTCCACGGAGGACCTGGCACCGTACCGGAAGTCCGCCTTGTGGGGTGCCGGGCTGCGTGCCTATGAGGCCGGCCAGACGGCCCGCGCTCGGCGCGCGCTGCAGGCCGCATGGGACGAGCTGCGGCAGGAACTGGCCCAGGCATTCGCGACCGACCGATGCGACGAGGACCGGATTGCCCGCACACTGGGGCGTCGGGTGTTCTCGGCGCCGCCGGACGCGATTCCCGCCGAGGACCGGTTCGTGCCTCCGCGCCCCATCGCGCTGGCCCTGGCGCGGGTGCGCTGCCTGGCCGGGGCCACCGGCGAGGCAGGCATGGGGCTGCTGGACGAGTCCGGCGGGGGTGACCTGCCGGCCCGAGTGGCGGCGGCCGTGCTGCTGGCCGGCGCCGGGCACGCCGCCTTGGCGGAGGCGCTGGTCCCCCAGGAATCGCGGGATCCCCGATGGGAGGCCGTGCGGCAGTACCATGCCGCCGTGCGCTCGGGCACGGATGACGATGGCCCGGCCCGGGCGGGGCACGCCCTGGCGCGCCTGGTCCAGATGGCCGAACAGGAGGCGCGTTGAAACCGTACGCCGCGACCCCGGAGCAGGTGGCGCGGTTCCGCGCGGAACGCGAGACGTTCGCGCTGGCCTACCGCTGTCCCGATTGCCTGCACGTCACCCTGGACGGCCGACACTGCATCCTCGAGTACCCGAACCGGACGCTGATGTCGTCCGAGGCGTACCTCGAGGAGGGGGGCCAGTTCGTGTTCTGCAAGTACTTCGAGCCTGCCTAGGAGGGACGCATGCCCGTTGTCGCGAAGCGCGTTCTGGTTCCGGGAGCGGGCGGCCCCGGGGCGGTCAACCTGACGCGCGGCCTGAGGATGGCCCCGGAACCCATCTTCACCGTCGGTTGCGACGCCAGTCCGTACTACCTGCAATTGGCACTGACCGACGTCCGCGCCCTGGTGCCCCGGGCATCCGACGAGGACGCCTACGTCGCGGCCATTGCCGAACTGGTCCGACGCCACGATCTGAATTTCGTCTATCCGAACTCCAGCATCGAGATGGCGGTGCTGACGCGACGCCAGGACGAGATCGGGGCCGCGATGTTCCTGCCGTCGCTGGTCACCCAGCGGATCGCCGCCAGCAAGTGGGAGACCTGGCAGACCTGGACCCGGGCCGGGATTCCCGTTCCCAGGACACTGCTGATCCAGGCGGACTCCGACGTGGACCGGGCCTTTGACGAACTGGCGACGCGCCCGATCTGGTTCCGGGGCGCGGGCATCCCCGGCCGGGGCATCGGCGGTGCCGCGCTGCCCTGCACGACGCCTCTGCAGGCACGCGGCTGGATCGACTTCCACCGCGGCTACGGCGGCTTCATCGCGTCCGAGTTCCTGCCCGGCGACAACCTGACCTTCCTGGGCGTCTTCCGGAACGGCGAACTGCTGGCCAGCCAGGGCCGCCAGCGCGACCTGTACGTGATCCCCCACGTCAGCCCCAGCGGCATTACCGGGGCGCCGGCCGTGTGCCACACCGTCCATCGCGACGACCTGAACGACCTGGGGCACCGGGCGGTGCTGGCCATCGACCCGAACTACAACGGCGTGGCCTTCGTGGACTTCAAGGGCGCGGCGGACGGACGAATCCTGCCCACCGAGATCAACGCCGGCCGCTTCGGAACGACGCATCACTTCTATTCGGCCGCCGGCGCGAACTTTCCGTATTTCATGCTGAAGGTCGCGTTCGACGAGGCGCCGCCCCCGCTGCCTCGTTTCGACGCGCTGCCGCCTGACCTGTACTGGATTCGCACGCTGGATGCGGGTCCGGTCCTGATGACGAAGGCGGAACTGGACGCATCGACGGCCCGCCAAAGCTGACGCCTCGGCGCGAACTCCCGGGCTCCGGTCAGAACAGCAGGCGAATCAGCGCCGGAGCCACCAGCGCCTCGACGGCGGCGGCAAGGAACAGGACCCCCACCCCGACCGAACCCACCAGGGCAACGCTGCGGAGCGCTCTTCGCAACTCGTTGGATTTCCAGTCAAACACCCCAATGCTCTTGGCCAGGAATACCCCGGCGATGGCGACCAGCATGTAGGCAACCGACTCCAGCAGCAGGTGGGGCAACGTCGCCACCAGCGACTTCAGGAAGGTCAGAGCGGACCCGAAGAATCCTCCCGACGGGGCGTTTCGCGCCATCCAGGCGAACACGACGCCCCAGGCCGAGGCGTTCCACGCCAGAACCAGCACCATGCCGCCGTGCCGGTACAGGAACGCGAACAGGAACCCCACCAGCGCCACGACCAGATTGTGCCGCAGCACGGTGCCCAGCCCGTCGAACCGGACGTCGGTCAGATCGCGAACCCCCAGATTCCGCACCTGTCGCGCGAAGATCTCGACGACACGCGCCTCGGGCAGCACCAGGGTCACGATCGCGTACGCCAGAAAGACGCCCAGGAACAGCATCGTCAGCGCGACCGCAAGCTGCACGTTGGTGGCCCAGACGGCCTTGTGCTGGCGCCAGACGGCGTTGCGATTGCGGTTCAGCAGCGTGTGGACCGTGCGGGCCTGACCCAGGGTCACCAGGAAGACGCCCACCATGCTGGCCTCCGCCGGGAACAGCAAGGTCGCGGCGCCAATCCCGAAGGACGCGACGATGAACCCCTTGAGGAACACGGCCCACGGACGGAGGTCCGGCGGCTGCCCATCCCTCTCCAGGATGAAGGCCACGGTCTGCAGATTCGACATCCGGCTGCTACTCCATCCGGGACGGCGCCTGCTGCATCGCCGGCGCGAGGTGTTGCGAGAAGAACGGGGTGGCCTGGATCGCGGAAAAACTCTTCGTGGCCGGGACCAGGGTTCGCAGGTACTCGCGGATCATCGGGGCACTCTCGCGCAGGATCTGACGCGCCTGGCGCTCGTCCTCGACCGAGGCCAGCCGCGACTGCAGTTCGTCCCACTGCGAGAACTGGGCATCCAGATCCTTCAGGCGCCCGCAGACGGGAAGTTCCGGGTTCTGGGGACACCCGAACACGTCATTGGGCAAGGTCTTCCGCCAGATGCCGGACCGCCCGGTCACCTGGTAGGCCAGTTCGTTGAACGCGGTGGCCAGCAGGACGGGGTCGTTGGGCGGCTCGCGCAGGACATCATCGAACGCACTCAGGAACACCCCGCCCGAGGGCGCCATGGCCTGCCAGAGTTCGGCGTGCAGTCTCCGCTCG
>JARKOL010000144.1 GCA_029975745.1 Myxococcota bacterium | reverse complement strand
GTCTCCATGCCTTGCGCGATACGGCCATCCACACGTCTCCGGGCGACTGCGTGCCCAGATTGTGGAAGGACAGGGCGGACAGCAGGCAGATGACGCCATGGGGCACCACGCCGCACGCCAGGGCCAGGGAGTGGTTCGGCGTGGCCTGCGCGTCCGCCAGTCGATAGACCCCGCGAGACACGCGCTCCAGGGCACCCCGCTTCCACAGCTTCCAGACGGTGGACGCGTCCACGCCTGCATTGCGGGCGTCCTGGGTCCGGAAGATGCCGCCCTGCCGAGTGACGTCATGAATACGTTGCAGTGGGGTCTTCTTCATGTGGGGAAGGGTGCCACGATGCCAACAACCCTCGGCACTTTTTTACAAGTGTGGAGGTTTGTGTCATTCGGTCGGCAGTTCCGAGCCGCCGCAAAGGTCGATCCTCCCGGTCACGGCCGCGGTGATAAGTCCTGAGCGGTACTCCTTCAGCCTCTCGATGGCCTCGCGGACCTTGCCGACCAGGGCGTCGATGCGGGCGGTTCCGCGGTCCAGATGGGCCGCAAGGACCATTTTTTCATAAGGGGGAGGCGACCCGGCGGGGGGAGGCAGTCAAGCGAATGTCACGGGCGGCGAGGTTGGCGTTGACGATCCGGTCCACTGAACCCCGTCAGCGCGCCAGGTACTCCCCCACCCGAACCCGCGACCACGGCTCCGCGCCAGGCTGCACCATCGAAACCCGGTAGCGAAGTTCCACGCCGCCATCGACCATTCGGGCGGGGACGCGATTCGCACGCCGCGGCACGTATCCGATCATCAGGCCGTCCAGCCACAGCGCGATGGCCCTGGTGTCGTAGGGGTTGTCGGGCTCCCGACGCGCCTGGAGTTCGACACCGGGTGCCAGTTGGTGCTCGACCCTGGGGCCGTCGTGGAACTGGTAGCCGGCCACGAAGAACTCGTCGATCAGAACCTCGGTGCCGGCGGCCCGCGCCGCCCCCCTCCAGGCCAGCGCGGCCGGAAGGCCGGCAAGGAATCCCAGGAACGATCGACGCCCGACTGACGTGGACATGACAGCCTCCTCGTTGCCCAACGGTCCAACTCTGCCACGGCACTGCGACATGGCGTGCGGCACCGCAGGACGTCCTCGCATGACGCGCCGCAGCGACAATGCTGCCAACATGCCTGCGGCATCGGCTTGACCGACCTGGTCAGGGGCGAGGCCGGGAGGGATTCCGGGCTGTCGCCGCATGGCTGGGACGTCAAGGGGTTGAAGCAGTCGTTGGTGAAGCAGGTTGCGCAGCAATCCCGTCTTTGGGTACGAACGGTTTGATTTTGATTAGTAGCGGGGGAACGCTCCGCGCGGATGCAATGAAACGGCGCATCCGGCACCTGGAGGTGTTCATTCCGCGGAAACCGAGTCGGATCGCCGCGTAGCTACTCCGGGAACGCCCCCGCCACCCAGTCGCGGATCGCCGCGCACGCCTCGTCCAGCGACAGCCTCGGTCCCCAGTACATCGGCGCGATGCGCCCATGGGCGGCCTCCAGCTCGGCGCGCCCGCCCCGGTCGTCGAGGGCGAACGCGGGGTCGGCCGTGCGTGGCACCGCCCGGATCTGCTTCTTCGCGAGCATGTCTGCTGCAAGGTTGTGGAGGGTTCCCTCGATCGGCGACAAACGTCCGATGGCCTGGATGATCCGCGCGGCGTCCTCATAGTGCCGGATGAACGACGCGGGCTCCATCGGGCTCCGCGGGTAGCGACGCGAGATGGCGTCCAGCTTCTCGATCAAGGTCACCAACGGATGCACACACCGGACGGCTGCCGGCCGGTTGTCGTCGAATTCGTCGATCTGGCCCGAGCGCACGAGCCGCTCGTGAACGAACGAGGTCAGCGTCCGGGTCTCATAGGGGGTGACCCGGGCGGCACCGACCTCCAGCAGCACGAACGGGCGGATCCCCGGACCGAGCTCGGCCAGGAACAAGCCGGGGTACTCCACGCGGTACTCGCAGCCCCGGGCGCGCGAATCGATGGTGTCCGGGTCCGGCACTACGCCGGCGCCGGGGACCTGGATCCGGGAGCCGAGCGCCTCGAAGAAGGCCCGACGACCGGCGACGGGTCCTGCGTTCTCGCTGGTCCACGACCCGACAGGCGGCAGGTCCGGCTTGGTGCCGGCCTCGATCCGCAGGTCGAGGTCCTCGGAGAAGCGCTGGATCAGGCCGAACCCCTTGGAGAGCGATGTCCCTCCCTTGAACCAGACCTCCAGGCCGCCGCGGTGCAGGGCCCATAGGGTGTGCGTCACCCAGTAGTCCTTCTCGACGAGCCCCGGGGCCAGCCCAGCCTCGCTGGCGACGATACGCACCAGGTCCGCGAAGTCCCGTGTCTCATGAACGAACGACATTCGCGGCCCCTCCCATCACGGCGCGCTCCACCAAGGCCAGCGTCCGTTTCGTGCCGTACTCGGCCGCATTCTCCTTGAGGGCAGACGCGTCCAGCCGTCCGTCCGCCACGGCCTTGGCCAGCCCCTCTTCCAGTTTCTCCTGCGTCACCCCGGCCATCCCGGCGTTCTCGATCAGGTCCACGGCGTACCACTCCGGTGTCGGACGGCGCGGGAAGCGGACGCGTCGCAGCAGGTACCTGCGCCCCCCAAGCGTGAACTCGCCGGACCGCTTGAGGTTGTAGACGAGCGTCACGGCGAAGGTCGCCGTGCTCCCCAGGCCGAGGGCGTTCCAGTGCCCCGGGCCGGTGAACACGAAGGGCGTCCCATGCAGGAACGCGCGCATCACCTCGTCGTCCGTGGGCGGCACGGCGCCGAACCGTCCCTGCCTTGGATGCACGAACAGTCCCTGCGCCAGCGGCTGGAGCCGACCCCTCCTCACCAGGTTCTTCGCAAGCCGGGTCGGGTTGGCGCTCCAGGCCCGCAGGTCGGCCGTGCGGTACACGTGACCCGCTCGAAGCGCTGGCTGAAGGTGCGGCACGGAGACCTCCACTCGTAAGAAGTTCTCCGAAAAAAACATACAGACGATCCAGGGCGGCGTCAAGTCGGAGGCGAAAACCAGGTGCTCTCGACCAGCGTCCGCAGTTCCTTCTGCACGCGTTCGTCGGCCGTGTCGCGCAGGGCGAGGTACAGGGACAGCCGGTCTGCGCGATCCTCGGTCGCGAGCACCGCGGGATCGTAGCGCCAGCCCTCGACCGTGGCCACGGCCTCGTCCGCATCCTCGCAGGCGACGATGACGCCATTGGCGATGGCGTTCCGGAGGTCGGCGCGGGTCATGGCGTACGTCGGCACGCGGTCGTCCGCGATGTCGGTGTAGCGTTCGAGGGCCGTGAGGCCCGCAGCCACCTTCCGCACGTTCTTCCCGGCCCACTGCCGCACCCATAGCTGGAGGCGCACCGGGCTGGCCAGCAGGGGCAGTGCCCGCGCCCACAGGTCCGGTCGGGCCTCCGCGAACCGCAGGCGCCGGGTGCGACCCTCGCGCGCTGCGGTTGCCAGCCCGGCAGCCGCCAGTTCCGTCGCGATCTTCGAAAGCATCATGGCCGAGTACCCGAAAGCGTCGGCCACGTCAGCCAGAGGTACGTCCTCGACCGATTTGCCGAGAAGGTGCCCCAGCAGGACTGCCTGGGCGGCCCCCGTCAGGGTCGTGCCAGCGCCGCGGATCGGGCGGTTATCCTGCTCCCGAAGGTCCAACGCCAGGAACGGCAGGAACATCTGTCTTCCCGGCACGACGAAGGGCACGCCCTGATGCACCAGGCGGTTGCGGACATGGGTCGGCACCGGTTTGAGGACCATGGCGACAGGGAGGCCCATCGCGGTCCGTAGCGCCTCCGCATGCTTTGCGTACTCGGTCGGCGTCGCGGTCCGGACCCCGTCCGGTTCCATGGCCAGCAGGAAGGTCCGGCCCATCAGGGTCGCTCGGGCGAACCGGAACGCCGTGCGGAGAAACAGGGGGACCTCCCGGACCGCGGCAGCTGGGAGGGCCTGCACCCGGAAGGCTTCGCCGAACACTTGCTTGAGGTAGCCGGCGAGTTCGATTTCCCTGGCCATCGGGGCACCCAACGATAAACTCAGAGCGCGGAATAAACAGCAACGGTTTAGAGTGCAAGTACGGTTTACAGAAATGATCGTGGTTCGTCGTGGCCGGGCCGGCAAGACCTGCTACCTTGAAGTAGATTTCTACCTGTAGGTAGATGCTGCAGGGTCCAGATCCAGGTGCCCGGGGTCGCCGAACTACGTGGACCGGAGGCTTACCGGATCGCCGGCCCGCTCCTCGGGAGACCTCCACGCCCGGAAGTGCTGGATCGCATCGGTCCCGCCGAACATGGCGCGGGCCTTTTCCAGCCGCTGGACTAACGTGTGACAGACCGGGTTATCAGTTCGGGTCGAATGGGTGCGTCTTACATCAACCCGGTTCGGTAGCCCCCTTGCCGTGGCAGGCACCTTCGGCCAAACCGCCCGGATCCGCTCCCATCCCGGGAGTGTGCCGAGTCGCCCGTTCTCGCCGAGGAGCACCTCGGCCACCTGGTGCACCCTTTCGTCCTCGTATCCCCGGTGTTGGACCAGTCCATCGGTTCGACTTCGTTCGAAGGTCTGGACGACGCGGAGGGCCAGTTCCCGGATACACGAGGCCGGGGCCATGTAACCCGTCCATTGCGCGGCGAGGTATGCGACGGCCAGGCGGCGTTCGGGCAGACGCCAGTATTCCTCTCGCGGGTCGAACGCCAGGTGGTGCCGCTCGGCCATCCGAAACCCGCCCCGAACGCACTTCAGGATGTTCGCGTTGTTCTGGGACGCATCTCGGACCCGGGGGTTGTCCCGGTATCGTCCCAACAGACCACCCAGAACCACGTCGATGTCAGTTGAAATTGCCATGACGTTGCGTCTCCCTACTTGGAGTGAGATACGTTGGGGAGACTATCCCCCAGGGTGCGACAGTCGCAAGGTCCATGCGCGACAGGTCCATGCGCGACCAAGGGTCTCTGGCACCGTGTCGAATGCCACTGACCTAGTCGCCTGAAACGCGGTGGCCAGTGGCCAGAAGTCCGAAGTCCTGGGGGGTGTCACGCGCCGGGGCTTTGGTTCTTGTTGCCCGGGTCGGGTCCGCATTCGTCCTTGAACGACTGGAACGCCATCTTGAAACGTTTCGACTCGAGCAGCGACTTCCACTCGTCTGCCACGTCAACCGTCACGAGGCCCGCGCGAATCGCATACACGATCAGCCCGGGGGTCGTGACGAGTCGCTTGAGACCGATTCGGGCCTCGACCTCGCGTCGGAACCTTCTGCGCTCGTCACTTGCAATCCACCAGCCCCGCGAACTGGCCAACGCGAGACACGCTGCCTCGCCCTCGCCCATGATCCGGTGAAGGTCTGCATAGAGTTCGATCGCGGCCGGGTCATCGATCACGACGGAATCGAGGATTCCCCGCGCCAGGGCGCCTCGAAGCGTCTCGGCCTGTCCAGGATCGCGCACCTCGTTGACGACGTGATCGGGCACGACGCAGCGCAATCCCGGAAGGCAGGCGAGCAGGTCGATTTGCCCCAGGTGCAGGAAGTTGATCAGGATGTTCGCGTCGGTCAGCAGGATACGCACAGGGGCGCGATCCGGATGCGTCGTCTTGTCGTCCACCATCAAGGCTCCGGCACCAGCACGTCAGCCGGCTCGCACTCGAGGCCGGCGTCTTGCAGGCCCGTTTCCAGGTCAGCCGTCGGGACATCGAGCAGATTGGCGAGTTCCAACAGTTTCGCCCGCGTGATCAGGTCGCGTCGGAATGCCTCGATCCCGAGGCCGAGCAGCCGGTGGACGAACTCGTTCCAGGCGGCGTTGCCGTCCTGATCACCGAAGGGAATCGAGAGGGCGCGAGCGACCGTTCTCGCCTTCGTCGGCTCGTCGGCCTTGAGCTTCTCGAACTCCGCATCAGAGATCAGGCGCAGGTTCTTCAGTCGGTAGATCACGCTGAGGGTGCTGGTGCCGAAGTGGTGCGCGATCAGCACCGCGTCGTACATCTGGATATCCTGGGAGTTCGGCACGGTGCGAGTGCGCACGCGTACCGGGTCGCCCTGTTCCGCCCAGACGTCCGCCTGGCTTCGGCTCTCGCGCCCCTTGCCCAGGCTGGCAACGAAGGCTCGAAAACCCGACTCGGGCATCAGGAACGCCGCGGCAAAGGCATTTGCTCGTACCTCGGGCAGTTGTTCCTGCTCCGTCGTGCGGCTGACCGTGCCGTTGGTGTCCCTGTCCAGCAGTACGTGTGCGTACTCATGTGCGTAGGAGAATCGTCGCCGCGTTCGGACATGCCGCCTGTTCACCACCACGAACGGTCCGACGGCTGGGTCCACCAGCGTCAGGCCGGAGACCTCGACGGGCAGATCGACGACAGCGGTGCGGACACCTTGCGTTTCCAGGACTGCCGCCATCTCGGGTGCGGGGGTGTCCCCCAGGCCCAGGCGTCGCCGCTCCTCGACGGCCGCGCGCTCCCCTTGCTGGATTGCATCCCAGCGGGTCTTCGGCTCCCGGACCGGGTACATCGCGGCGGGCGTGGTGGCGCGATCCAGTTCCAGCAGGGCCTCGAGATGGGTGACCTCACGTCCGAGCCGGAGGCATTTCTGCAGGACGGCCAGAAGCTCCGATTGGTTCCCCATATCGGGATGGCGTCGGAACAGGGCAGCAAGAGTGTCCTCCGTCGCCGTGAAGTCCTCGACCAGGAAGGAGCGTACGTCCCGCCCGAGAACGTAGGCGAGTCTCTCCAGTTCCAGGCTGGAGATGCGGCGCTGGCCGGACTCGATCAGGGCGATTGCACTGCGAGACAGGCCCAACTGGACCGCGACGTCCTCCTGGGTCAGTCGGCACGCGTCCCGGGCTTTCCGGACGTGGGCACCGAGTTCTACCTGGGTGATTGGCATGTTGGGTCCCTCCAGGTCAGAATCTAGAAGATCGGACATGTAATGTCAAGGTTTGGTTGACGTGTTCGTAGACCGAACAGGTGTGGGCGTTGCGGCTGCAGTAGAGTCCATGGGCGTGGTGTACGAGTTCTTCGGAGCGGAGCGACGGTTGTAGGCCCACGATCACCAGGGGAGAGAACTCGATGGGTCCGGTCGCACGGCCCCAACCGTCGGAATCGGTCCGGGCCAAGAAGACCACGAAGCGCACGCCGGACGGGCTACCGGTCCACAGTTTCCAGACCCTGCTGGCTGCGCTGGCGACCCAGGCCCGTGTCACCTATCGCCTGGGAACCGCCGAAGCGACCTTCACGAAACTCCTGACGCCCACGCCGCTCCAGCAGAAGGCTTACGACCTGCTCGGTCTGTAGTCAGAATCGCCGCACCCTGTCGCCGCGATAAGCCTGTCACTGCGAGCAGTTTCTGGCTTCCAGCGCGGGGAACTTCGGCTTAGGCGCGTGTGTCGAGGCGACCCGGCGGGGGGAGGCGGTCAAGCGGATGTCACGGCCGGCGAGGTTGGCGTTGACGATCCGGTCCTCTGAACCCCGTCAGCGCGCCAGGTACTCCCCCACCCGAACTCGCGACCACGGCTCCGCGCCAGGCTGCACCATCGAAACCCGGTAGCGAAGTTCCACGCCGCCATCGACCATCCGGGCGGGGACGCGATTCGCACGCCGCGGCACGTATCCGATCATCAGGCCGTCCAGCCACAGCGCGATGGCCCTGGTGTCGTAGGGGTTGTCGGGCTCCCGACGCGCCTGGAGTTCGATACCGGGTGCCAGCTGGTGCTCGACCCTGGGGCCGTCGTGGAACTGGTAGCCGGCCACGAAGAACTCGTCGATCAGAACCTCGTTGTTGGCGGCCCGTGCTGTCCCCCTCCAGGCCAGCGCGGCCGGAAGGCCGGCAAGGAATCCCAGGAACGATCGACGCCCGACTGACGTGGACATGGCAGACACCTCGTTGCCCAACGGTCCAACTCTGCCACGGCACTGCGACATGGCGTGCGGTACCGCAGGACGGCCTCGCGTGACGCGCCGCAGCGACAATGCTGCCAACATGCAGGTCCGAATGTCGCAGGTCCCTGGTGGGATTCGACAGGAACGTCAGGAGGATGCGACGGACACGGAACAGAAACTCGAGGACCTGCTGCGGCCGGGCCTGCGCCTTGTCATCTGCGGGACCGCGGCGGGAACACAATCGGCAGCGATCAATGCCTACTACGCCGGCCCAGCGAACCGGTTCTGGCAGTCCTGGCCGCGACCGACCTGACGCCGCGGCAGTTCCGACCCGAGGAGTACCGGGCGCTGCTGGACTGCGGCATCGGCTTGACCGACCTGGTCAGGGGCGAGGCCGGGAGGGATTCCGGGCTGTCGCCGCATGGCTGGGACGTCAAGGGGTTGAAGCAGCGGTTGGTGAAGCAGGTTGCGCAGCAATCCCGTCTTTGGGTACGAACTGTTTGATTTTGATTAGTAGCGGGGGAACGCTCGGGGCGGAGGCAACGGGGCGGCGGGCGCGGCGGCTGGAGGTGGTGTTTCCGAAGCAGGGGCGGAGGCGAAGGGCGGCGTAGCGCAAGCGGGATCCGGCCGGATTGATGACCGCGAATCAGAAAGCATCACGATCTGCGCTTGGAGTTGACCAAAGCAATACTTTCTATTACCTTCGCAGAGTCAGGGTGCAGGTCGCCATGAACGGACCGCAGTACATCCAGGAACTGGCCGCGGGCGGGCGGTACCACTTCACGCTGCCCGATGCCGTGAAGGCGCTCGACGCGTCCCCGGTCGCGGTGCGGGCGGTGCTGCGGCGCCTCAAGGGACAGGGGCTGCTGGCGATGCCCCTCCGCGGCTTCTACGTGGTCGTACCTCCGGAATACCGCGCGATGGGGTGCCTTCCGGCCGACCAGTTCATCCCGGATCTGATGGACTTCCTGGGCGCCCCGTACTACGCCGGCCTGCTCACCGCGGCCGAACTTCATGGCGCGGCCCACCAGCGTCCGCAGGAGTTCCAGGTCGTGACCGACCACAACCGGGCCCCCGTGTCCTGCGGGCGGGTTCGCGTGGCCTTCTTGGCCCGTCGCGACGTGCGGGAGCTGCCAACCGTCGGCCGGAACACCCCGCGGGGGGTTCTGCGGGTCTCGACCCCCGAGGCGACCGCGCTGGACCTGGTCACCTACACCAACCGGGCCGGCGGGCTCGACAACGTCGCCACGGTCCTGACCGAACTGGCCGAGGCAATCGATCCCGACGCCCTCGCGGACGTCGCCTCCCGGCTGGGGGACGTGGCGGCTATCCAGCGCCTGGGCTGGCTTCTGGATCGTGTCGGCGCGGATGCGAAGACCGCGGGCCTGGCGGACCTCGTCGTGCGCCGTGCCCACCGGCCGGTGCGGCTGGTCCGGGCCAACCCGTCGGCGGGCGCGCCCCTGGACTCCCGGTGGCGGGTGCGCGTGAACGCCGCGGTCGAGGTGGACGAATGATCCCGCAGGACTTCATCACGGAATGGCGCGCTCACGCCCCCTGGGTGCAGGACGTTCAGGTCGAGCAGGACCTGGTCATCAGCCGGGCACTGGTCGAGATCTTCAGGGTTCCGGATCTGGCCGACGACCTGGCCTTCCGGGGCGGAACCGCGCTGTACAAACTGCACTTGACGCCGGCGGCCCGGTACTCCGAGGACATCGACCTGGTGCAGGTTCGGTCCGGGCCCATCGGCGGGACGCTCGACAGACTGAAGTCGGTCCTCGACCCCTGGCTCGGCGAACCGCGTCGCACCCAGAAGGAGGGTCGGGTCAACCTCGTGTACCGCCTGCGCTCGGAAGGCGCTGCCGTTCCCATGCGGCTGAAGGTCGAGATCAACACCCGCGAGCACTTCGCGGTGGCCGATCACGCCCTGTCGCCGTTCGAGGTCCGTAGCCGCTGGTTCACCGGGCAGGCGACCGTCCGGACCTTCACCCTGGACGAGCTGCTGGCCACGAAACTGCGGGCGTTGTACCAGCGGAAGAAGGGCCGCGACCTGTTCGACCTGTGGCTCGCGCTCGAGTCCGGTGGCGCCGATGCGGGCCGCATCGTCCATTTCTTCGGACATTACATGGCCCGCGAGGGTCACGCCGTGACCCGGGCCGAGTTCGAGGAGAACCTCGCGGTCAAGGAAACCGACCCCGTGTTCCGGGCGGACATCGGGCCGCTGCTGGCGCCCGGGACGCGCTGGGACTTCGACGAGGCGCTGGCCGCCGTTCGCGAGCGCGTCGTCCCGATCCTGCCGGGCGCGCCGTGGAAGGGAAGAGGATCGTAGGCAGCGCCGGCGAGGCATCGCACGCTGGTTTGGAACCGGGTCTGGATCGGGAGTCGATGCGATGGCTACGGATTTCTTCACTGCCGACGAGCACTACAACCACACGAACATCATTCGCCACGGCAAGCGGCCGTTTGCCTCGGTGGACGA
>JARKOL010000123.1 GCA_029975745.1 Myxococcota bacterium | reverse complement strand
GGTGGTTGCGTCAAAATGGAATGCATTGGTGCGCTTTGGTCACGATCCTGCGAGGGATGCGTTGCGTCAATGTTCCGGTACAAACCTGATCAAACGCAATCATCCCGTCCGCTCGTTCGCCTTTTCCGGCTCGGGGTGTTGGGGTACAGTCGGACCGGCGAAGGGAGGGCACGGTGGAAACCCAGGTCCTGATCATTGGTGGGGGCGTGACCGGCACGGCGCTGATGCGCGATCTGGCATTGCGCGGCGTCGATTGCATTCTGGTCGAGCAGGACGACCTGAACGCGGGCGCGTCGGGTCGCAACCACGGGTTGTTGCACAGCGGGGCGCGCTACGTGTCCAACGACCAGGAGGCGGCCGTCGAGTGTCGCATCGAGGGCGACATCCTGAAGCGCCTGGCCGGCCAGACCATCCAGGACACCGGCGGCTACTTCGTGGCGGTCCAGGGGGATGACGAGCGGTTCGTCGCCGACTTCCCGGGGTACTGCCAGAAGGCGGGCATTCGCTGCCAGGCCGTGGATCCCGCCGAGGCGCGCGCCCACGAGCCCTCGGTGTCCCCGAACGCGATCGCGGTCTTCGAGGTGCCGGATGCCTCGATTGACCCCTTCCGGTTGTCGCTCGAGTCGGTGGCCCAGGCCCGGCGACTGGGGGCCCGGCTGCTGCGTCGCAGCCAGGTCGTCAACTTCCAGCGCGTCGGCGGGCGGGTTCGTGCCGCGACGGTCCGGGACCGCGTGACGGGCGCCGAGCGGACCATCCAGGTCGAGCAGGTCGTCAACGCGGCCGGCGCCTGGGCTCGCGAGGTCGCCCTGTTGGCCGGCGCGCCCATCGAGATGCTGTACTCCAAGGGCACGCTGCTGGTGACCCACGGGCGCCTGGCGCATCGGGTCATCAACCGGCTGCGAAAGCCGTCGAACGCGGACATCCTGATGCCCGGCGGGACCGTGTCCATCATCGGCACGACGTCGATTCGGGTCGAGTCGCTGGACGACATCTATCCGTCCGTGGCCGAGGTCGATCAGATTGTCGAGGATGCGGCCGCCATGGTGCCGGCCCTGGGGACCGTTCGCTACATTCGCGCCTACGCCGGCGTGCGGCCACTGGTCGGCGCGCCGGGCGGATCGGACGGCCGCTCGGTGTCGCGGGGGTTCGCGCTGTTCGATCATCACGAACACGGTCTGGAGAACTTCGCGGCCATCACGGGCGGCAAGTTGACGACCTGTCGCCTGATGGCCGAGCGCGCAGCGGACCTGGTCTGCGCCCGCCTGGGCGTCACCACCCCGTGCGTCACCGCGACCGTGCCGTTACCGTCCGCCGACGAGGGGCGATGGACCGAGCCGGGTCACGCGCCGCGGGCCTGGATGCGGGCGCCCGCGGCCGACGACCCGCTGATCTGCGAGTGCGAGATGGTGTCGGGCAGCGTCATCCGCAACCTCTATGCCCACCTGGTCGCGGCGGGCGACACGCCGACGCTGACGGACATCGGCCTGCGCAGTCGCGTCGGCAAGGGGGCCTGTCAGGGCGCGTTCTGCGCGGTCCGCGCGGCGGCCCACCTGTACCAGTACGGCGACTTCCAGGGGCGGCGTGGCCTGGACGAGATCATCGATTTCTTCCGGGAACGATGGGGGGGGCAGCATCCCGTCCTGTGGGGCGAGCAACTGGCCCAGGCGGAACTGATGGAAGCGCTGCACTGCGGCCTGTTCGGCGAGGAGTTGCGATGAGCGGCCAACAGTCGAAGACGTGGGACGTGGCCGTCGTCGGCGCGGGGATGGCCGGGATGTCCGCCGCCCTGTTCGCGGCGTCGCGCGGGTTGTCGGTGCTGCACGTGGGCAACGGAGGCGGCCTGCTGTTCGCCAGCGGGCTGCTGGATGTGCTGGGTGTCCACCCGGTGGCGCCGGGCCGCGTCTGGGACCGTCCCTGGGATGCGTTGGCGGCGCTTGGAAAGGACGATCCTGGCCATCCGCTGGTGCGCGTCGGGGCCGATGCCGTGCGCGTGGCGATGGAACGGGTGATGTCGGAGCTGGGGGATGCCGGGATGCCGTATGCCCCCGCCGAGGGCAATCGTCAGGTTCCGACGTCGCTGGGGACGACCAAGGTGACCTACGGCGTGCCGCGGTCGATGGTGGCGGGCGCCCAGGCGTTCGCCGAAGGACTGCCGACGCTGCTGGTCGATTTCCGGGGGCTGCGCGAGTTCTCGGCGTGCCAGGTGGTCCAGACGATGGGTGACCGGTGGCCGGGGTTGCGGTGCGCGCGGGTCGAGTTTCCGGACAGCGAGGCGCTGTCGGAACTGTACGCGGTCCACGTCGCGACGGCGCTCGAATCGAGCGCGACCCGGGAGCGCCTGTTCGAGCGCGTACGGCCGCTGCTGGGCGACGCCAGCGCCGTGGGCTTCCCGGCGGTGCTGGGGCTGTCGCGGTCGGGGCAGGTCCACCAGGCGTTCGAGGCCGCGCTGGGCATGCCGGTGTTCGAGATTCCGACCATGCCGACCTCGGTGCCCGGGCTGCGGCTGAAGGGGGCCCTCGAGGCGGCCGTCGGGGCGCACGGCGTGTCGCGGCGCGTCCAGTCGGTGGTGACCGGGATCGTGTTCGACGGGGATGTGGCGCAGTTGACGTTGCATGATGCCGCGGGCGGCCAGACGGCGGCCGCGCGGGCCGTGATCCTGGCGACGGGGCGGTTCGTGGGCAAGGGGCTGGTGGCCGACCGCCGGGGCGTCGCGGAACCGATCCTGGGACTGCGCGTCGAGCAGCCGGAGGCCCGGGATTCCTGGCACAGCCGGCGGTTCCTGGAACCCGCGGGTCACCCGATCAACCGGGCGGGCCTGGTCACGGATTCGGTCGGACGGCCCCTGGACGCCGCGGGGAACCCCGCGTGGCGTCGGCTGTACGCGGTGGGGTCGATCCTGGGCCGCCAGGACTGGATGCGGCAGAAGTGCGGGTCGGGGCTGTCCGCGGGGACGGCCTGGGCGGCGGTGGACGCAATCGCGGGTGACCTGGGCGGGCCTGGGCCCGTGGCCGGATAGGGGCGAGGCATGGCGGATACGGTCTTCCACGAGGGGTTCTTCCGGATCGCGCTGTGGGTGTCGCTGGCGCTGGGCGGGCTGGGCCTGCTTTGGCGCCTGGTCACCTGGCTGACGGTGCGTATTGGCTCGGATGCGCGGGAGGTGTCGTTCGGCCAGCGACTGTGGGCGGCGATCGGCGGAGGCGTCGGCGCGCTGTTCAGTCGCCGGTTGCCCGGCATGATGGGTGCCTTCTTCCTGGACGTGCTGTTCCAGAGGCGGCTGTTCGCGACGTCGAAGCTGCGCTGGGCCGGCCACCTGATGATCCTGGTCGGCTTCACGGTCCTGCTGGTGATGCATGCGCTGGCGGCGTGGCTGTCGGGCAAGCTGTTCGACAACTACTACGCGACGCTGAATCCGTTCCTGCTGCTTCGCAACGTGTTCGGGGCGATGGCCGTGATCGGCGTGGTCCTGCTGGCGCTCGGTCGTCGGCGCGACTGGGCCTTCGGTCGGCCCGCGCGGCGGCCCGCCGACGGGATCTTCGCGGCGTTGCTGGCCGTCGTCCTGGTCTCCGGATTCCTGCTGGAGGCCCAGAAGATTGCGTCCCCCAAGGCGTTCTACCGCATGACCGACGAGTTCGGTCTGGGCACGGACGCCGAGGAACTGGCGGGGCTTCGCTGGGTCTGGAAGCAGGACTATGGGGTTGCGTTCACCGACCTGCATGGGGAGCCGGACGCCGACGTGCTGGCCGAAGGGCGGGAACTGAACTCCCAGGCGTGCGTGGATTGCCACGCCCGTCCCCAGTCGGCCTTCGTGTCGTACCCGATGGCCCGAGCGATGGCGCCGGTGACGGCGACGCTGGATGCGGCGAACGCGGACCGCGCCCTCCTGTGGCTCCACGTCCTGGCCTGCCTCCTGGGCATCGTCGTCCTGCCGTTCACGCGCTTCTTCCACGCCGTGGCCGACCCGGTCAGCCTGGTGGCCCGGGGCGCGGCCGCGTCCGGGCCCCTGTCCCTGGCGGGCCGGGTGTCGCGCAGAGCGCTGGCCGCGGATGCCTGCATCCGCTGCGGCCTGTGCGACGCCCGCTGCTCGGTCGCGCCGATCGCGCGCTGGCTGGACAATCCGGAACTGCTGCCGTCCCGCAAGGTCCAGGCGACCCGGCGCGTTGCCGGTCGGGCGTGGACCCGGGTCGGCGATGGTGACGCGGATCGATTGGCCCAGGGGGCGCATCTGTGTACCGACTGCGGTCGTTGCACCCTGCGTTGCCCGGTCGGGCTGGACCTGGCGGACCTGTGGGACGCGGGGCGCGACGACCTGGCGGCTCGCGGCCTGCCGGCGCCGGCGACCTGGATCCAGGAGCAGCCGGCGATTGCCTGGGCCGAGGCGCTTGGAACCGAACTGGGGCGGGTGCCCCCCGCCGGACCGTTGTCGGCGGATCGTCGGACCTTCTCGGCCTGCGTCCAGTGCCAGACCTGCACGAACGTGTGCCCGGTCGTGGCCCACGGCGGCACGGACGCCGACCGCGTCGATCTGACGCCCCAGAAGGTGATGAACCTGCTGCGGCTGGGGATGGTTGATCTGGCGCTGGGATCCCGCATGGTCTGGGACTGCGCGACCTGCTACCAGTGCCAGGAGAACTGCCCGGAAGGCATCCGGGTCACCGACGTGATGCTCGAACTGCGCGGCGCGGCCTGGCGGCAACTGGGCCCGGTCCGCGATCGGAGGCGGCCGGAATGAACTACGCACTGTTCCTCGGCTGCAAGATCCCGTCCAAGGTCCCCGCCTACGAGGTTTCGACTCGTGCGGTGTTGGGACGGCTGGGCGTGGTGCTGCACGATCTGCCGTTCGACTGCTGCGGCTACCCGGTTCGCAGCCTGGACCGGGACGCTTCGGTCGTTGCCGCGGCCCGCAACATGGCCCTGGCGGCGCGCGCCGGCCTGGACGTGCTGACGCCCTGCAAGTGCTGCTTCGGCAACCTGCGACACGCGCAGCGCCTGCTGGACGAGGACGCGAACCTTCGGGAGCGGGTCGCCGCGGCACTGAAGGCCGAGGGGCTGGACCTGCCGACGAGCGTGCGCGTCGAGCACCTGCTGCCCGTGCTGGCCCGAGGGGTCGGGCTGGAGGCGGTCGAGGCCGCCGTCGTGGCCCCGCGCGCAGGACTTCGCGTGGCCGCCCACTACGGCTGCCACGCCTTGCGCCCGTCCGCGGTGACGCGCTTCGACAACCCGATGGCGCCCACGCTGTTCGAGAACCTGGTCCGGGCCACCGGCGCCCAGGCGGTCGAATGGCCGCGTCGTCTGGAGTGCTGCGGCGAGCCCCTGCACGAGGCCAATCCGACGCTTTCCGACCGGATCGCGCAGGGCAAGGTGGCCGACGCGCGCGAGGCGGGGGCCCAGGTTCTGGTCACGGCCTGTCCCTACTGTCACATGCGCTTCCTGTCGATCCAGGCGGGGCGTCCGGACGCATTGCCCATGATGCTCTATCCCCAGTTGCTGGGCCTGGCGATGGGCATGACGCCCCGGTCGCTGGGGCTGGATGCCTAGGGCGACCTGCCCGGGTTGACGGTCGGATTCCCCTTGCCGACAATAGCGAGCCCCGTAGGGTAGTTCCACCACGAACGGCGGTTTCCTCTTGATGAACTGGCGTCGCCATGGGGCCTCCTGGATGGCGGCTCTGATCGCCGGATTGCTGGTCGCGTCCTGCGTGGACGAGCGGCAGGCGCCCGTTCTTCAACCCGGCAACGAATCCTGGTTCCTGCAGTCCGCCATGGATGCCCTTGGGCCGGCCGGATGCGACGGATTGACGATTGCGGGCATCGACGTGCAGGGGGCCGAGGTCCGGATTCGGTTGATGCACCCCGACGGCCCCGGGCGCGTCACGCTGGTGCATCCCGATCGTCCCTGTCCGAACTGCCCCACCACGCGGGACTTCCGGCTGGACCCCGACGGTTCGCGGTGCGCACGTGCCTTCGCCGGGGCCCTGGCCCGCGTGCTGGATGACCCATCCCCTCGGGAGGTCTGGCGCCAGGTCGATGATTCCCGGGTCGGGGGGCCGCTGGCGATTCGCAAGGCGCAGGTGGCCAGGTGGGCCAACGCGGGTGCGGTGCGCTTCGGCTTCCTGGGGTTGTGGCTGGCCCTGTTCGGGATGGTGGCTGTCCTGGGGCGTCGCCAGGCCACGCCCGAACTGCTGCTGCTGTTCGCCGGCGGCTGGGGCCTGAGGCTGGCGCTGGCCACCTGGGGGCCCGGCGACCTGCAGATGAACCTGCTGGACCCCATGGCCCGGGTCTATGGGCTGGCCGGGCCTGCCCTGGCGCGGCCCCTGGTCGATCTGTTCGAACCTCGGGATCCCGTGCCGCTGGTCGTGGGGATCGCCTCGTTCCTGGGGGCGGTCGTTCCGGTGGTTCTGGTGCTGGCGCTTCGCGAGGCCGGTTTCGCGCGCCGGGTCGCGCTGATTGGCGGTGTCCTGCTGGCCCTGCACCCGGTCGCGGTCCGCTTCTCCGGGGACTGCGAGCGCCAGATGTACGTGCTGTTCGCCCAGGTCGCGGCCTTCCTGTCCGTCGCGGCCGCCCACACCCGGGGGCGGTGGTGGCCGCTGGTCGGCTTCGTGCTGGGCGGGGTGCTGGCCCTGAACTCGCGTCCCGAAGGCGGCCTGGTCTGGGCCGCCGGGGGCATCCTGGCACTGCTCTTTCCGTGGTCCAGGCGGACGCTGGGGACGCTGGTCATCGCCGGCATCGGCGTTGCGTGGACGGCGTGGCACATGACCCAGGCGTTCCCGTTCCAGGTTCAGGGACTGGCGACTCCGATGCGGGAGTGGCGCGGCTTCATCCTGATCGATACCGACTTCACGCCACTCATGGCCATGCTGCTGTTCGTGGCGGGAGCCTGGATGGCGGTGCAGCGGCGCCACCGGATGCTGCTGGGGCTGGTGCTGTTGACGCTGGTCTCCGTGTCGCCGGGCTATCTGCACTCGACCGCCGATCTCCAGATCGCCAGCGCCCGCTACCAGTTGCAGGCACTTGCGCCGTTCGCGGCCGTCGCGGCATTCGGCATGGCCGGCCTCGAGGAGGGGCAGGCACGTCGCTGGAGCGGCTGGCGATCGTGGTGGCCCGGCCTGGTGCTGTGGACGTTGTTGATCGCGTCGGCGGCCGCCCCCATGGCCCGGGTCACCCGGCCGGTCACGATCGACCACGAATTCGCCTTCCTCCGTCGCGTGTTGCCGGATCTGCCGAACGGGGCGGTCGTGTTCGTCGCGCATCCGGACGGCCGGATCGGGGACAACGCGGGCTTCCGAAGCGCCGCCGGTCTGGCCGGGCTCCTGGGGCGACAGGACATCACCTGGCGGTTGTGGGGGGAACCGACCGATCGCCTGGATGCGCCCCGCTTCTTCTACCGCCAGCCGGCTTGTGCCATGCCCCCGTCGCTGCCGTGTCCCGGAAGCGACCGGCCCTGTCCCGAGGATCTGGCCGCCCCGGTTCTGGAACGTTGCCGGGCCGGAATGGAGGCGGTGCATCCCCAGCCTGTGGCCCAGGCGACCATTCCCGCGATCCGCTACTCCTATGACCGGTACCGATCCGACCAGGTTTCCATCGGATTCTATCGGGTTGCAACCGGGAATCACTGACGCGCGTCGGGTCGCGTGCTAGACTGGGTCGGTTGCGTCCCTTCGGGTGAGTCACCATGCGACACGATGGCCGCCGCGTGCTTCCTGCCGGCGTCCTCAGGCACCTCGCCCCCCTGGGGTTGGGGGTGCTGCTGTTGGCCGTCGCGACCTCGGGGGTTGCCCATCCTGGCCCGGTTTCGCCCCGGGACGGATGCCACGAGTGCCGCAAGAACTGCGAGCGATACGGGATTCCCCAGGGGCGCCACTGCCATCCGGAGCGCCTGGACGCGACCCGCGCCGCCGCGCCTGCCCCGTCGGAGCGGGACGAACGTTCGTCTTCCGTGGCCAGGGCCGGATCGGAAGAGGCCCTGGAGGGGCGTCAGGCCTACGTGGACAAGGTCATCGACGGGGACACCCTGGAGGTGCGGGTCGATGGCGGACGCAGGGTGAGGGTCCGGGTCCTGGGGATCGATTGTCCGGAGTCCCATGCCAACGAGAAGTGTGCGCGGGACGGCCGCCAGGGCCGCATGGGTTGCGATGCCCAGGTTCCCCTGGGGCTGAAGGCGTCCCGACGCGCCGCGGAGCTGCTGAAGCATCGGACCGTGACCCTGGAGGGGCCGATCAAGTCGGATCTGTATGGTCGGACGCTGGCCTACATCCGGATGGACGATGGTCGTGATTTCGGGGCGGTGATGATCCGGGAAGGGCTGTGCGAGGACTTCGGCTGGAAGTACCCGCATCCCCGGACGCCGCAGTATCGCCAATAGGCTTGTCGAGGAAGGGAATCATGGGATCGCCGCGGGACGACACGGTGGATGTGGTTCTGGTCGGGGCGGGCATCGTCAGCGCGACGCTGGCCAACCTGCTGTCGGAGCTGATGCCGGATCTTTCGATCCGGGTGTTCGAGCGGCTGGAATCCGTCGCGGCCGAAAGCAGCCGCGCGATGAACAACGCGGGGACCGGCCACGCGGCGAACTGCGAACTGAACTACACGCCGCGACGCCCCGACGGCAGCGTGGATATCGCCAAGGCGCTGGCGATCAACGAGGCGTTCGAGGTGTCGCTTCAGTTCTGGTCGCACCTGGTCGAGGTCGGGGCAATCCGGGACCCCCGGGGGTTCATCCACCGGGTGCCGCACCTCAGCTTCGTCCAGGGCGACGCGGACCTTGACTTCCTGCGGGCTCGCCACGCGGCGCTCTCCGTCCATCCGATGTTCGCCGACATGGCGTACTCCGAGGACCATGCCTTGATGGCCGAGTGGATGCCCCTGGTGATGGAAGGGCGCTCGCCTGGCGGGGCCCTGGCGGCGACGCGGGTCTCGCGTGGAACGGACGTTGATTTCGGCGCGCTGACACGCCTGCTGTTCGAGGGGATGAAGCGGCACGACGATTTCGAACTGCGGGTCGGGCACGAGGTCGTCGGGCTGCGGCGCGAGCCCCACGGGCCCTGGCGCGTCCGGGCGCGCGGCCTGGTGGATGGCCGGACGCACGAGGTTCGGGCGCGGTTCGTGTTCGTCGGCGCCGGGGGCGGCGCCCTGCCGTTGCTGCAGAAGTCCGGGATTCCCGAGGCCCGCGGGTACGGCGGCTTCCCGGTCGGCGGCCGCTGGCTGGTGTGCCGGAACCCGGACGTGATCGAACGTCATCAGGCCAAGGTCTATGGAAAGGCGGCCCTGGGGGCCCCGCCCATGTCCGTGCCGCACCTGGACACCCGGCACTGGAACGGTCGTCGTGCGTTGCTGTTCGGGCCGTACGCGGGATTTTCGACGCGGTTCCTGATGCAGGGGTCCTTCCTGGACCTGCCGCGGTCCCTGCGGCCGGACAACCTGTGGCCGATGGTCGCGGTGGCTCGGGACAATCTGGATCTGCTTCAGTACCTGGTGGGTGAGGTGGTCCAGTCTCGCAAGGATCGCCTGGACACGTTGCGGCAGTACATGCCCACCGCCCAGGCCGGGGACTGGCAACTGGAGGTCGCCGGCCAGCGCGTCCAGATCATCAAGCGCGACCCGAAGCGGGGCGGTCGTCTGGAGTTCGGGACCGAGGTCGTGACGGCGGCTGACGGATCGTTGTCATCGCTGCTGGGCGCCTCGCCCGGAGCCTCGACCGCGGTCTCGACGATGCTGGACGTCGTGCAGCGCTGCTTCCCGGATCGCGTGGCGTCCGCCGCGTGTCAGGAGCGGCTGCGGCGCATCATGCCCTCGTTCGGGGGGAGTCTGGCGCGGGATCCCGCACTGCTGCGCGCCGTTCGGGACCGCGACGACCGTTGCCTGCAACTGGACTGACGCCTCCGTCCCCATCGCCGGACCGTGGCCGGAAAAAACCTTGTGGCGTGGGCGGTTGCTTATCGATATCATCCCCAGGTTCCCTCGTGGGCGGGATGGGCGATGCGTCGGTTGACTTGTGTCCTGGCGACTGTTCTTGCGGTGACGGTGGGCTGTGGCGGTGGCGATCCCGGATCGGATGGGTCGGGACTGCGACCGGACGGGTGGACCGCGGTTGACGTGCCGCACTACGGGAACGATACCCCGTTGCCAAGGGATTCGATGGACCCGGATGCGTCCTTGCCCGAGGACCCGGGGGCGACCCCGGATTCCGGCCCCACGGACCCGGGGACCGGCTGGCAGGATCCGGGTGGAACGGTCGATTCGGGAACCATCGACCCGGGGGGCTACGACCCGGGCGGCTGGGATCCCGGCGTCATCGATCTGGGGCCGGACACGGGTGGCGGGGGCTGCGATCCGTGCGGCTATGGGGCCATCGCCGGCGTGACCTGCGCCCCGAACGCCAAGACCGCGCTGCCGTACGTGAAGGTCTGGCTGGACACGTTCGACTGCAACGGCAACCCGGTCCACATCCAGACCTACTCGGACGCCCAGGGCAACTACCGGCTGGAAAACGTGCCCTGCGGCACCCAGACCGTGTTCATGAAGAAGGGGTCGTTCGAGCATGCCTTCGTCCGCTGGGTGGACAAGGGCATGACCACGGTGGCCACGTCGGGCGACGCGTGCCTGCCCAAGACCGCGCTGCGCATCGCGGTCATCGTGGACGACTGGGACAAGATCGAGGTCGTTCTGCGCCAGTTGTGGTTCCAGTACAAGTGGTTCGACGGCCACGTTCCCGAGGGCAGTTCGACCAAGCCCGAGGGCGCGAAGCTGCTGGCGGGCGAGGAGGCGAAGGACGGCTACAAGGGCGAGAAGTTCAAGCTGATGGACGACTTCGATGTCGTCTTCGTAACCGTTCACCCCTTCCCCATGGTGGTTTGCTGAAAACTTGACGGTGGGTGGTGTCATGCGACGCTTTGGACGTGACGATTCCACCGCCGCCAGTCGCGCAGACCCTGGAAGAAGCCAACGAGATCATCGCTCGC
>JARKOL010000117.1 GCA_029975745.1 Myxococcota bacterium | reverse complement strand
TGGGCGAACAGGTCTGGTCCCAGGACGCCGTAGGTGGCACCGTTCTTGTCCTGGTCCGCCCCGGCCCGGGTCGCGGCCAGGACCACGAATTCCATGCGACGGAGCACCTGGTAGAACCGGTCTTCGTCGAACCGCGCGGTGCCCCCGCCACTCCCCAACTCGTCGTTGTAGTATTCGGCAAGGACCCAGGGCAGCAGGGACAGGTATCTGGCCCGGAACGAGATCGTGGTGATCCCCGCGACCCAGTTCCGCTCGATTCCCTGGTCCAACTGTCGCAGGCCGAGGATGTCGAGTCCCTTGATCTTGTCACGTTCACCGGCGTTCCAGAAGGAATCCATCTACGCGCGCTCCTCCTCCCGGGTCGTCCCGTCCTTCCACACATCGATGGGGCGTCCGAGGGTACCGTCTGTATGCCGAAATCGGAAGCGTCCCTGTCACCCCGCCATGCTAGACTCGTCCCCGTTTCGAGGTGGCGATGGGCACATTCCTACCAGGCAGCGAGGTCACGTTTCGCGGGCTGCGGTGGGAGGTCGTGTACTCCCAGCCGGGCGGGCCCGACCTGGAACTGTATAGGCTTCGGTGTCTGGACGGCGGCCTGCGCGGCGCCGAGATGGACGTCGTGCACCCCTTCGAGGCCATCGAGCCTGTCGCGACGGAGATGGACCCGGCGCGGCCGGGGCGGCTGGATACCTGGCGCGTGTACCACCAGGCGTTCCTGCTGGAACAGGCCCTGGGGCCCGACACGCTGGTGGCGGTGCAGCCGGGCCGCCTGCGCATCGCGCCGTACCAGCTCGTGCCGGTCATGCGGGCCCTGCGGATGAGCCGCGTGCGCCTGATGCTGGCGGACGGGGTGGGCCTGGGCAAAACGGTCGAGGCGGGCCTGGTCCTGGCCGAGCTGATCGCCCGCCGCCGTGCGAACCGCATCCTGGTCGTGTCGCCGGCTGGTCCCTTGCTGCGCCAGTGGCAGGACGAGATGCGTGACCGGTTCGGGCTGCGGTTTTCGGTCCTGGACGCCGACGGCATCCAGCAGATCCGCCGCGAGAACGAGCTGGGCGCGAACCCCTTCGACCACGTGGCGCTGGGGCTCATCTCGATCGACTTCGCGAAGCAGGAACGGGTGCTGGTCGAACTGGAACGCACCCAGTACGACGTGGTCGTGATCGACGAGGCCCACCACTGCACCAGCCTGGGCGATGCCGGGGACCGCGAGGACTCCCAGCGCCGCCGCCTGGCCGAGGTCCTGGCCCGCCAGTCGGACGGCCTGCTTCTGCTGACCGCCACGCCCCACGACGGGTACGACCCGCACTTCGCGTCCCTGGTCGAGCTGCTGGACCCGAGCCTGGTGGACGGCCGGGGCGTGCTGCGCGGGGAGGCGTTCAAGAAGCACATGGTCCGGCGCCTGAAGTCGCACATCCCCGACCCCATCACGGGGAAGCCGTTCGTGGAGCGGGAGGTCCATCCGGTCGGGGTGGCCTTCGGCCGCGAGTCCCATCCCCGGTACGCGGTGTTCCAGGAGGCGTTGCTGGCGCTGGTCGTCCCGAACCTTCGCCGCGCCCTGCGGACCCGACGCTACGGCGAGGTCCTGGCGTTCCTGGCCCTGCTGAAACGGTCCGTGTCCACGGTCGCGGCCTGCCGGAACACCCTGCTTGCCATCGCGGACCGGCTGGACGCACTGGCCGAGCGGGGCGCCGAGGACCAGGAATCCCGCAGACAGCGTCTGCGCACGCTGCGCGAGTACCGGCGCCGCGCCGAGCGGTTCGGGACCCTGTCGGTGGAAGAGGAACAGGACCAGGCGATCCTCGAGGCAGAGGACATCGCGGCGGAAATCGCCGAATCGGGCGCCGAGGACTTGCTGGCCCGCCTCGGGATCGAGGAACGCGCCTCGCGCCGGGAGACGGAGCGGCTGCGCCGCCTGGACGCGCTGCGGGGCGGCCTGCGGGAACTGGCCCGCCTGGCCGACGAGGCCCTGCCCGAGGACCCAAATCCCGCGTCGATCGTGGACCAGGTCCGCGCGATCCGCCGGGACGAGCCGGCCGCGAACGTCCTGGTCTATACGGAATACGCGGACTCCCAGGCCGCGGTGCTCGATGCCCTGGGGGCCGCCATCGGGCGAAACGACCTGACCGGCGAAGTGCTCTCGATCAGCGGCGCCGACGACGAGGCCACCCGCATCGCCGCCTTCACCCGGTTCCGCATGGAGGACGGCCTGGTCCTGGTCAGTACGGACGCGTCCGCCGAGGGCCTGAACCTCCACCAGCGCTGCCACCACCTGGTCCACGTCGAACTGCCCTACAACCCGAACCGCCTGGAGCAGCGCAACGGGCGTATCGACCGCGTGGGTCAGGCATTCGTGCCGCACGTCCGCTACCTGTACCTGGCGGGCACGTTCGAGGAGCGGCTGCTGCTGCGCCTGGTGTCGAAGTACGAGCGCCAGCGTAAAAAGCTGACCTTCGTGCCGAACACGCTCGGGGTGTGGTCGTCGGATGCGTCGGCGGCCCGGCTGCTGGACGGCATCGTCCAGGGTGAGGGGGAACTGTTCGGCCCCCGGGAGGCGGTGCTGGAGTTCGGCAGCGGCCACGAGGAGGACGTTACGTCGCCGGCGTATCGCGACCTGGTGGCCGAGGTCGAGCGAGCATTCTCGGACTACGACCGGGCCGCCAAGAGCCACGCCTGGCTGGGGGAGGCCGGCGTCCATGCCGACGAGGGCCAGCGCGCCGAGGCGGAACGCGCCCGGGAGCGCGGGAGCCTCCTGACTGACGTGGACCTGTTCGCGTTCGTGTGCGACGCGGTCCGTGCCGAATCGCGGGATGCGAGGGCCGTGACCCGGACCGGGGACGACCTGTGGACCCTGCGTCTGGACGCGAAGTGGACCTTCGGCCTGGACGACCTGCCCGGGTACGACCCCGCGACGCGGGCCCTGCGCCTGACGACCGCCGAGGGCGTCGAGCGGGACAACGAAGGGCGGCCGGTCGGCTTCCTGGGACGTGCCCACCCGATCGTGCGGCGTGCGCTGGACCGGGTCCGCAACCTCCGCTACGGCTCAGGCGGGCCCGAGGTGGACGTGCGCGCGTCGGCAGCTCGCGGCGATGGCCCTGGCCCGGAACTGCTGCTGACGTTCCTGGGCTCGGTCGAGACCGGTGCGGGCCGGGAGTACGAGCGCGTCCTGGCGGTGCGCGTCGGCCCCGAAGGTTCGGCCGCGATGCTGGAGGGGCCCGACGCCTGGTCGTACCTGGCCGCGCCCGACCGCGCTGTCCCTGGCGCGGGCCTGTGGGACCGCCTGTTTGCTTCCTGGGCGGACGGGGCCCGGGTCACCGCGTTCGAAGCCGCTCGCCAGGCGTTCGAGCCCTGGACGAAGGGGTTCCTGGACCGGCATGCCCTGGATCTGGCCGAGGAGCGCAAGGTGCTGGATGCCTGGTTCCGGGCGCGCACGGAGGCCGTCTGCGGTTCGGTGCGGGTCGCCGAGGCCAGCCTGTTCGATTCCCCGGATACCGGGCCGGTCCCCCGGTGGCGCACCGGCGGGACCGAACGGGAACGCCTGGCGTCGTTCGCGACCGATCGTGCGAACCCGCCCGCGGCCCGCAGCGAAGCCGAGGGCGTGCTGGCCCTGTACGACCGGCGTGACGCGGACCTGCGCCAGCGCGGCA
>JARKOL010000386.1 GCA_029975745.1 Myxococcota bacterium | reverse complement strand
TCGCCAACGTCCACTCCGATGTACTTCGTGCTACCCTTCATCTTCCGACCTCCTCTTGGGTTTCAAACCCAATCACTACCTGAGGAGCCTATGCTACCTCGTGAGGAGGTCGGACCTTCTCATCCCATCTCCACGGACGCTGCGCGTCTGCACGGGCACCGCGGACTCAGCCGGCCTCCAGGTCGAACTCGCGTGTGTCGAACCAGAAGCCCAGGCCGGTGACCGAGTCGATCTCGGCCGCGACGATCGCCGCGTGCCCCTGCTCGATCTCCAGGAACCGCTCGAACATCGACTTCGCGCCGGCATCCTGCAAGGTATCGACCATCCGGCGGTAGAACGCCGCCGTGTCGTGCTCGGCCGCCTCGGCGCGCCGCAGCGTCTGCAGGGCGCCCTCGCGCTGGGCCGCCGACATCGGCAGTCGCGCCTTCAGGTGCTTCATGCCCTCGGCCAGCCGCTGGGGCGACGGAATCGCGGTCGCCAGCGCCGCCGGCGTCACCCGGCCGGTCGCCGCCCACTCGGCTCGGCGCGCCTCGAGGTAGTCCAGGTGCCCCTGCTCCTCGCGACCCAGCACCTCCAGGACCCGCTGCGCGGCGGGATCGGTCGCGCCCGCCGCCGCGGCAACGTACACGTCGCGCACCCGCGCCTCGAACTCGATCGCGGTGACGATGGCCTGTTCGACCGTCATGGTGCCCTCCTTTCCCGCTAGGCGGGATATGGCTTGCCGGCCATCATCGCGACCAGGATGGCCCGACGCTCGGCCAGGCTGCCCACCAGCGTCGCCCCCACCAGGCGCCCCTCGGCATCCCGGACCAGGCGCCGGTAGTCGTCGCCGGTGCGGTCCGCCTGGACCGCGCCGTCGTCATCCCCGGTGCGCCCCATCGTGAACACCCCGATGTCGCTGACCTTCAGCGTCGCGGACCGCACGGTGCCGGCGTAGGTCACCGGGGCCCCGGCCATCGCTCGACCCACAGCCTTGCCCTGTTCGCCCGAGGCCGGCCAGATGCCGTACAACTCGCCCCGGTGCTCGGCGCAGTCGCCGGCCGCGAACACCCCCGGCAGGCTGGTCGCCAGCCGATCGTCCACGACGATGCCCCGCGCCACCTGGGCACCGGCCCCCGCGGCCAGTTCCGTCACCGGCCGGACGCCCGCCGACACCAGCACCAGATCGGCCGGCAGCGCCTGGCCGTCCGCCAGGTCCACGACCGCGCCGGCCCCGTCGGGACGCAGCCCCGTGACGGTCGCCGCCAGCACGAACGCGATGCCCCGGCGCCCCAGCAGTTCGCGCACCAGCGCGCCCCCCGCCGGGTCCAGTTGCCGCGGCAGCAGCCGATCGGCCACCTCGACGACGGTCACGCCCAGCCCCGCCCCGGCCAGCGACACGGCCAGCTCCAGGCCCAGCAACCCGCCCCCGATCACCACGGCGCGGCGCAGGGCCGGGACCACGTCCCGCAGCGCAATCGCATCGTCCATCCGCCGCAGCGTCCGCACGCAGGGCAGATCCGCCCCCGCGAACGGCGGCACGAACGGCCGGGCGCCCGTCGCCACCAGCAGGGCGTCGTACCCCAGCACCTCGCCCCCCGCCAGCCGCAGGCACCCCGCCGAGGCGTCGATCCCCTCGACCCGGACGCCGGTGCGCAACGCGATGCGCTGCTCGTCGTACCAGGCGGGCAGTCGCAACGCCAGCGCCTGGGGCAAGGCACGGCCATCGACCACCTCGCCGATCCGGATGCGCGAGTAGTAGGGCCACCCCTCGTCCGTCAGAACCGTGATGCGCCCGTCGGCGTCGGTCGCCCGAATCGCCGCCGCGGCCTCGATCCCGGCGACCCCCGCCCCCACGATTGCGTAGTGCCTCGCGCTCACGCGCCCGCCTCCTCGACCGGCTCGAACATCTCGGTCGCCGCGCCGCACTCCGGACACACCCAGGAATCCGGCAGGGCCTCGAACGCCGTCCCCGCCGCCACCCCGGCCACGGGATCCCCCTGCGCCGGATCATAGACATAGCCGCAGACCACGCAAACGTGACGCATCGCACACCTCCGCTTCGAACCCCTGGCCCTAGATGAACCGCAACAGGCGCACCGCGCGCGGCCGCACCGCGACCTCGACGGTGTCCTGCATCCCCTCGAAATCCCCGGACAATTGCAGCGGCATCGGACGGGAATACCGGATCCGCACCCGCTGGACGTAGAAATCATGCAGGCGATCGTGCTGCAACGTCCCGTCCCAGGCGGCCGGCAGGCGCACCAGGCTGGACGCCAGCGGAATGTCGGACATGCGCAGTTGCATCTTGTCCGGGTCGCGGTCCGCCCAGGGCAGCAGCCGCATCCCGTAACCGAACACCGGCACCGTGCCCATGATCGTCAGGACCACCGACCCCTCGTACAGCACCTCGCCCGGCCCGAAAAAGCGCGTCTTGCGCCCCTCGGGCCCGATCCGGTAGGCGGCATCCCCCAGGTTCGTGATCCGGACCTCCAGGCGCTCGCCCCGAAGCGCCTGGCCGACATGGCGCGGCGCCGTCGCCCCGAAGAACGCCACGAAGTACCCGCCGACGTTCTGGAACAGCGGCTTCAGGCGTCCCGCGCCCAGCGTGCCCTTCATCCGATGGTAGTCCGCCAGGATCTCGGCGTCGGCCCCCAGGCCGCCGAACGGGTGCAGCCGCCCCTGGTGCTCCATCAGGGCGATCGTCCACACGTCCCGCGACGGGTTGTGCAGCCAGGCCTTCAGGTCCGACAGCGCCCCGGCCGAAGACACCATGCGCGAGATCGCGTTCCCGGTCCCCAGCGACAGCACGCCCAGGGTCGGAATCGCCGCCCCGTCGCCCCCGGCCACCGAGCGCAACGCGTTGATCAACCCGACGACCGTTCCATCCCCCCCGCCGGTGAACACGGTGGGATAGTTGCGTTCGTGGATCGACCGGGCATGGCGCGCCGCGTCGTCGGGCGTTGCCGCGAAGAAGATGTCGTCGGGGTGGACCAGTTCCTCGATCCGCGAAACGACCTCGGGCGACACGTGCCGCGCGTTGGCGTTCAGGTAGATCGCGAACCGCCCGTCGGTCATCCGTTCCTCGCTGCGGCAGAAGCGTGCCGTGCGCCATGATAGCACAGGCGCCGCCCTGCGCGTTTGGCGCGGCCCCGACGCGCGTGGTACAGTGTTGCGACGCCCTGGGAGGGTACGATGACGCACCGAGCATCCCGGTTTCCGTGGATCGCGACGCTTGCCTGGCTGGCCGTTGTCTGGTCGCCCCCGAACGTCATCGCCGCCCCCGAGCCGCCCGCCCCGGCGCCGGTCCTCCCCGGCGACGACGACGACGAGATCGAGGAAAAGGAGTACTGGAAGGACGTCGAGTTCGGCCCCGAGGACTTCGCCGAGGTGCGCCGGTTCGTCGGTCTGTTCTACATCGACCCGGGCTTCGACAAGCGGCTGGCCTGGATCTTCTCGGCCAACGGCGCCTTGCGGTCGCTGCCGACCCCCTGGGAGTTGCTGCCCGAGGACTTCTGGACCCGCAAGCGAACCTCGGAAACCTTCCGCAAACGGTACACGGGCAAGCAGGCGCGGCTTCGGGCATCCGATCCGTTCGTGCTGGTCGAGGTGGACAAGACGTTCCGAGAAACCCCGGCGGGACGGGCGATGACGCCGAAGGACGTCGCCGCCAAGAAGAAGGAACTGAAGCAGCGCCAGCGGGAGCTGGACCAGGCACTGGGACGCCTGGCGTTCTCCGAGGCCGACTTCAAGCGGGTGGTGACCTGGGTGACCGAGCGGCACAAGGAGGCCGAGGCGGACTTCAGGCCGACCACGCTGTACGTGGCGGCGGCCCAGGGCTATCTGGCCTCGCTGGACCCGCACTCGACGGTCGTGTCGGCCAAGGCCTGGGAGGAATCGACCAAGGCCACTCAGGACGGCAGCTTCCAGGGGATCGGCGCGGTGCTGACGCAGCGGGGCGAGGAGACGATCGTCGAGACCCCCATGGAGGACCAGCCCGCGTTCCAGGCCGGCGTGCGGGCCGGGGACGTGATCGTCGCGGTGGACGGCCGCACGGTCGGAGGACTGCCCCTGCACCGGGTCGTCAAGCGCATCCGAGGCCCCAAGGGCACTCCCGTGACGCTGACCCTGCGCCGCCTGGGCGAACCGGCGGACATCGACATCACCATCACGCGGGGCCACATCGAGATCAAGAACGTCCAGGCCCGCCTGCTGAAGGAACACCCTGACATGGGGCACATCAAGGTCACCGGGTTCGTCGCCACGACGCGCCAGGCGATTCGTGACGCCATCGACGACCTGGTGGCGCGTTCGAAGGGGGGACGGCTGCGGGGTCTGGTGCTGGATCTGCGCAACAACTCCGGCGGGTTGCTGCAGGAAAGCGTCGATATCGCGGACGACTTCCTGGACAGCGGGATCATCGTGACCGTCAAGAACCCGTCGGACCGCGACGAAACCTACCGGGCGACCGACGGCAGCTACAACTTCCCCGTGGTGGTGCTGGTCGATTCCAGCAGCGCGTCGGCCGCCGAGATCCTGGCCAGTGCCATCCAGGAGAACGGCCGCGGGCTGGTCGTCGGCGATCGGACGTTCGGCAAGGCGTCGGTTCAGACGCTGATGAACCCGCTGTTGCGGCGGGACTACTACATCAAACTGACCGTCGCGCGCTACTACGCGCCGTCGGGGCGGACGTTGCAGGTCACTGGCGTGATTCCCGACATCTCGATCCCGGCCTCGCTGGACGAGGAACCCTACCCACCGTTCCGCGAGGAGGACCTGTCGCACCACCTGGCCCGCCTGTCCCCCGACTACACGCCGCCGAACAAGGCGTGGGTGGACCGGGTCAAGACCTGCGAGCGGACCCGCGGCATTGCCGACACGATGGCGCGCCGCCAGCCCAGCGCGCAGATCAAGGTGGACTACCAACTCTGGAAGGCGGCGGACTACCTGGAGTGCATCTACTCGGACCAGACCTCCCGCGACCAACCCGCCGAGGCGCTGCTGCTGCACTGACGCCCCCCACGTGCTATGATCCCCCCGAACCGCAACCATCGACTCCCTGGAGGGATGCATGAAGACGGCGAGACGGACGCTTCTGGTCAGTTTGTGCGCAGTCGCCTGTGTGACGGCGGCCGGGTGCTCCGGCGGGACGAACTCGGGCACGGATTCCGGCGGCAACCCGGACGTCGTCGGGGACCCCGGTCCGGGCCAGGACGGGATCACCGATCCGGACGCGGACCCCGGGACGGACCCGGGAATCGCGACGGACACCGGGACCGACGCGACCCCGGACGCCGAATCCGACGCGCTCCCGGATGCCCAGGAGGATCCGGGCCCCCCGCCCGAATGCGAGGACACGGACGGCGACGGCTACGGACCGAACTGCGAAGGCGGTCCGGACTGCGCTCCCGAGGATTCTTCCCGCTACGCCGCCGTGCTCTGGTACGCGGACGGGGACTACGACGGCTTTGGCGCCGGCGAAGGGGTGCCCCTGTGCGTGGGCAGCGGCGACATTCCCCCGGGATGGTCGGACCGCGGCGACGACTGCGACGACGGCGACCCGGCGACGTACCCGGGCGCGCCCGAGATCCCCGACGACGGCGTGGCGAACGCCTGCGAGGGCGAGGACTTGAAGGCGGCCACCGCGGACGGCATCTTCGTCATCCCGGGACTGCCCCTGGATGCGCCGGGAACGCGCGAGGAGCCCGTGGGCAGCCTGTCCGCCGCGTTGGACCTGGCGATGGCCACGGACACCCCCCGGATCTTCATGGCCCACGATGGGACCGGCGAGAGCCTGTGGATCGACACGGACGTGGCCATCCACGGCGGATACCAGCCCATCGAATGGACGCGGTCCGGGCTGTCTTCCTACATCCTGGCGACCGATGAGGTCGGCGTGCGGATCGTCCAGGCCCACGTGCTGATGACCAAGGTCCAGATCCGGGGCTTCGAGGAGACCGGACCCGTGCCGACGCACCGCGAGGCAACGGCGCTGTCCGTCGAGAACGGACGGATGACGATGGTCGATGGCGGCGTCTGGGGCGGATCCATCGTCGCCGAGGACGATTCGGACGAAACGGCTGGGCGCACCGGGCTTGACGTGACGGGCTCGCGGGTTACCTTCCTGCGCAGCAACATCGGGTCGGGAACGGTCCATGTGAGGGCCGCTGCTGGGGTCCAGGATGCGTTCCGCGCGACCCGCGCGACCGCCGCGAGGATCGATTCCGGAAGCCTGACGATGGTGGCCTGCCCGGTCGAGGCCTTCGCGATGACCGAGGCGGCGCACACGCGGGGCGAGGCCTTCGCCGGGGCGCACGCGACGGGTCTGAACATCCTGGGCGGCGAGGTGCTCGCGGTCCGGGGGGACATCTACAGCGGAGCACAGGCGGCGACCAACAACACCGATGCCGTAGGCACACAGGTGCAGGCCCACTCGCGGGCGACCAGCTACCCCGTCCGGGTATCGGGCGAGGCCCGGGTCTGGCTGATCAACAGCGTCCTGGGCAGCGAGGGAGTGAGGTCGCTGGCTGGTGTGTGGGCGGCGGGTTCGGTCGGCGAGCCGATCCAGGGCGAGGCGAACGCCGAACTGACGTCCGTGCCCCTGCTCGTCCGGGGCGGCCTGGTGGACGCGCTGCACTGCCACCTGTACGCCGACAGCGAATCGGTTGCCCAGGCCATCGCCACCGTCGAGGCCGGCTCCATCGACACGTTCGAGAAGTCCTGGGTGCGCCTGGTGTCCGTCGAGGACTACGGTTCGGCCCGGATCATCAACAGCGTCGGCCAGTCCGAGATCGCCACCCCGGACAGCGCGCTGTTCCACGTGACCTCCATGAGCGACCTGACCCTCTGGAACAGCGTGGCATGGGACAACGACGCCGGGGCCTGTCGCGTCTTCGGCGACGAAGACTGCCTGGTAAACGCGTCTGGAGCGCTGGACGACTGCGACGAATTGGCCAATTGCACCGCCGCCGACAGCCTGGTCGCCGACCCGCTGTGGGACGGAGGCTGGAACACCGCGCTGCCCGGAAGCCCCCTGCGGGACCAGGGCCTGGACCCGGCGACGCTGGGACTGACCGTTCCCAACGACATCCACGGGACCTCGCGCCCCCAGGGCGCCGGCTTCGACATCGGGGCGGTGGAGTTCCAGACGCCGTAAGGACGGGGTCTTGCCCCCGGATATCGCGCGTCACGGCAGGAACCGCACCTCGCCGGTGTCCAGATCGTAGCGAGCGCCGACGACCTTCAAGCGGCCCTCCTGGACCCGGTGGCGCAACACCGGTTCGGAATCCCGAATCTGGCCCACCATTTCCTGGACATTCAGGCGCATCACGTTCTCGACCAGTTCGCCTTCCATGCCCCGGGCCTTCTCGACCGAAGGCTGGATTGCCCCGAAGAACGCGGGCAGATGTCCCGGAGCCTCGCCGCCGGACGCCGCCGCCGTCACCGCACCACAGCGTTCATGCCCCAGGACCACGACGAGCGTGCTGCCCAGGTGCTCGGCCGCGTACTCGATGCTGGCCAGCACGACGTCATCGACGACGTTGCCCGCGTTGCGCACCACGAACAGATCGCCCTGCCCCCGGTCGAACAGAACCTCGGGCGCCACGCGGGAGTCGGCGCACCCCAGGATGATGGCGAAGGGGTGTTGCGCCTGGGCGATGGCCTTGCGACGCCGGGCGTCGCGATTGGGATGAATCTGCCTGCCCCGGACGTAGCGGTCGTTGCCCTGTTCCAGCATCCCCTGGGCCTGCTCCGGGCTGACGAGCTTCCCGGCGCCGTGGCCCGGGGGCGTGGCCTGAACGGGGGTGACTTCGGCCAGGATGTAGGCCAGCACGAACGCGCACGTAAGGGCGGCAACCCGTTTCATGATGAGGCTCCGTTGTCGAAGAAGAATGACCGGACCTGCGATGCTACCGCAGAACCCGGGCCCGCAGCATCCGAAATGTGCGGGCAGCGCATGAACGCCACCCATTCCCGAACGCGCGCGCGCCCCACCCGCTAGCGAGGCAGGTCCCCCGGGTAGCCCGGAAGCTCGATGCCGTCATACTCGGGCGCCAGGCGACCCGTGGCGACCAACTCGGAGGATGTCGGCAGGCCGATCGCCTGCGCCGTAGCCTCGCTGTGGGCGCGGAGGTGCACGGCCAACGGGACGTCCACCTCGCGAATGTGGAACACGTACCAGTCCTGGAACAGCACCTGAACCCTGGCAATCAACGGCCCAACCGCCCCGCCTGCCACCAGTGCCGCCCGGATCTCCTCGACTTCCTTGCGTATCAGGGCGTGCTGACGCATGTGGTGTTCGCGACGGTCGTAGTCCGTAGCAACCATCACGTGTTCCTCCGCCCGGAAGTGGTAGTGAACATATGCTTGCAGGAAACGAACCGCCTTGATCAGCAGGTCCGGACGCGCGGAATCGACGGCCAGGACCTTGCGCGCCGCCTCGAACATCAGGCGGTGCTGACCGTCGATGTCGTCGCGTCCGGAATGCAGGGCCACGCCAAGCTCCGGAATCGCCAACGCCATACCTCCGCGTGTGTCGATCCGATCGGTACCCGCATCGCCGCCACGTGTCCACGACAGGCTATGCCCGAGCCATCCGAGATGCAAGGGTCTTCGCCCCCCTGATCGATTCGATGCATGTGCCAGGCCGACCATTCGGACAACCGGCTTCAAGATTCAGGGGACGCAAGGCCGGACAGGGCGCGGATTCGGACGTGCCTAGGACGCCTTGGCGCCCGCGGGCAGCGGACGCAGGGGGCTGAAGGCGGCCAGGCCGTCGTCATCGTGCCCGGCCAGCACCATCGCTTCGGACAGCAGTCCGAACACCTTTCGCGGCTCCAGGTTCGCCACGAACAGGAACTGGCGCCCGACCAGGTCGGCCGGCGCATACGCCTTGGCAATCCCCGCGACGACCTGCCGCGGGCGGGCCTCGCCCAGATCGACGTCCAGCCGCAGCAGCTTGTCCGACTTGGCCACCGCCTCGGCCGCCAGCACCGTGCCGACCCGCAGGTCCAGCGCCGCGAAGTGGTCGTACGTCACCTTCGCGGGCGCGGCGGACGGATCCCCGGAGGCGACGCCGGCCTGGGCGACGCCCATGGGAGCGGGGGTCGCGTCGGCGGGGCCGGGGGCCCCGGAGGGCCCGGCTTCCCGGGCAGCGGCACCGGCCTTCCCCGGCTTCCTGGCGGGCGCCGGCGCGGCTCCCGGGTCGGCCGCCTGGAACGTCGGCACCTCGTGGCGCGGGAACGGCGCGTCCTGCAACGTCACCGCCGCGCCCGCCGGCAGGTCGCCCCACCGCAGCGCATCCAGCGACGTCACCGGCGGCGGCGCCCCGATGGCCGCCAGCAGCTCCGAGCACTTGCCCGGCATGATCGGCGCCAGCAGGTTCAGCGCGAACCGCAGCCCCTCCAGCGCGTGGTACACCGCGCCCGCGGCGTGCGCCGGGTCGGTCTTGATCACCTTGAACGGTTCCGTTTCGGCCACATAGCGATTGATCCGGCGGACCAGGTTCATGACCGCCTCGACCGCCGCCTCGATCCGCAGATCCTCGACCAGTTCGCGCACTCGCGCCGGCAGCCCCGTCGCCATCGCCCGCAGGTCGTCGTCGTGCGGCGTCCCCGAGCCCTCGCCCGGCGCCGGCACCACCCCGCCCATCGAGCGTTGCACGAACTTCGCCAGCCGGTTCGCCAGGTTGCCCAGGTCGTTGGCCAGGTCGAAGTTGTGGCGCTTCAGGAACGCCTCTTCGGTGAAGTCCGCGTCCAGACCGACGACCATCTCGCGCATCAGGAAGTAGCGCAGCGAATCGACGCCGTACTTGTCCTTCATTGCCAGCGGATCGACGACGTTGCCCAGCGACTTGGACATCTTGGTCCGGTCCACCAGCCACCAGCCGTGCGCGATGATGTGGCGCGGCAGCGGCAGTTCCAGCGCCATCAGCATGGTCGTCCAGTACACGCTGTGCGTCGTCAGGATGTCCTTGCCGATCAGGTGATGCACACCGCACCACAGGTGGGCGAACCGCTCGTCGTCCAGGTACAGCCCGGCCGCCGTGCAGTAGTTCAGCAGCGCGTCGAACCACACGTACGTCACGTAGTCCGGATCGAACGGCAGCGGGATGCCCCACTCCAGGCGGGCCTTGGGCCGGCTGATGCACAGGTCCTGCAGCGGCTGCTTCAGGAATCCCAGCACCTCGTTGCGCCGCGACTCCGGCCGGATGAAGTCCGGATGCGCGTGGATATGCGCCACCAGGGCGTCACGGTACTGGGACATCCGGAAGAAGTAGTTGGACTCCTTGATCTGGTGAACCTCGCCGCCCGTTTCCGGACACTTGCCGTCCACCAGTTCGTCGGCGGCGAAGAACTTCTCGACGCGCGGCGAGTAGAAGCCCTCGTACTCGCCGCGGTAGATCAGACCTCGGTCCCACAGCAGCTGCAGCGCGTGCTGCACGACGCGGACGTGGCGCGGTTCCGTCGTCCGGATGAAGTCATCGTTGGACACGTGCAGCGTCGGCCACAGGTCCCGGAAATGCCGGTGCATGTCATCGACGTGGGCCTGGGACGACATCCCGCGCTTGACCGCGGCCTCCTGGACCTTCTGGCCGTGCTCGTCGGTGCCGGTCAGGAAGTACGTTTCCTGCCCGAACAGCCGATGAAAGCGCGCCAGCACGTCCGCCAGGATCGTGCAGTAGCCGTGGCCGATGTGCGGCCGGTCGTTGACGTAGTAGATGGGCGTGGTGATGTAGAACACGCCCGAATGGGTGTCGCTCACGATGGTGCCGCCTCCCGCGCCTTCGCGCGCCGCCGGATCCCCAGGCGCCTAGAACTTCTGGCAGACCGTCTTGGCCTGCAGGAACAGCAGCAGGTAGTCGGACCCGCCGGCCTTGGAGTCCGTGCCCGACATGTTGAACCCGCCGAACGGCTGGGCGCACACCAGCGCGCCCGTACACTTGCGATTCAGGTACAGGTTGCCGACGTGGAAGTCGCGCCGCGCCTGCTCCAGACGAGCCTGGCTGCGCGCGTACACGGCGCCGGTCAGCCCGTACATCGTGTCGTTCGCGATCTCGATCGCGTGGTCGAAGTCCCGGGCGCGCGTCGCCGCCAGCACCGGTCCGAAGATCTCCTCCTGCTCCAGCCGCGCGCCGGGAGCGATGTCGCCGAACACCGTCGGTTGCAGGAAGTACCCCGGCCCGTCGGCCCGCCCGCCGCCGCACAGCATCTTCCCTTCGGCGCGCCCGATGTCCATGTACTTCAGGATGCTGTTCATCGCGGATTCGGTGATGACCGGCCCCATCTGGCTATCGGGGTCCTTGGCCGGACCCACGCGGATCTTCCGGGTGGCCGCGACGACGTCCTCCAGAACCGCGTCGTACACCTTCGTGTCCAGGATGGCCCGCGAGCACGCGGAACACTTCTGGCCCTGGAACCCGAACGCCGACGTCACGATGCCGGCCGCCGCCGCCTTCAGGTCCGCGTCATCGGCGACGACAATCGCGTCCTTGCCGCCCATTTCGGCGATCACGCGCTTCAGCCACCGCTGGCCGGGGGCCACCTGGGCCGCCAGTCCGTTGATGTGGATGCCGACTTCCATCGAGCCGGTGAACGCGACCATCCGGGTCAGCGGGTGCCCCACCAGCACGTCGCCCATCGCGCCGCCTGAACCGGGGCAGAACTGCAGCACGCCCGCAGGCAGCCCCGCCTGGTGCAGGATCTCGAACAGCTTCCAG
>JARKOL010000092.1 GCA_029975745.1 Myxococcota bacterium | reverse complement strand
GAAGGTGGCTACTTCAACATCTCCAGTTGCTCCAGACGCCGATCTTCGACTTCCTGCTTCCTGATGTACTCTCGAATCACCTGCTCATCGCGGCCCACCGTCGACACGTAGTATCCCCGTGCCCAGAAGTGGTGGCCCACGTAGTTCCGCTTTCGGTCCATGTACGTCCGCGCGATGTGAATCGCGCTCTTCCCCTTCATGTACCCAATCACCTGCGCAACCGAGTACTTCGGCGGAATCGACAGCAGCATATGCACGTGATCCGGCATCAGGTGACCTTCCTCAACCGCGCACTCCTTCTGCCTCGCCAACGACCGAAATACCTCCCCGAGATGCCGCCGCAACTCCGCGTACAACACCTTCCGCCGGTACTTCGGAATGAATACCACGTGGTACTTGCATTCCCACCGACTGTGATTCAGGCTACCGCTGTTGTCCATCGTGAACTCCTCGCTGTTGGCCTTGGGCGGCTCACGGCGAGGAGTTCACGATGACACTCCCGGAATTGTCAAACTGCGGATGCCTCCCCAGCAGAGCCGGGGGGTCTCCCGCTTACGCTAGGACTGCGGTTCGCCCGACTTCGGCCGCCGATCGGCGCCCCCGCCGGCCCCGCCTCGACCGCCACGACGCCCGCCCCGTTGACCGCCCCCGGCGGGCCGACGAGAGGAACGCGTGTCCGACGCGGGAGCTCCCTGCCCCTGCGACGAGGGAGCCTGGGGCCCGCCCTCCTGGGGCGTCTCGCCCTCGGACTCCGCATCCGTCCCGGAATCCGCGTCCTCGGAGATCGCGGCGTCCCCTCCGCCCTTGGTCAGGGCGAGTTCGCCCAGAGGCACGTCGATGAACTGGCCCAACCCCAGGGCAACCTTGACAACGCCCCGCATGATCTGGAGTTCCTTGACCTTGCCCTCGCCCTTCGGGGTATTGACCACCGACCCGACCTTGGGGAAGGCCTTCATCAACTCCAGGTACACGTCGTGTTCGTAGGCCAGGCAGCACATCAGCCGGCCGCAAAGGCCCGACACCTTCTGTGGATTCGGCACCAGCCCCTGTACCTTGGCCATCCGGATCGTGACGGCGGTGAATTCCCGAAGGAACGTGGCGCAGCATAGCGGCTGCCCGCAGGGGCCCAGACCGCCGGTGCAACGCGCCTCGTCCCGGACCCCGACCTGGCGCAGTTCGATCCGTGCCCGGAGTTGCGTCGCCAGCTCCCGGACCATCGCGCGGAAATCGACCCGCCCCGGCGACGTGAAATAGAACAGGATCCGCGGCTCGCCGCAGAACGTCTCGACCTCGGACAGATGCATGTCCAGGCCGTGACGACGCACCAGATCGACGAACGCCTGACGGGCCTCCTGCTGGCGGGCCTCGTCCCGCGAGAACAGCGCCTCGGCCTCGGCCTGGGGAACACGCCGCACCACCCGATTGTACCGGTCCGGCGCCAGCGTCTCGCGACCCGAATCCGCGATGGCCTTGCCCAGCAGATCACCGCGCTCGGTCCGTACCATCAGGACATCATTCAGGAAGAACCGGGCCTCTTCGGACGCGACTCGAACCAGCCGGCCCGTCGGCCCCATCCGGACCCACCCGGCCTCGACGACACGGCCCGAGGGAAGCGACGAGCCCTCCGCGAGGGGCGCGGCCCCCTTGGTCTCCTGGACATTGGTCTCCATGCTTCAAGGTCCCCCAACGCCGGCCCCGCCCTGCCCACCGGGCCCGGCACTCGGCGTCAC
>JARKOL010000091.1 GCA_029975745.1 Myxococcota bacterium | reverse complement strand
GATCGCCGACGAGACGGGGCGCGCGTTCGAGCAGGTCACCCGGGACACCGAGCGCGACTTCTGGCTGTCCGCGACCGAGGCCCTGGATTACGGGCTGGTGGGGCGGGTCGTGACCACGCGCGACGAACTGGACTAGGTTCCAGACGCAAGGCCTTCGCCCAATCCCAGGGCACGCACCAGGGCCTCGGCCAGGGGGCGATTGTCCACCAGCGGATGCGCGACGAGGGCGTCCACGGCCAGGCGCGCCGAGCCCTCGCGGATGGCCTGCACGGCCAGGCGTTCGTAGGTCTTGACCCGGCTGGCCAGCGCCAGATCCTCCGGGGGAAGCGGGGCGTGGGGCCTGGGCCGGACACCGGATGCGTCCACGTCGCAATCCGTTTCGACGACATCAAAGGCGTCGAAGCCCGGAAGGGTCCCGGCGGACGGGACGTTGAGGGCCATCCGGCGCGGGCGGGCTCCGGTCCTGCCGGCCAGCAGTTCCATCGCGACCTCGGCGTAGCCGCCGACCTGGGATTGAAGGTACGCGATGGCGGTGTCGGCGTCGTCGGTCGGCCCCAGCGGGCCCTCGGTCTGGGTGTGGGGCCCCTCACCCTTCGCGTACTGCATGTAGGTGCCGTTGCGCCCCGCCAGGTAGCGGGCGTAGCGCACGACCGCCGCGCCGGTCCGCCCGGCCTGGGTCAGGGTCCCAACGTCCGCCAGCATCCGGGCGTTGTCCCCGACCAGCGATTCGCCGCGCGAGCATGGTTCGGCGCGAACCGCCGCCAATGCCTCGGCGGCGTTGTACCAGTAGTACAGGTACTCGACCGGAATGCGGCCCATGGAGGCCACCCGGTCGATGCCCCACGGCACGAGCCCGCTCAGGAATGCCCGGTCGGCCAGCCCCTCGGCCAGGAGGTCGCGCCGATCGATACGGGCGCGCCGGGTCCACGACAGGTGGTTCAGGCCGTACACCTCGAAGTCGATGTCGTCGAACGCCACGCCGGCCCGTCGGGCCAGCGCGTGTACCGCCACCGTGGCCGAGTCGCACACGCCCACGGCGCGGTCGAATCCCGCGTCGGCAAGCGCCTGCGTGACCATGCCGGCCGGGTTGGTGAAGACCACGGGCAGGCAGGCGGGATTCGAGCGGGCGGCCATCCGGCAGTATTCCAGCACCGCCGGAATCGATCGGGCCGCGAACGCGAACCCCGCGGGCCCCGTCGTCTCCTGACCCAGGACGCCAAGGTCCAGGCACGTCCGTTCGTCCCGGGCTCGGCCGGCCTCGAAGCCCGGCCGGATGGTGTAGATCACGGCGTCAGCGCCCTCCAGGGCCTGCTCGGCCGAGGGGGCCACGTGACACGGCGGCAGGTCGCCGCACGCCGCGGCGAGGGCCTGGCCCACGGGCAGCAGCGCCCGGATCCGGTCCGGTTGCACGTCGAACAGATCGACCGAGTCCAGTCGGCACGTTCGGACGGCGGCCGCCACGGACGCCAGCATCAGGGGCAGGCGGGTCGAGCCCGCGCCGACAATCGCCAGTTTCATGGTTGTCATTTCATCCAGGCTAGGCGGTTCCCAGGCGTCCGCGGCCGTTGTGCAGGAACAGGCGCAGCGGCGGTCCGTCCGGCCGCAGCGACACGGTGCTGCCGAACCCGATCGGGACGCCGTTTCTGCGACCGTCCAGGTACATCGCACCCTGGATCATCCGCGAACGGAACCGGATGCCGGACGGTCCCAGGTGTCCCGTCAGCAGGCGGTAGCGGTGCGCCGAGGCGCCCAGGAACGGTTCGCGAACCCAGTACTGGAGCCATCGCTCGCGCACGTCCACGACGACGCCGCCGGCTGATCGGATCGCGCCAGTGGAGCCGGCGGCGGTCGCGACCCAGACGCCGCTGCTCTTCTGGTCCTCCTCGTCATCGCCGATGCCCAGCACGTACCGCGAGGTCGCGGCCGGGATCGCATTGCAGAACAGCACGTCGTTCAGCACCGGGTGCGGGTGGCGCACCCCATCGACGTCCAGGGAGATCCGGGTCAGTTCGACGGGGGCCTGGTCACCCTGCAGGATGCGCGTCAGCATGGACTCGAGTCCGTCCGCCGTGGCGCACGTGAAGTACCCGTAGCTGCTGGATGGAGACGAGTTGACCGCGAGGATCGGGGTGGCGTCGATGTGTCGGGCGACGTCCAGAACGGTCCCGTCCCCGCCGACCGCGACGACCAGGTCGTATCGGCCGTTCGGAATGCGTCCCAACCGGCGGGCCTCGTGGACCCGGATGCCCTCGGACTCCAGGACGGCGCGCACGCGATCCCGGGCGTAGACGGTCTCGAGGTGACTGGACTCGATGGCCGCCACCGAGGGGTCGCGATCCCGCAGCAGCCGGGCCAGGGCCGGGTCGCGGCGTTCCAGGTCCGCCATCTCGTACAGGGTGACCTTCGAGGTCAGCAGGACGTTGCGGATTCTCATGGGGTGCCCTGCCTTCCCTTGCGTGTTGGCGACTTCTTCGCCGGCGCCGCGGGGCGCGATGGCGAATCCTTGTCCCGGGCGCTCTTGCTCTGGGGCTTCTCGGCGTACTTGTCCAGGCGCTTGGCGACCCGTTCGAACAGCGAACCTGGCGTCCAGGATCCGTCGGGGGCGCGGGCGCCCGCCGGCATTCCCGTCAGCAGTTCCAGTGCCTGCTCCACGCGATCGACGGCGTACACGGCGAAGCGGCGCTTGCGGATTGCCTCCAGCACCTCGGGCTCCAGCATCAGATGCCGGACGTTGCTGCGCGGCAGGATCACGCCCTGGGTCCCGGTGAAGCCCCGCGCCTTGCAAATCCGGTAGAACCCCTCGACCTTCTCGTTGACGCCGCCGATGGCCTGGACCTCGCCGTCCTGGCTGATCGAGCCCGTGATGGCCAGATCCTGGCGGAGTGGCACTTCGCCCAGCGCCGAAAGAATGCCGCACAACTCGGCGCACGAGGCCGAATCCCCGTCGATCGTGCCGTACGACTGTTCGACGGTCAGGCTGGCGGTGACGCCCAGGGCGCGATCCTGCGCGAATCGATCGCCCAGGAAGCCGGACAGAATCAGGACGCCCTTGTTGTAGGTGTTCCCGGACATCCGGGCCTCGCGCTCGATGTTCAGCACCCCGGCCTTTCCGTGGAACGTCTTGACGGTGATGCGCAGCGGTCGCCCGAAGACCAGATCCCCATAGGAGTACAGGGCCAGTCCGTTGACGACGCCGATCTGCGAGCCTTCGGTGTGTACCTTGAGGGTGCCGTCCAGGATGTCGTCCATGGACTTGTCGGCCATCAGGCTGATGCGACGATAGCGGCGCTCGCGGGCGGTCTTGACGTGTTCGCGCCGGATCACCGACTGGTCGTCGGCGCGCGCCAGGCTGTCCGCCTCGATCACCAGATTCGTGATCTCGTTGAAGCGCAGGGTCATCCGGTCCGCCGAGCCGGCCTGCCGCATGCCGAACTCGATGATGGCCGCGACGCCGTCCCGATCGACGGGCAGCAGTTCGTCCCGCCGGCAGGTGGTCGCCACGAACCGGGCGTACTCCGTCAGCGCCTCGGGGCTGCGGCGGACCTCCGAATCGAATTCCGCCTTGATCTGGAAGGTCTTGCCGAAGTCCTCGTCCTGGGTGACCAGCAGGTGGTACAGCCAGTTCGACCCGATCAAGATCACCTTGACCTGCACCGGAATCGGGTCCGGACGCAGTCCCGAGGTCGGCAGGAACTGGTAGGCCTCGCCCATCTCCTCGATGACCAGTCGCTGATGGCGCAGGACGCTCTTCAGGGCTTCCCAGGCGAACGGGTAGGTCAGCACCTCGCGGACGTGCAGCACCAGGTAGCCGCCGTTGGCCTGGAGCAGCGCCCCCGCCTTGACCATCATGTGGTCGGTCGAATAGATGCCGTGCTCGACGCGCTTCTCGATCTTGCCGATCAGGTTGTGGTAGGTCGGCGTGTTCTCGATCACGATCGGCGCGCCGGCCACGTCCGAGTTGTCCACCAGCACGTTGACCTGGTATTCGATCATCGGGGCCTTCATGGCCCGGTCGGCCTGGCGTCGGTCGCTCTCGTCCGGCAGGAACCGTTGCAGGTTGTCCAGGATGTGCGCGACGAGCGCGTCCAGGTATCCCTTGTCCTCGCGAACCGCCTTGTAGGCCGCGCGCACCGGCTTGATCAGCCGATCGACCACCGCCTTGCCGAGGGCCCGCTGGGCGTCCTGGATCTTCTTGTGGACCTGCAACTCGATGTTGCGGGTGGCCTCCAGGAAGTGCGAGACGATCGGCTCCAGTCGCTGGCGGTTCGCATCGACCTCGGCGCGTTGGGTCTCGCTGAGATCGGCGTACTCCTTGTTGCCCAGGGGCTTGCCTTCCAGCGTCGGGATGGTGACCAGCCCTTCCTTGGCGCGCTTGACGACGAAGCCGATGTCCTGGGCGCTGGCGGCCAGCTCCAGGAAGCTCTTGTTCTCGCGTTCCAGGCCGTCGTTCAGGATGCGCTGGATGCGTTCCTGGTGGTTCTTGCTGTGGAACGTCTTGGGGATCTCGAGGCGCAGGTCCGCGATGAACTGGTCCATCGCGGTGCGGAATGCGATGGCCTTGCCCGAGGGGAACTCCAGCACCACCGGCGACTGCGGCCGCCGGAAGCAGAACACCAGGCAGAAGTCCGGCGGCGGAGGGGCCTTCTCGGCGGCCCGGCGCAGCAACCCTTTCAGGATGCTGGACTTGCCGGTTCCCGACGCGCCCGAGATGTAGATGTTGTAGTTGCGCTTGTGGATGCGGAGCCCGGTCTCCAGTGCCTCCAGGGCTCGGGCCTGCTCGATCACGCCCTCGAGCGGGTCCAGTTCGGCGGTGGTCTTGAATCGAAGCCGACGCGTGTCCACGCGGTGGTTCAGGTCCCGCATGTCCAGCATGAACGGGCTGCCCTTGGTGCCGGTTCGTCCTGCCATGGCACTCTCCGCGCTTCGCCTCCGTGCCGAAACATATCACAAGCGTTCGTTCGTGGGACGGGTTCGCGGTGCCGTGCAGGGGAATCAGCGGGTTCGCAGCGAGGGCGGCAGGTAGCGGGCGAAGGCGCCGACGTCCAGGCGCGGGGCGAACATCAGGGCGCTGCCCTCCCCGGTGGCGGTGCGTGCGGCCAGCCGCATCGTGCCGCGTGCGCTGCCGGCGACCTCCCATTCCCGGCCCGCCATGGCGACCCGGCCCTGGTCGATGGCCGCGGCCGACACGTGCCCCAGCACCCGTCCCGTGGCGTCATCGACGACCTTCACGGTCCGGCTGTCGGCGATGTTGCTGTGGATGCGGCCCCGCTCACCCATGTCCATCAGGGGCGTGGACGCGACCAGCCCCCCCAGCGCCGTCGAGGTCAGCCAGCCCTCGGCGACCAGATGGTCCAGGATCTGATCGACGACGGGCGGTTCGGCCAGCACCTTCAGCAGTTCGACCAGCCAGCGGCGGGCGACCGGCCGGCGCATGCCGTACAGCACGGAGAACGTCTGCTGAACGATGACCGACAGGTCGGGGTCGTGATCGACGGAAGGCATCTCGCCCTGTTCCAGAGCGGCCACGATGTCCCTGAATCGCGCGGCGTCCTCCGGATCCGAGGGGATGCACCAGGCACGCATCCCGGTCCGGCGGCGGCATCCCCGGCCCACGCGCTGGTAGAACGAGGCCAGCGAATCGGGCGAGCCGACCAGCGCCACGGCATCGACATCCCCGATGTCCACGCCCAGTTCCATCGTGTTCGTCGAGACCAGCAGCCCGGCCTCGAAGCGTCGAAAGGCCGCTTCGACCTCCTCGCGCTCCTTCCGGGACAGGCTGCCGTGGTGGACCATCACGCGCTCGCGCGGCCACGGACCCACGCGTGCCAGCTCGGCGCCCACCTGTTCGGTGCGTCGGCGGCTGTTGCAGAAGAAGATCGCCTTGGTCAGGCCCGCGGTCCGGATGGCGCGCGCGGCGTCGGCGACGTCGTCGGCCCAGGACACCTGGACCGGGCGTTCCATTCCCGCGCGGATTGCCGGGACCTCCCGACCGAACAGCCGCAGCCCCATGGCCTCCGGGTCGGCGACGGTCGCGGTCATCGCGACGTGCTGGGGACGGGGCTTCGCGTGCCAGGCCGACAGGCGGCGCAGCAGCACGCGCAACTGGTCGCCGCGAGCCGTGCCGTCCAGCTGGTGCGCCTCGTCGATGACGACCGCACGCACGTGGCCGAAGACCTCGGCCTGGCGGCACAGCATCGAGTCCAGCGATTCGGGTGTCGTGACCAGCAGGTCGGTGCGTCGCGCCGCCAGGGCCGCGGGCCGATCGCCGGTTCGCACGGTCGCGACCAGGCCCAGCATTCCGGCGGGGCCTCGGACTCGCGTCTCGGTGTCGTTGGCCAGTGCCCGGGTCGGAACGAGGTACAGCAGGCCGACGCCCGAGTCCGCGGGGTTCCGGGTCAGACGCTCGCACAGCGGTGCCAGGGCGGCCTCGGTCTTGCCGGACGCGGCCGGAGCGACCAGCACGCAGTCCTCGCCGGCCAGCACGACGGGAATGGCGTTGGCCTGGATGGCCGTCAGGCGGGCGAAGCGGCCCAGGAAGGCGTGGAACGCGCGGGGCAGGGCGCTCATGGCGGCGTTGCGGTCGATGGCGGTCATGCCTGGCCGTCCAGGATCAGGGCCTCGACATCGCCCTCGGGGTAGAATCGCAGGAAGTCCAGCGCCTCGATCGCGCCCTTGATGAATCCCCGCGTCGAAGAGACCCGGTCCGCCGTCGCGAGCAGCCGGAACATGCGGTCGCGCGCCTCGCGCGTGGGGCGCACGCCGTACACCCCGGCGAACGTGTCCGCGATGCGTCCGAACAGCAGCCGAAGCTGATCGTACCCCAGGACGTCCAGCTCGACGCGCGGGATGGACTCGCGGGTTCGACGGAATTCCTCTTGCAGCGACCCGGGCGTCAGCGCGAACGCCACCTTCAGGCCGGCCGGGATGCCGGTGGTGTAGCGGATGGGGTTGTGGCCCGAATAGACCAGTCCCGTCTCGGTCCCGACCGTGGTGGCGTCGCGGCGGACGATCTCCTCCTCGGCCAGCGCCGGGTCGTCGTTCGCGGCCAGCACCAGCCCCCGGAAGAAGTTGACTCCCCGCAGGGCCTGGTACCGGTACATCGTGTTGCGCGCGACCTCGGCCTCGTCCAGCAGCACGGCCAGCCCTGTCAGCCCCAGGACATCGACCGCGGCCCGGGACATCGCGGTCAGCAGGTTGGCGTACAGGTTCGCGCAGGTGCTGTAGTCGTGCAGGGTGGCCCGCCGAGGGTCGGCCTGGCCGCGCGCCTCGACGTGTTCCCAGTGGTCCTCGTCCACGCGCCCCTTCGCCAGTCGGGCCAGGAACGGACCGAACAGCCAGTGATCGCCCAGGACGTCGTGCCAGACGGGGCGTTCGGCCACCGCCGTCCAGAAGCCCCGGAAATCCAGCGTCGTTCCATCCAGGGGCACGGCCAGGCTGCGGACCAGGCGACGGTAGGCCTTTTTCGGGAACGCCGCCGTGGCCTCGGACGGGTCGAAACCGGCCATCGCGGTCGCGAAGCCCAGCGCCGTCGCGTCCTGGGCCAGCACCTGCAGCAGGTGGCTCTTGCCCGCCCCGTAGGCGCCCTCGATCAGTACGGCGCCCTCGGCGGGGTCGTGCAGGAACGAACGCAACTGCCCGATTTCGCGTTCACGCCCGACGGTCCAGTCCGTCACGTGGCGCAGGGGCACGATGCCCAGCCGGAAGGCCTCGATCGCGGTCGAGTCCCGCACGGTGCGCTGGTCGTGCGCGGGGCGAAACCGGGGTTCGGGGCGGGGGCGGGGACGGCGCCCGGGTTCGCGCGGGGGCGGAGCACCGGTCCTGGCCTGCGCGGGCGGCTCGGGCTCGCCGGTCAGCAGGCGCAGGATCGCCTCGAACGAGGTGCGATCACCGGGGCCCCGGTCGGGTGCCGGGGGCGGGGGCGCTCCGACCAGCCGCAGGCCGCCGGGCGCGCGTTCCAGCTCGCGCGTGGGGATCCACAGCGAGAACGAACCGAAGGTGACGCGGACCTCGTAGCCGTCGATGCGGACGCCCGAGACCGTCCCGCGGCCGTATCCCGCGTGTTGCACCGCATCGCCCTTACGGAAGCGGGTCATCGAAATCGATCGCCTCGGGTTCGTCGCCCGCGGACAGCATCCGCCGGGCGAAATCCTCGTCAATCACCGGGTTGTCGCCCAGTCGCATCGCGTGCAGGGCACGAACCAGTGCCTGGACGAACATCCGCTTGTAGCCGATGTCGCCGAAGGCCCGCTCGGCGGCCGCCTCGGCCAGCAGTTCCACGACCCGCCGGCTGGCCTCCGCCGGCAGCGAAACCCGGTAGGCCGCTTCGTAGACCGAGACCAGCTTCGAGCCGATCTGGGCCATCAGCGTCCGCGGGTCCCGGGCCAGCCGATCCAGGCGGACCTTGACCCCGGTCGGGTTCGTGAAATCGAACACCGTCTGGATGCGTTGGCGCAGCGCCTCGTAGGCCGGCGAGCGGCCCTCGGTCAGGAACTGCTCGTTCGGGATCGCGTACATGACCATGACGTTCGCGAACGACGATGACCCGCACTGGTCCACCAGTTCGCGCAGGTTCGCCAGCATCATCTCCTTCTGCTTCGACGTCATCGCGCCGGCCTGCTCGGCCTCGTCGAACAGGATCACCAGACCTCGGAAGCGCAGGTTGCGCACCCAGGTGACCAGCGATCGAATCGTCGCGAACGCCTGGCCCCGGTCGATCGGTTGCAGGATGCCCGCCTGGCGATGGGCCACGCGGTCGTAGCCATCGACGGTCAGGTACTGGACCATCAGGTCGAAGCGGTCGGCATCCCGGTCCGCCAGCGCCTCCAGCGCCAGACGCACCGCGCGGGCGAAGTTCGGGTTCTCGATGCCTCGGGTCGAATCGGCCGCCACCGCCTTGACGCGCGCGTCCAGTTCGGCGCCCCGCAGCCCCTCTGCCTCCAGCGCCTCGACCAGCGTGCCGAACACCCCCTTGAGGAACGGTCCCAGCCCCCGGTCCGCCCCGGCCAGCAGCTCGTCGGGCGTCAACGGACGCATCAGGTTCGTCGCGATCGACTTGTACACCATGTCCAGGCGATGGAACGGGGTCGCCTCGGGGGACAGCGGGCAGTAGGCCACCAGGTAGTCGTGCCTCCAGGCCAGCTCCCGGACGCTGTACAGGAAGTGGGTCTTGCCCCCGCCATAGGTGCCGACGACGACCTTGAACGAGGAGCCGCCGTCCTTGACGAACGTCCGCAGGTAGTCTTCCTCGACCACCTTCAGGTAGCCGTCCAGCCCGGCCGAGAAGAACTGGAATCCCCACTCCGGGGGGGTGCCGGACGACCCGACCACCTCGATCACGTGGCGGGCCTGGCGAGCGGTCAGTGCCTGGATCATTCGTTGCTGCCTCCCGGGGCCTTCGCGGGTCCCGGCATCATCGGGGCGCGCGCACGAAACTGGCCGTGGCGTAACGGACGCCGTCGGCGCCGCGCGGAACCCATAGGTGGTCTTCGGGGCGCTTGGTCTGTGCCATCGTGGCGACATCCAGGCGCAATTCCCGGCCTCCGACGGAGCGGGACTTCAGGCGCGACAGGTCGGCGGCGAACTCGACCCGCCCGTAGGGGGTGAACAGTTCGCGACGCGGATCCACAAGGAACGTCGGCTTCTGGCGCAGGAAGGCCATCTGGGCCAGCAGCGTGGTCAGGGGCACCCGCTCGCCCTCGGCCAGGCCCAGTCGGTGGGTCGCCCCGCGATAGGCCTGCCACAGGTCTTCCAGGAACACGCCCTCGTCGAACTCGCCGCGAAACAGCGTGCGATCCAGCTCGACCACGCGCGCCGCGATGGCCGTCGCCTCCAGGGGGCACGTGGCAAGCCGCGTGATTCGCGGGCCCAGCCAGACCGTGCAGAGCCCCTTGGTGCCGAACGTGAAGTCCAGAGCCAGGGCGCCGGCTCGCAGTGTCGGCAGGTTGCCCTCGACCCGCAGGCCCTCGCGACCCAGCATCTGGGCCACCGCGCCGGCCAACAGCGCCCGTTCCCGTTCCAGTTCCTCGCGCGCCGCCGATGCGCGTCGGGCCAGTTCACTCCGCAGCGAATCGGCGACCCGCTCGATGCCCGCGATCTTCGCCAGGCCCTCGACGGCCTTGTCGCACGCCGCCTGAACGGCCTGGGGGTCCGGCGGCACCTGGGCGGCGGCCTTCCCCGCGTCGCCGACCGCCTTGGCCGCGGCAGCGACCGCCTTCGCAACCCTGTGAAACTGTGCGATGCCTTCGGTCATGGACCCCTCCGAGCCGGGCGGCATTATACACGCGAACGTCGCGTTCCGCCGATCGGTGGCGGGCAGGCTGGATTCACCATCCCGGAAAGTCGTACAATCGGTGCGCCGGTCGGCTCGCCATCGGCGTGCTCCACAAGAGGTTCGGTGCGGATGTCCTCCCTATGGCGGCAATTCTATCGCGGTCTTCCCTGGTCGCTCGTGGTTGGCGTTGCCTCCGGGATTGGGCTGGGGGTGCTTGCCGTGTCCCTGCTGTCCGGGGAGCACGACGACGCTCCCGGAGGGGCCCAACTGTCGCACTCGGAGGGGGCGTGGGGGATCCTGGAACGCCTGCCCTTCACGTTCGAGGTCGATCTGCAGTCGATTCGTCCCGAGGAGTGCCGGGATGTGCCGAATTCCTGGGTTCTTCCGGGAGTCTCGGCGGCCGATGTGGCTGGTCGGCTGCGGGACATGGGCGTTCCCCGGACCCTGGCCGATGCGCTGGCCGGGGGCGCTTCCTGCGATGCCGCGGGCTGCGAGGTGCGTCCCGACATCGATCAGGTGACGGCGCTGTCCCGCAAGGCGCGGTCGCGGCTGTTTCGCGAACTGGCGGCCAACGGCGCGAACGCCTGGGTTCTGGAGGCTCCGATCCGGACCCGTCGGGCATTCAAGGCCAGTCTGGAATCCAGCGGGTTGCCCCAAAGTATGCATGCGCAGATCGAAGCGCATCTGGTGCCGTGGGGGCGGGGCTTCATCCTCGCCGAGTTGGCGCCGATCTGTCGGGGGGCCTCCGATGACGTCAGGCGTCGGGTTGTCCGCTTCTACCAGGGCAACGACAGTGCGTTGGTCCGCCTGCTGATTCGGCCGAACGCCGACGTGGAGCGGCTGGGACTCTACTGGGCGGGTTCCCGGAGAACCACCAGCGTCCGGTCCCTGATCCGCTCGCTTGCGAAGCCCCCGTGCGGCGGACGGCTGGACGTGGGGCACATGCTCCCCGCGTTCGCGCGCGAGCGCGTGAATCGGCTGCCCGACCCGGACGAGGTCGCCGCGGACGGGCTGTGGTTCGCCATCCACTTCAATCGGGTCGACCCTCGCACGCCGCCCATCGATCCGGCGGGCGAGGCCCAGTCGGTGGCGCGGGACTGGCGCCCGCTGGCCTCCCAGAGCGTCGCGCTGGGCGACATGCTTCTGTTTTCGGCGGGCTCGGTGCGTGTCGCCGGCGTTCACATCGCGGATGACATGCTGATCACCCGGATGGGGAAGTCCCGATTCCGGCCGTGGGCCCTGGCGGATCGCGAATCGGTGCTTCGGGTGCTTGAACCCCTGGGGCCTGTGTCGATCCAGGCGTTCCGGCGTCGCGAGCGGTAGCAGGATGAAGAAGACCGGCAACTCGAAGGAGCACAAGAGCCCGGCTGGTAAGGCGGGTGGACGCGCCGTCGGCGGCGGGAGGATCCTCCGTGTGCTGTGGTTCGTCGCGGGGTGTCTGGTGGGTGTCGGATCGGTGGGGCTGATCCTGGGTCGCACCGGGGACGACACCCAGGACGAGGGCCGGATACAAGCCATGTTCGACACCTCCTGCCGCAACAAGGAGATCCAGGTGGGGAAGCCCGGGCCCTGGGGCCAACTGGAGGTGCGCCCCATCGTGCTGTCGCCGGCGCGCCAGGTCAGTCGCGCCAGCCAGTGTCCGGTGGTGCCCGGGACGTGGGTGCTTCCGGTCTCGGACGTCGCCGCGGTCGATGCCTGGCTGGCCGCGCGCGGGATGTCCGAGTCGCTGCGGGCCGCCGGTCTGTCAAGAGTGCAGTGCGGCAACGGGTATTGCGGCCTGGTTCCGGAACTCTCGTGGCTGCGTTCGATCCCAGGCGAGACGCGTGCCCGGGTCTATGCCGACCTGGACTTCCAACTCAACCCCTGGGTGAACGACGGGATCCGCGGTCGCAGGGAGGTGTTCGAGGACAATCTGGCCGCATCGACCCTTCCCCAGGAGACCAAGGATCTGGTGCGGCAGTTGTTGTTCTTCTGGGACGGTGACACGGTGTTCATCGATAGCGCCGCCGTCTGCGCGACGCTCGATACGCCCGGTCGCATCGAGATGGTCAGGTTCCTGCACATGGAGCGGGGCCTGATCGTCCGGCTGCGCATCCAGGAAGGACAGGATGTCTCGGGCATCGTCCGCTACTGGTCTCGGGGGGAATTCGGCAGGGAACTGAAGGGCTTGTTGGAGTCCTTGTCCCGGAGGCCCGGCGGGGGTTCGATCGACATCCTGAACCTGCTCCCGCCGGTGCCGCGGACGCTGCTGAACACGTATTCGGAGTTCCTTGACGACCCGCGGGATTGCCACTGGTCCGGCATGAACTTCCTGGAGCCCACCGCCGACGATCGGTTTCTGGCCAAGGAATGGATCGAGCAGGAACTCTCCGAACACTACGTGCAGGTGCAGACGCCACCCCTGCTGGGGGATCTCTACCACTTCGCGATGCCGTCGGGACTGATCGGCCACACGGCGGTCCACATTGCCGACGACATCGTGTTCACCAAGAACGGCGCCAGCAGCGCCCAGCCGTGGGTCCTGGCTCGGCTGGGTTCCGTGATCGAACAGTATGCCTCGCTGCACGGGTCCCAGGTGATTCGAATGCGCCGCACGAACCTGCCCTAATCCCCCGGGCTGGCGGTCAGGGCCGCGACCTCCGGAGCGTCGCCGAACACGGCATGCAGCAGTTGCCGGTAGTCCCGCGGCAGGGGGGCGGTGATCTCCATCGAGACCCCGGTGCGCGGGTGCAGGAACCGGATCGCCAGGGCGTGCAGGGCATGTCGGGTCATCTCGCGGAGCGCGGTCGCCTCGGATTCCGGCCGGCTTCCCGGGCGCGGATAGGCTCGGCCATACACGCGATCACCGACGATGGGATGCCCCAGTTCGGACAGGTGGACCCGGATCTGGTGGGTCCTGCCGGTTCGGGGGCGCACGCGGACCAGGGCGCACAGGTCGGCGCGGGCGACGGTTTCGTATTCCGTGATCGCCTTTCGGTCCGAGCGGACACGTCCCGTGAACTGCTTGCGGTCCCCCGGGCGACGGCCAAAGTCCGATGCAATCACGCCCTGGTCGGGAAGCTGCGGCCCAAGCACCAGGGCCAGGTACGTCTTGGCCACCACCCGGTCCTTGAACTGGGCGGCCAGGGCGATGTGCGCGGCGTCGTTCTTCGCGACCAGCATCACGCCCGACGTGTCGCGGTCCAGGCGATGCACCAGGCCGGGCCGATCGGCGCCCCCGAGGATCGAGAACGACCGTCCGCTGGCCAGCAACTGGTTGACCAGGGTCCCCGACTGGTGCCCGGCACCGGGGTGAACGACCAGACCCGGGCGCTTGTTGATGGCCAGGACGTCGTCGTCCTCGAACAGGATGTCCAGTTCGCCCGCGGAAGGGCGGGGCGATTCCCGCGGCGGCGTCGCCGGGACGCGGACCTCCAGGGTCGCGCCGCCGGGAACCCGGAACCCCTGGGGCCGCCTTCGTCCGTCCAGCAGCACCTCGCCCGCGTCGATCAGTCGCTGGGCCGCCGAGCGGGACACCGCCGGAACCAGCGCCGCGACGCACATGTCCAGGCGCCAGCCCGCGTGCGCGTCGTCCACCGGGATTCGGTGCGTCGTTGGTGGGGGAAGTGCTGGCTGGACGACGTCGTCCGTTGAAGTTTCACTCACGAAATCGCAAGATAGTCGCGCCCGACTTCGAGGTCAAGCACCCGAATGGCCCGAAAAGCCCTCGCCGCGGCTCACCCGTCCCGTTTCGTGGGCGGGGGCCGGTTCGTCCCGTGGCTTGTCCTGGTCGCGGTGTCCTGCGCGGACGGGGATGGGGGCAGGGCGTTCCAGGAGCCATGCACGGCCCACGGCGAGTGCAAGTCCGCCCTTTGTCTGGGGGGGCGGTGCGGCGACCCGGAGGGCGACCCCGATCGGGACGGCCTGACGAATCGCCAGGAACTGGCTCTGGGGCTGGACCCGATGAATCCGGACACGGACGGGGATCAGATTCCCGACGGGGTCGAGGTCGGGCCCGATCCGACCAGACCGATCGACACCGATGGGGACGGGCGCATCGATGCCCTGGAAAGCAACATCGCCGATGCTGATGGCGACTGCGTGCCGGATGCATTCGACCCGCGGGACGATGTGCCGGATGCGTCCCCCGAGGAGGTGGCGCGGTACGGGTGCGCTCGGCAAGGGGTATGCGGCGCGGCCCCCGAATCGATCGTTGCCGAGTGCATCGACGGGGTGGCCCTGTGCGACTACGGTGCGGTGCCCGGCTATCGCCCGTCGCCCGAGGACTGGTGTGACGGCCTGGACAACGATTGCGATGGCCAGACGGACGAGGGGTTCGCCCTGGACGGCATTCCCCTGGGGTTGTCCTGCATGGGCAGTGGCACCTGCGGTGCCGGCGTGGTCGAGTGCGACGTCGATCCGACGCGGACCCGGTGCTCGTCGAATCCCGGGGGAACCCAGGACGCGTCCCAGCACGAGCGGTGCAACGGGCTGGACGACGACTGCGACGGGGAACCCGACAACGGCCTGCACCTTGGGGGCGTGCCGCTGGGCGAGTCGTGCGAGGGCCGCGGGGCGTGCGGTTCCGGCGTCGTGGAGTGCGACGAGGAAGGCGGACTGCGATGTTCGACCGAACCTGGGGGCAGCCACGACGAGAGTGTCCCCGAGGTCTGCAGCGGCCAGGACGATGATTGCGACGGCCTGACCGACGAGGACGTGACCTGGCCCGCGGATCGCGACCCGTGTCGCACCCCGATGGGCGTGTGCGCGGCGCATCCGGACCGCGTGATCACGCGGTGTCGCGACGGCAAGGCCTGGTGCGACCTTACGCAGGTGCCCGGCTATTCCGGGGACGAGGAGGCCCTGTGCGATGGGCTGGATGACGACTGTGACGGCTTGACGGACGAATCCCCGGCCTTCGCGTACCGGGACCCCGTGCTGGGGCGGCGCGACATCGGCCAGTCGTGCGGCAGCGGTCCGTGCAAGGGCGGGGTGGTCGTGTGCGGGGCGGACCGTCTGTCCGGGACGTGTTCCTCGCTGGTCCAGGCGGTCGAGGAAACCTGCAACGGCGTGGACGACGACTGCAACGGCCTGGTGGACGACGGGATGGTGAAGGACTTCCTGGGCGGGGACTTGGCGTTCGTCGCCGGCGAGCCCGGGGTTCGCGCGGGGGCGGCGATGGTGGCCGTGCCCGTGGGGTCGTCCTCGTCCCTGTACGTGTTCGGCGGGGCTTCCATCATGGATGGGACGGGCTCGGTCCTGTCCGCGCATTCCGACTTCTGGCGCTTCGAGGGGACCAGTCGCCGCTTCGTTCCGATGCCTTCGGAGGGGCCGGGGCCCCGCTTCGGGGCCACCCTGGTCCACGATGGGGCCGGGGGGCGCCTGATCCTGGTTGGGGGGCAGTTCCCTTCGGAGTCGGAACCGGCGTCATTGTGGGCGTTCCCATTCGACCAGAATCGCTGGGTCGAACTGCCGAACCGCCTGGTTCAGACGGGCACCGTGGCTGCCGGGATGTCCCCGGACGGGGAGGAACTCTGGTTGCTGCGGATGGACTCGACCAAGGCGTTGGCCGAGCGGGTTCGCGTCGGGATGGCCCCGGCCACATCGACGGTCGAGACCCTGACGATTCCGGGACGTCGGGCGACGGCCGTGGCCTCGGACGGGGCGGGCGGGTTCCTGATCTTCGGGGGCCAGGACGCGGCGGGCCGACCCACGGCGGAGCTGTTCCGGGTTTCGGCCAGCGGCGAGGCCGAGGTGGTCTCGCTGTCCCCGCCCCCGCCGCGACGTGCCGGGCACGCGATGGCGGCGCTGCCCGATGGCTCGTGGCTGGTCGTGGGCGGGACCGGCGCGGATGGATTGATGGCGTCCGACGTGCTGCGCCTGCAAGTCACGGGCGAGTCGGGCACGCTGACGAAGGCGGCCTCGTTGCCGCTGAACGCGGCGCTGTTGTGGCCGTCGCTGGTCGGCGCGCAGGACGGGGCGTACGTCTTCGCGGGGCTTGGCGCGGATGGACGGGGCCATCGCCAGGTGCTTCGATTCGACGCCCAGACCGGCCAGTGGATGTCCATGCTGCTGGCTCGTCTGCCCGCGGGGCGCGCCGACGGCGGCCTGGTGGCGTTTCCCGAACGCAGGGTGGCGGTTCTGTTCGGTGGCTGGACGCGGGACCTGATGGGCAAGCGCGCCCTGACGGATCTGTGGTCCTGGTCCGTGGATGACCTGACCTTCCAGTCCGTGACGATCGATCCCGGGACGGCGCCGGCATGGATCCAGGGGGCGGTCGCGGTGGACGAGGCGTCCAGCGAGGCGTACCTGCACGGCGGCCTGGACGCTCCCCCCGGCGAACTGGGAGGCGTGTCCAACCGCTTCGTTCGCCTGCGCGCCGTGCCGCCCGGATTCCAGGATCTGGGGGCGGGGCCCGGTGCCCGGTTCGCCCACTCCATGACGTGGACGCCGGATGGGCTGCTCCTGTACGGTGGCCATGACGGGGACGCGGTTCTTGGGGACCTGTGGCGCTGGACCTCGGAGGCGGGCTGGGTGCGGTTGCCGGTCGAAAGCCGGCCTTCACAGGGCCACGGGGCCTTCTGGGACGCCTCGAAGGAACGCCTGATCGTGGTGGGCGGCATGCCTTCCGGCGGCATCGCGACGTGGCAGGAGGGGGCGGCCACCTGGCAGATCCTGTCCGATCGTCTGGACGCCATGGAACTCCAGGTGTTTCCGGACCACGACTCCGGATCGTGCCTGGTCCTGCCGTCCGGCGCCGCGGGCGGGGTCCTGCACTTCGAGCAGTGGGAGGTGTCCGCGCTGCCGGGGCTGCCCGATTGGCCGTCGGTCCAGGGGGCGTACGATCGGACCGGTCGTCGCTTCCTGGGGTTCGGCGGACTCGACGGCGCCGGCAATACCCGGCCCCGAGCGTGGACGCTGTCTCAGTCGTGCGCGGGGATTCCGTCGTCGAGCGCGGCGATCAATGCCTTCAGGGCCTCGTCCGCCGTGCCTTGAAGCACGACCTTCCCTCCGCGATAGAAGGCGGCTCCGTCCCGGGTTCCCACGATGGCCATGTCCGCGTGTCGCGCCTCGCCCGGTCCGTTGACCTCGCAACCCATCACCGCCACGGTTCGGGTGCCGCGCCGGGTTCCCAGGGCCGCCTCCACGGTCGCCGCCACGACGGCCACGTCCATGCGCGCGCGTCCGCAAGTGGGGCACGCCAGCACGCGATCGGCCTCGGGGCGCAGTCCCAGGCTGCGCAGAATCTCCTGGCCGACACGAACCTCCTCGATGGGGTCGCCCGCAAGCGAGACCCGGATCGTGTCCCCGACCCCCTCGGCAAGCAGGGCGCCGAGGATGGCGGCGGAACGAATGGCGCCCGTGCGCGCCGTGCCCGCCTCCGTCAGTCCGATGTGCAGTGGGTGGTCGAATCGCCTGGCGGCCTCACGGCATGCCGCCAGCGTCGCGGTCGTCGATGTCGCCTTGACCGACACGACCAGGTCTTCGCAGCCGGCGTCCTCGAAGCGGGCGACCCAGTCCGCGACCGCATCGCACAGGCGCGTCGGCAGCAGGTGCGGCGGCGCCTCGAATCCCGGGGGCAGGGAACCCGAGTTGGCGCCGATCCGCAGGGCCGTGCCGTGGTCTCGCAGGGCCTTGGCCACGTCGTCCAGGGCGGCTCGTCCGCGGAGGGTGCCGGGGTTCAACCGGATCTTGTCCACGTAGGGGGCGACGGCGACGGCGACCCGGTGGTCGTAGTGGACGTCCGCCACCAGGGGCAGTCGGCCCAGACGGCGCCGGACCTCCCGGGTGGCCGCAGCCGCGTCCAGGTCGGGCACGGCGATGCGCACCATGTCGCAACCTGCCTCCGCCAGCGCCAGGGCCTGCGCGGCGGTCGCCTCGGCGTCGCGCGGATCGGTGTTGGTCATGCTCTGGAGCACGATCGGCGCCCCGCCGCCCAGGGTCAGGTCGCCGACGCGCGCGGTGCGACGCGAAGGCATCGGTCCTCCAGCCACCGGTCGCCGGGAAGCATGCCACGAACCCGGGCGCCTGTCTTGTCCGCCGCGACGGCGCGCCACGGACGCGGCGGACAGGGGCGGGGCGGCACCCCGGCTGCCGTGCTAGAATCGCGCCGTCCTGTCGGGAGGGCGACGTGTCCGGGGCGGATGGCCGCGTTCATCGCGCAGCGCTGCTGGTGCTGTCGGCCGCGGTGCTGGCCGGCTTCGGCCCGGGTGTCTTCGGCGACTTCCTGTGGGACGACCAGTCGCTGATCGTCCACAATCGCTACGTCCGGGACTGGACGGACCTGCCGCGCGCCTTCTCGCGGGACTTCTGGGATGCCTCCGGCGTGGGCGATCCCGTGAATCCGACCTACGGACGCCTGTATCGTCCCATCGTCAAGGTCGCGTACGTACTCCAGTTCCAGGCCTTCGGCGCCCGTCCGCTGGGATGGCATCTAGTGTCCCTGGGACTGCACCTGGCCTGCTCGCTGCTGGCGTATTCCTGGCTTCGTGCCCGGCTTCGAGCCGATGCACCCGGCCTGGCCCCGGGACGGGCCGAGGGGGTCGCCGCGCTGGCGGGGCTGCTGTTCGTCCTGCACCCGACGCGGGTCGAGTCCGTGACCTGGGTCTCGGGATCGACCGACCTGTGGATGGCACTGGCGGTGCTTGGGGGGCTCCGGCTGTGGGATCGGCGGGCCGGCATCCCGGGTGCGGTCGCCGCAGGGCTGTGCTTCGTGGTCGCGGCGCTGGCGAAGGAGGCGGCGGTCGTCGTTCCCTTCCTGTTGATTGTGGACGAAGCCCTGCGCGGTCGTCGTCCCCGGGTCCGGGGCCGCGGTTCGATCGTCGCGGGCATGATGCTGGCGTTTCTGGGCGTGCGACTGGCGCTGCTGCCCCCTCCGATCCCTGCCGGCGCCTCGGCGGGAGTGCTGGACGCCGCGACGCGGGTTCTGGCCTCCGCCGGGCATTTCCTGGCCTCGACGTTCTGGCCGTGGCAGCCCTCGACCCAGGTGGGACGGCAGATCGCCGCGGTGGGGGGCGGCTTCGAACAGGCCACCGGGGCGGTGGCGCTGGGGCTGGCGGCCCTGGCGCTGGGGGTCGTCCTGAGCGTGGCGGCGTGGCGGCGTCCGGGCCTGCGGGGCTGGCTGGGCGACGCCTTGTGGTTCGTCGGGCCGCTGGTGCCCGTGATGAACCTGTTTCCCATGGGCACCTACACCCTGGTCTCGGAACGGTTCTTGTATCTTCCAATCCTGGGCGTGGCCGCGCTTGCGGGACGTTCGCTGGCCGCCGCCCAGGCGCGGCCCCGACCGATCGCGATTGCGGCCACGGCCTGCGGTGGCGCCCTCGTCGCGGCGCTTCTGGTCGTCACCGTGCCCCACCTGGCCCACTTCCAGGACGATGCCTCCCTGTGGGAGTACGAGCAGCGCCTGGACCCCGAGAATCTGGTGGTCGTCCAGCAGTCGGCCACGATGGCCCTGCGCCAGCGGCGGCACTCGGATGCCATCGCGATCCTGGAGGCCGGACGCCTGGCCGCCCTTTCCCAGCGGGACGCCACCCGGGCGGCGGCGTTCGCCCTGGGGCAGGGCGTGGCGCTGATGGAGGGCACCTCGGACGCCGACCTGCCGACCTTGCTGGCGGTGCGGGCGTTCCTGGACGGGTTCGAACGGTCCGGTCGGTTGGCGCTGGAGGCCGGTCCCGTATCCCTGTCGTTCACCGTTCCCGAGCGGGTTCACGCGAATCTGGCCGCCGATCCGACCCGGTTCCTGGGTCCCCGAGCCGCGGCATGGGCCCGGACGGCGCCGCCCGCACAGGCCGAGTCCTTCGCGCGCGAACTGGTTGCCCTGGCGCCGCATGATGCCGGGGGCCACGTGCTGTTGTCGCTGCTCCTGGCGCGGCAGGGGCGTTTCCAGGAGGCCGACGCGGTCATCGCCCAGGCGGCGCATCGATTTCCCGGCGATCGGGACGTGATGCTGGCCGCGCGGCGTCTGAACACGGCGGCGGCGCTGGCCGCCACACCGGCCCCCCAGCCCGCCGAACGGGTGCTGCGGGATGCCCGGGTCCAGTTGGCTCTGGGGTCACCGGCGGCCGCGCGGCGGGAACTGGCGGCGATGGAGGACGTGAAGCGGAGCCCGGAGTTCGTCCTGGTGGCGGTCCAGGTCGAGGTGGCCGATCGACGTTTCGAGACGGCCATCGAACTGCTGGAACAGGCGGCACGCCAGGAACCGGAACATGCCGAACTGTGGCGAACAGCCCGGGAACGGGTTGCCGAGGCCGCCGCCCGGGAGTCTGGGCGATGACGACGCAGCTTCCCCCGCTTGCCGCCGTCGTGTTCGACATGGACGACACCCTGTATCCCGAGGCGCAATTCGTGCGCGGTGGCCTGGTCGCCGCCGGTGCCGTGCTGGACGCGTGGCTGCCCCGTCCGGTGGGTGCCGCCGACGTGTTCCTGGGGGTCCTGGGACGGACCGGTCCGTGGCACGTATTCGATACGGCGCTGGAGGAACTGGGAATCCCCCGGGACCCGGCGCTGGTGTCCGCGCTGGTCCAGGCGTTTCGCGACCATCCTCCCCGCCTGGTCCCGCATTCCGGGGTTCCGGAATTGCTGGATTTCCTGCGATCGGCCGGAATCCGGTTGGGCCTGGTGACCGACGGATACGCCGACGTCCAGCGTCGCAAGTGGGCGGCCCTGGGGTTGGCCTCCCGGTTCGATGCGGTCGTCTTCACGGCGGATGTCGGGGGGCGCGCCTACCCGAAGCCCCGGGTCGAGCCGTTCGCCGCCGCTGCCCGGATGCTGGGGGTCGAGCGGCTGCCGGTGCTGATGGTGGGGGATCATCCGGCCAAGGACTTCCCTCCGGCCCTGGCTCTGGGCTGGGAAACGCTGCGGGTCTGCCATCCGGACGCCTATCATTCCCACGATCCGGATGTCCGGACGGGCGGTGACACGGTGGCTTCGGTCGGGGAACTGGCGGCGGCGCTGCGGCAACGGCTGGCCGTGCCCGGGTCAGGCTAGGGACGGACCCGTCGTGCGTCAATCCCGGGGGATCGGGCGTCCCCCGACGACGGACTTGAGGCTCCAGGATCGGGTGTCCTGGTCCGCGGAAACCTGGACCGGGCGGGTCGTCCCGTCCAGGCGCGTCACGTGGACCTCCACGTCGTTGTACTGCTGGCCCTGGTCGGAGTCCTGCAGGGGCACCCCCTCCGAATTCAGGATCGGCGTGCCCAGAAAGGCGACGAGGGTGCCGCTGGGGGACAGGTCGAAGCCGCCATCCGGAATCACGACATTGGCCGGTACGTCGCCCTCGGGGAAGTTCGTGACGCGCCGGATGGTGCGGGGTACCTTCGGGTCATCCAGCAACTGGGCCACGGGCGCTGCAACAATCTGGGTGGACGGTTTCTGGGTCCGGCCGCACTTGCGTTCCGCCACGAACACAAGCTCGCGTTCCGGCCCACTGCCCGCGATGCGCATGGACGGATGGACACGGGTCCACCAGGCGGTTTGCGGGTTGAAGCACGCGTCCGCGCGGAACGTGGTCTCGTCCGATGTCGGCACACGGCTCAGGTCGGTCCGAGTCAGGGCGGGATTGGCCTGGTCCAGATCCAGGGCCAGCAGACGCAGCGCCAGGTCGTGCTCGATCACGGCCAGCACGGCCACATCCCCGTCCATGGAAAGCGCCAGCGGTTCGCGATCGGTGAATCGACCGGGCACCTGGGGGCATTGCTCGTTCCTGTCCAACCGTTCCCCGCAGATGGGCTCGCCTACCTGGCGCACGCCGCGGTCGTCTTCCTGGCGCCAGGCCCACAAGGTCAGGGTGCCGGGGCGCGGGTCCTGGACGACCAGGGTCGAGCCGTCCCCCGATACCGTGAACTGGCCCGCATGGCCGGACAGGTGCAGGTTCCTGGAGGTCGGGAACTGGAACAAGTCCTCGACCTCGGATGGGGACTCCAGGTTCAGGCGCCGGAACATCCAGCAGGTCTGCGGCGGGCCGGTGTCGGCCTCGCATTTCAGGATGCGCTGGGAATAGACCAGCCATGGCCCGGCGAATGCCAGTGCGGTCACGTCCGGGATCGGCTCGTCATCGAGCGGTCGAAACACCCATTCCTGGTCCAGGCGACCGACGACCAGTTGCGTGTTGCCGAACGTGTCGGGGATCTCCTGCTGGACGGCCAGCCACGTCATCGAGGCGTCCGCGAAGCAGCCCAGGCGGCAGTCCAGGCCCGGATTCGCGGGGCTGGGGGATGCCGTGCCTTGGGTTTGGCTGCTTGTGATCACGAAGGGGGCGCTGTCCTCCTGCCATTCGCGCAGCCTGGGATCCAGCAGTACCAGGGCGTTCCGGTTGGGATCCAGCGCCCCGACGCGCGTCAGCAGCAGGCGGAAGTCCTCGTCCACCTCGGTGGGGGCCAGGAAGGCGTCCGTCCCGTCGGCCCCGTCCACGGGCACGTCCGCGGGGGGCACGTCGTCCGAGGTGCCCGGGTCCTTCGAACCCGCGGGTGGGGCGCCGCACGCCAGCGTGGCGCAGAGGCCCACCAGAGCGAGGCGACAAGACCGTCGCGTCAGAGGCATGGGGGAATCCTCCAGCAGGCGACCGCCGCGGGCCGCTCCCGACGTATCAAGTTAGCGTCCGGCCGTGATACAGTCAAACCCGCGCGGATCGAGCGCCGAACCGACGGAGTGTTTCCCCCATGACCCTCAGCCTGACCGAGATCGAGGCCGTCGTTGCCGACCTTCAGAACGCCCTGGCCGGAGCCGCGTTCACGGACTTCCGCCAGATCGACGAATCCTCGGCCATTCTGGTTCTGACGACCGGGGGCGGGCCCCGGTTCGTGCGGTTGACCGCCGCGCCCCGCGTGTCCCGAATCCACCTGACCGGCAACCCGCCCCCGAAGGTCCGGGGCGCCACGGGCTTTTCCTTCGAAGGCAAGGTGTTTCGAGAACTGAAGGGCATGGCGCTTCAGGACGTGCGCACGGCGTTTCGGGACCGGGTCGTGATCCTGGCGTTCGCGGGGGCGAGCCATGGGCGCAAGCTGATTTTCGAGTGCTCGGGCCATCACGCGAACCTGTACCTGACCGATGGGCGGGACGAGATCCTGGGGATGCTGCTGCCCTCGCATTCGCATCGTCGTGACCTTCGACCGGGGCGCCGGTATTCCCGGCCGCTGAAGGTTGAGGGAGAACCCCTGGACGCCTTCCGGTTCGCCGCGGGGGCCGGTGCCGGCGATCTGAGTGCGCGGATCGAGGCCGCCTACGCCCTGGAGGCCGCGCGGGAAGCGGATGCGGTGCGTGCCGCGCGGGTCCGCCGGGATCTGCGGGCTCGCATGGATGCCGACCAGCGCCTTGCCGGGCGGCTGCGTGGCGACCTGGCTCGGGCGACCGAGGGCGCCGCGTCTCCGCAGGACTCGGAACCCGATCCCAGCGGGGCCCGGGCGGCGCGACGAACGGCAGCCCTGCCCGCGATCCAGGCGCGTCTGGAGGAAGTGACCCTGCGCATGGGCCAGACCCAGGCGGCCCTGATGGCCATTCTGGAGGGCGCGCCGGACGCCTTGGCGCGGGGCGAGGCATGGCTTCGGCAGTTGCAGGCGCCAGGCCAGTCCGGCGCATCGGGGCCGTCCCGGGACGCGTCCGGATCGCTGCCGCCTCGTGCCGAAGCGGCGAACCCCGATTCCGGGATGCGACGCGGCCAGTCCGCCGAACGTCCGGCCAGACACCGGGTGTTCGCCACGAGATCGGGCAGTCGCATCCTCGTCGCCGCCGACGCACGCGACAATGCCGAACTGACCTTTCGCACCGCCCAGGATGACGACTTGTGGTTCCAGGTCGAGGGCGGTGGGGGGGCCCACGTCCTGCTGCCCGGAGCGCTCGAGGACCGTCCGTTCGACGAACTGCTGGACGCCGCGCTGCTGGCGGTACACTTTTCCGGGGCGGATCCGGCCCGCGAGGTTCCCGTCACCTGTACCCACCGGCGCAACCTGCGCCCGGAACGTCGGTCGCCCGAGCCCGGTGCGGTGCGTGTGGTGCGCGCGCAGACAATCCGCGTGCGGCCCGATCCGACCCGGCTGCGGCGCCTGCTGGCCTCCGAGTCGCGTCCGCGCCGTCGCTCCTGAAAGCGTCGCCAGTCGGGTTGTGGCCAGGTTCCGCGGGCCAGATCTCGGGGCCGGGCCCGCGCGTTGCGAGTGGTCCTTTGCGGGTTCGCTGGGGACGGGGCGTCAGTCCAGGACGTTCCAGGACTTGCGCAGGGTTCCGTGCTTGACGGACGTGCGCTTCTTGTCGCCCTTCGGCCCTTCCAGTGCCAGGAAGTAGGTGACGTCCAGTCCCTTGCGTCCCTGGCGCGCCTGGGCCGAGGCGATCACGCCCTTGTAGCCCTGGTAGTTGCCGGACATCATCTTGACCGGAGTGCCCTTCGCCAGCACGGTCGCGGGATCCACGGCCTGCTTTTCGCCGCGGCGTCGCCGGACGACCGTGGCGGTTCCCGCCGTCTTCAGGGTCTTCAGGGTCATGAACGGGCGGGCCAACACATCCAACTGTGCCTTCTCCAGCAGCAGTTGGGCGTCGCTTTCGCCCGCCTGCAGCTTGAGGATGGCCAGCAGGCTCTTGACCAGCCGGGCCTTCTGCCGCCGATCGTCCGCCAGACGCAGAACCTCGCGGTTCACGCGGTGGTAGTCCTGCAGAGCCGACTTCAGCTCCGCCACATAGAACTCATGCTTTGTACTGTCGCCCATAATCAACCCTCTTCATCCAAGCCCATTGCATCGCCGGCGGCGCTGTTGTGGGGGCATGGCGAGCCGACGTCGCCATGTCTGGGAATGAATCTAGAGCCAATTCGATGGAATTGCAAGGGGTTCGTGAGAATCGGCGCCGGGCGCATGGGAAAAGGGCGAACTGGCACTTTGTGCCATCTTCACGACGGCGTCCATGTGACATCTTCGTGACGGTTCGTGGAGGGCATTTCGATTGACCCACCGGCGTCTTCCAGAGCACAATGCTGGCCGGATAGCTTCAGGGGGGACCATGCCGACAACCCGCAGGGATCAATACCGGTTCTCGACACGCCTGATCCACGGCAAGCATCGCTCGGAGAAGTGGGATTACGACCACCACGTGATTCCACCGCGGACGGCCTCGACGACGTTTCGCCTGGATTCGGTGCGCCGGGGCCAGAAGGGGTTCCAGGAATTCGGCGCTCCCCCCGAGGCCCGGGAGGGGCGCCGTCCGACGTACATCTACGACCGGCTGGACGAGCCGACGACCGCGATGCTGGAAGACCAGTACCGCGAGGCCGAGGGGGGCGAATCCGCCTGTGCCTTCGCCTGCGGGATGGCGGCGATCTCGGCGGCGCTGATGGCCACCTGCAAGGCGGGCAACAACATCGTCGCGCATCCCACGATGTACGGATGCACCTTCAGCCTGCTGACGAATCGGCTGCCCCGTTTCGGTGTCGCCACGCGTTTCACCGACTGTTCGAATGTCGATGCCCTGGCCGGCGCGCTGGATGCGCGGACGGGCGCCGTGTACCTCGAGACCCCGGCGAATCCGACCCTGGAGTGTCTGGACCTGGC
>JARKOL010000065.1 GCA_029975745.1 Myxococcota bacterium | reverse complement strand
CCCAGTATCCCCAAAGCTCCTTCATCTTCGCCAGAACCGGGCCGTCCCCTCCTTCCAGCGACTGCTGGTAGGCATCAACCAGGTCGTCGTGGAATCGCGCCAGTGCGGTCGGGTGCCATGCCTCGCGTTCGGGACGGGCGTCGCGAATGGCCGCGGGCAGCCAGGGGTTCGCGATCAACGCGCGTCCCAGCATCAGGCTGGAAAGATCCGGGAAGCGGGCGCAGATCGCCTGGGCGCGGGCCGTGGCGTCGATGTCTCCGTTGTACGCGACCGGATGTGCCAGCAGCGCCTTCAACTGTCCGAAACGTTCGACATCGGCCTGGCCCTCGTACTGCTGTCGCCCGGTGCGGGGGTGGATCGTGACCTCGGCGATCGGGTGGCGGTTCAGGCAATCGACCAGCGCCAGGGCCTCGTCGTCGCGCTCCAGGCCCAGGCGCATCTTGATTGACAGGCGACATCGGAGCCCGGCGCAGGCGGTCGCCAGGAACGCCTCGATGCGATCGGGGGTCGCCAGCATGCCGGCGCCTCGGCCCCGAGCCGTGACCGTGGGTGCGGGACAGCCGAGGTTCCAGTTGACCTCCTCGTAGCCCAGTTCGTCGTGAATGGCGTTCGCGGTCTCGCGGAAGTCCGCCCCGTCCCGCCCGATCAACTGCGGGATCAGGGGAAGCGAGTCGCGGTTCGCCTGGGGCAGGATGTCCTTGAAGTGGCGCCAGGGCGGGCGCTTTCCGTGTGGGACCGGGATGAACGGACTCATCGCGCGATGGACGCCGCCGAAATGGCGACGGAAGACGCGCCGGAAGGTGGCCGTGGTGACGCCCAGAAGCGGGGCCAGAACGATCGGCGGGATTCGGAATTGGGGAGCCAGGGCCTCGGCCGAGGTGCTCATGGTCGGGAGTCTAGAGATCCGGATGGATTCGAGCAAGCGGCGCGCGGACGGAAGCGTGCCGACCGCGCGTTGACAGGGGCAACACCTGTCCCTATCTTCTGGTGCGAGGCCCTGGTGGCCCCTGGAGGTGGCGTGATGATTTTCGATCCCCTGTACTTGATGCTGCTGGCGCCGGCCCTGATCCTCAGCATCTGGGCGCAGGCGAAGGTGAAGCGGTCGTACGCGAAGTACGCGAAGGTGCCCTCGTCCACCGGCCTGACCGGGGCCGAGATCGCCCAGCGCATTCTGGACAACAACGGGCTTCACGAGGTGAAGATCGAGCGGGTCGGGGGGATGCTGGGCGACCACTACGATCCGTCCAAGCGGGTGCTGCGCCTTTCCCCCGATGTCTTCGCGGGGCGTTCCGTCGCCGCCGCCGGCATCGCCGCCCACGAATGCGGCCACGCGCTCCAGCACAAGGCGGCCTACGGTCCGTTGGTGTTGCGACAGACGATGGCTCCGGCGGCGATCTGGGGGTCGAACCTGTCCTGGATCCTGATCCTGGCCGGCTTGTTCCTGAATCTGACCGGCCTGACCTGGGTGGGCATCGGGTTGTTCTCGGTGGCCGTCCTGTTCAGCCTGGTGACGCTGCCGGTCGAGTTCGACGCCTCGAAGCGGGCCAAGGAGATCCTGCCCAGCCTGGGCCTGGTCGGGCCGCGGGATCGCGACGGTGTGGCCGCGGTGCTGAACGCGGCGGCAATGACGTACGTGGCGGCCGCGGCGACCGCGGTGCTTCAGCTGCTGTACTTCCTGATGCGCGCGAACTCCCGGAACTGAACCGGCCCTCCCCGGAGCTCACAACCAGCCTGCAACGAAGAAGGCCGCCGAGATCGTTCCGTCCAGGGCATCCCAGGATCGGATCAGGCGCCGGTAGGCCACCCGGATTCCCAGGCTTGCGGACTGGCGGAGCCGGTGTTCCAGGGTGATGCCGGCCTCGATGCCGCCATCGATGGGCCAGCGATGGGTCCAGGGGCTGGCGAACACGCCCGGGGCCAGGTGCAGGGCCAGGATCCACCGGGAGGCATCGACGACGTAGGCGGGTCCCAGGGTCAGTCCGAGCAGGTCGCCCCGGTGCCGCCCGGGAAACACCGCCCAGGAGGCGACGATGTCGAGGTTCCAGTCGTCCGCCAGTCCCCGCCGGTAGCCGGCCTGGAGTCCGGCGCCGTATCGCGTGCCCAGCGGGCGCTCGAAGGCGATGTCGAAGGTGGGGGCGGCCCAGAGCACGTCGTCATTCGTGTCGGCGCGGACGTGGGTCGCCGGGACCATCAGGGCCAGCGGAATCAGGAACATCGCGATGTTTCGAGGAGTTCTCACGGTCGCAGATTGTTCTTGATCGGGGCTGAAAATGCCACAATAATTCGCCTGTTCGCGCGGTGGCCGAAGGCCCTTGGAAGGGAATCGACGTGCTTCGAACCCAGACATCGATGTTCGTCCGGTTCCGCGTTCGCGCGTTGCCGGGACCCGGCGTCCGCACCCGCTGCTTCTGATCCTCAGACAGACCGGTTCTCCTTTCGAATTGCGGCGGGGTCGTTGGGCCCCCGGAGGCGTGGATGAAGGTCGCGATCCTGCACGGGTCCGCGGATCTGGTCATGGGCCCGTTCGGCGAGGTGCCGGACGGCGTGCGCGAACTGGGGAGACTGCTGGCCGAGAAGGGGCACGCGTGGGCCCCGATCGCCGTGGATGATGGGCTGGAGGCGGTGCTGGTCCAGGTGCGGACGTTCGCGCCGGACGTGGTCTTCAATCTGACCGAGCGGGGGCGGATCCCCGGCCGCGAGGGCTTGTACCCCGCCCTGATGAACGAGCTCCGCATTCCGACGACGGGGTGTGACGCGGCGGCGCTGACGCTGGTCGGCGACCGGGTCGTCGCGCGGGCGCTGGCTCGCGAGCACGGCGTTCCGGCGCCGGTCGCCTCGGTGGTGACGCCCCAGACGGTGGGGCAGTTCCTGTGGAACACCGTCCGGTTTCCGGCCCTGGTCCGACCGGCGTACCAGGACACCCTGCCGGTTCGGGACCCGCGACCTTGCCGCACGACGGCGGAACTGCAGGAGCAGGTGCGCCGGGTGCTGGCGGACAGCGACGCGGCGGTGCTGGACGAGGCCTGGCCCGGGGTTGACGTCATCGTTCCCTGGCTGGAAGGCGTCGGCGACGGCTTGCTGCCTGCGTGCGAGTTGCGGGAGTCGGGCGAACTGTCCGAGCAGGGCGATGCGGCCGATGATGTGCCGGGTCGCCCGGTCGTCAAGTGTCCGGCGGCACTGCCGGAGTCCGTGATGACCGCGCTGCGCGTTCACGCGCGTCGCCTGGTGCGGGCGCTGGGCTTCCGGGACTACGGGCTGCTGCGGTTTCGGGTCAGCCCCGAGGGCATCCCTCGTTTCATGGAGGCGTCCGCGCACGCGTTTCTGGAGCCGGCATCGCCCCTGCTGGTCTCGGCGGGGGTCAGGGGCATTCCCGCGGCGGACGTCGTGTCCCGCATCTGCGAGGCCACGCAGCGGCGGCGCAAGTCGCTGGGGGGGAATGGCGGGCGCGATCGCAAGGGCCTGCGGGTGGGGTTCGTCTACAACCTGAAGCGCGTGGCTCCCACGATGGAGGGGGACCAGGAGGCCGAGTTCGATGCCCCGAAGACGCTGGAGGCCATCCGTTCGGCCCTGGAGCGGCTGGGCCACACGGTCGTCTCGCTGGAGGCCAGCGAAACGCTGCCCCAGCGGCTGGGGGATGCCCAGGTCGATGTCGTGTTCAACATTGCCGAGGGGTGGGGGGGGCGCACCCGAGAGGCCCTGGTGCCGGCGCTTTGCGACATGCTGAACGTCCCGCACACGGGGTCGGACGCGACGGCGCTTTCGATCGCGATGGACAAGGCGCTGGCCAAGGATCTGTTCCTGCGCAACGGCGTGCCGACCCCCGCGTCGCAGTTGTTCCGATCCCCGAAGGACCGGCTGGATCGGGCGATGCTGTTTCCCCTGATCGTCAAGCCGAACGCCGAGGGGTCCTCCAAGGGCATCCGGACCAATGCGGTCGTGCATACCGAGGACGACCTGCGGGTGGCCGTCCGCGACGCCATCGCACGCTACAACCAGCCGGTCCTGGTCGAGCAGTACGTGTCGGGGCGCGAGTTCACGGTGGCGCTGTTCCAGACCGAGACCGGGTTCAAGGTGTTGCCGCCGCTGGAGGTCGTGTTCCTGGATCCCTCCAACCGGTTCCCGGTCTACAGCTACGAAATCAAGCAGGACTGGGACAAGAACGTCCGCTACGACTGTCCGCCGCAGATCGACAAGCGGCTGGAGCGGACGCTGGCGTCGGTGTCCAAGCGCGCGTTCCGGGCGATCGGGTGTCGCGACTACGCGCGGGTCGATATCCGGATGGGCGGGCCGGGCAACCGCGTGCCCTACGTGCTGGAGGTCAATCCGCTGCCGGGCCTGACGCCGAACTTCTCGGACATGTGCCTGATCGCGAACGCGGCCGGGATTCCCTATGACAGCCTGATTGCGACGATCCTTCGGTACGCCAGCCGGCGTTCGCGGCGGCGCGTCCGGCCCGCGATTCCCAGGACGTCCTCGGGGGGCGAGCCCCCGATCACTGTCCCGTAGAACCGAACCCGCCCGCGCCCCTGGAGGTGTCGTCGAGTGCGTCGGCTTCCACCACGGTGACCCGCGTGACCGGCGCCACGACGGCCTGGGCGATCCGGTCGCCGCGGCGAATCGTACACGGCGCGTCCCCCAGGTTGACCAGGATCACCCGGACCTCGCCCCGGTAGTCCGCGTCGATCGTTCCCGGGGCGTTCAGTACCGTCACGCCCGCCTTGGCGGCCAGGCCGCTGCGCGGGCGCACCTGGACCTCGAAGTCGGTCGGGATCGCGAACGCAAGGCCCGTGGGCACCATCGCGCGTCCGCCCGGAGGAATGACCAGGTCGTCCGTCACGTCGGCGGCCAGATCCATGCCGGACGACCCGGAGGTCGCATAGGCCGGCAGGGGCAGTTCTGGCTGGTTGCGGGTCAGTCGCTGGATGCGCAGGACGGGAGGATTCACGGCGTATCAGACCTCGTCGGCCACCGGGGCGTCTTCCTCTCCGGCGTGGCCCTGGCCGCGGTCTTCCGCGCCCTGGGATTCGGCCATCGCCTCGCGGCGGGACAGCCGGATCTTGCCGGACTTGTTATCGACGGCGATGCACTTCACCAGGATCTCGTCGCCCTCGCGAACCACGTCCTCGACACGCTTGACGCGGCGATCGGACAGTTCGGAGATATGCACCAGGCCCTCGACGCCCGGCAGAATCCGGACGAACGCGCCGAACTCGACCACCTTGACGACCTCACCCATGTAGGTGCGGCCGACTTCCGCGTCGTCCGTCAGTTCGCGGACCATGCGGATGGCCTTCTCGGCCGAGTCCGCGTCCGTCGCGGCGATCACGACGGTGCCGTCGTCATCGACGTTGACGGAGGCGCCCGACTCGGACTGGACGCCGCGGATGTTGCGGCCGCCGGGGCCGATCAGGTCGCGGATGCGGTCCTGCTTGATCTGCAGCGTGTAGATGCGCGGCGCGTAGCGCGAATAGTCCTCGCGCGGAGCGGCGATCGCTTCGGTCATCTTTTCCAGGATGTGCAGGCGGCCCTGGCGCGCCTGTTCCAGCGCCTGGGTCAGGATCGCCTCGGTCAGCCCCTGGCACTTGATGTCCATCTGGACGGACGTGATGCCCTCACGGGTGCCGACGACCTTGAAGTCCATGTCGCCCAGGTGATCCTCGTCACCCAGGATGTCCGTCAGGACGGCGACCCGGTCCCCCTCCTTGATCAGGCCCATCGCAACGCCGCCCACGTGGGACTTCGTCGGCACGCCGGCGTCCATCAGGGCCATCGACGACCCGCAGACCGTCGCCATCGACGACGAACCGTTGGATTCGAGCACCTCGGAAACCAGCCGGATGGTGTACTGGAACTTCTCGTCCTTGGTGGGCAGGATCTTCGAGACGCCGCGCTCGGCCAGGTTGCCGTGGCCGATGTCGCGACGGCTGGGGCCCATCATGCGCTTGACCTCGCCGACCGAGAAGGCCGGGAAGTTGTAGTGCAGCATGAACGAGCGGAAGTACTCGCCCGTCAGCAGATCCATCCGCTGCTCGTCGGCCGAGGTTCCCAGGGTCAGGGCGACGACGACCTGCGTTTCGCCCCGCTGGAACAGGGCCGAGCCGTGGGTGCGCGGCAGGATGCCGACTTCGCACTCGATCGGGCGGACGTCCGTCAGGGTGCGGCCGTCGATGCGCTTGCCTTCCACCAGGATCTGGTCGCGGACGCGCTCGCGCTCCAGCTTCTCGACCGCGCCGGCGATCTCCTTGGCGCGCTCCGGGAACTCGGTCCCCAGGGTTGCCACGGTGCTGGCGATCACGGCCTGGATGGCGTCGCGGCGCTCCAGCTTGTCATGGATCGACAGTGCGTCGCACATCGGCTGCCAGGCCACCTCGCGGACGCGGCCAATCAGCACTTCGTCCTTCACGACGACGGGCAGGGGGCGCTTCGGCTTGCCGACCGCCTCGGCCATCTTGCGCTGCAGGTCCATCAGCGGCTGGGCGGCCTTTTCGGCGAAGACCAGCGCATCGACCAGGACCTTCTCGGGCACGAACTGGGCCTCGCCCTCGACCATCGTCAGGCCGTCGGGGCCGACCGCGCAGATGATGTCCAGGTCGCAACCCTCGCGCTCGGCGTAGGTCGGGTTGACCAGGAACTCACCGCCCTTGCGGGCAATGCGCAGACCGGCAATCGGACCGGCGAAGGGCACTTCCGAGAACATCAGCGCCGCGGACGCACCCACCAGGGCGGGAATGGCCGGGTCGTTTTCCTTGTCGGCGGACAGCACCAGCGCGATGACCTGGGTCTCGTAACGCCAGCCCTTGGGGAACATCGGGCGGATCGGTCGGTCCATGATGCGGCTGGTCAGGATCTCGTTCTCGGTCGGCCGACCCTCTCGCTTGAAATAGCCGCCCGGAATCCGGCCGGCCGAGTAGGTGCGTTCCAGATAGTCCACCGACAAAGGCAGGAAGTCGAATCCCTCCCGAACGTTGGGAGCGGCGACGACCGTGACCAGCACGGCGGTGTCGCCCAGCGTCACCAGCGCGGCACCCCCGGCCTGCTTGGCCAGGCGCCCGGTCTCGATGGTCAAGGACTTACCGTGGAAATCGATGGTTTCTCGGTGGATCATGAAGTTCTCCTGCGGGTGCGGCCTTCCGCACTCATCCTGTGAATGGAAACCTGCGGACGTCGCGGGGGGGCGGAACCGAACGCGGGTCGCCTACGCCTGCGACCCAGGGACAGTCTACTTCCGGATACCCAGCTCGACGATCAGGGTCTGATACCGACCGTGACCGGACGCCTTCAGGTAGTCCAGCAAACGACGGCGCCTGCCGACGAGCTTCAGCAGCCCGCGCCGCGAGTGGTGGTCCTTCTTGTGCGTCTTGAAGTGCTCGGTCAGGTAACGGATCCGTTCCGTGAGCAGCGCCACCTGCACTTCCGGGGACCCCGTGTCGGAGTCGTGGACCCGAAACTTTTCGATCAACGTCTGCTTCTGCTCAATTGCAAGTGGCATCCGGTCCTCCACTTCGTCCTATTCAAACCGGCCGTGATGATAGGGGCGGACGTGACCCCTGTCAAGCGAAAAGTGCCGGGGTGCGAAAGAAGACGCGCCAGCCGCGGACTCCCCGCCGCCGCAGGACCGGAATGGATGGAAAGAGCCTAGAATCCAAGCTGGCGCTCGATGTCTCGGACCGCCCGTTCGGTCGCGGATTCGGTTTCCATCAGATCCTGGATTCGCCGCAGGGATGCCAGCACCGTGGTGTGGGAGCGGCCTCCAAAGACGGCGCCGATCGCGGGCAGCGAGGCGCCGGTCCGTTCGCGCAGCAGATGCATCGCGATCTGGCGGGGCACCGAAACGGCCTGGTGACGTCGGGGGGACTTCAGGTCGCCGACGTGCAGGCCGAAGTAGTCCGCGACCACCTTCAGCACGGTCTCGGCGCCCAGGTGGCCCCTTCTGTCGGACACGATGCCGTCGGTGACCCGGCGGGCCATGTCCAGGGTCAGGGGCACCTTGCGGATCATCGCGTGGGCGGCGACGCGGTTCAGGGCGCCCTCCAGCTCGCGCACCGACGACGAGAAGCGCTGCGCCAGGAACTCGGCGACGTCGAGGGTCAGGGGGATGCTCTCGCGGCCGGCCTTGCGAAGCAGGATCTGCACGCGCAGTTCGTGTTCGGGCGGGGCGATATCGACCAGCAGGCCCCATTCGAAGCGCGAACGGAGGCGCTCCGTGATGCCGGGAATCTTTCGGGGCGACTGGTCGCTGGTGACGACGATCTGCTTCCCCGCGTTGTACAACTCGTTGAACGTGTGGAAGAACTCCTCCTGGGCGAACTCCTTGCCCGCCAGGTACTGGATGTCGTCCATCAGCAGCACGTCGCACTGGCCGCGGTAGCGGTGCCGGAGCAGGTCCAGGCGCCCGTTGCGGCTGGCCGTCATCACCTCGTTCACGTAGGACTCGCCGAACGTGTAGACCATCCGAAGCCGCGGGTACCGGTCGCGCAGGGCGTGCCCGATGCCGTGGACCAGGTGGGTCTTGCCGACGCCGACTCCGCCGTACAGGAAGAGCGGGTTGTAGGACGTGCCGGGGGCGGCGGCGACCAGTTCGGACGCCGAGTGGGCGATCTCGTTCGACGGGGCCACGACGAATTGATCGAACGTGAACCGCGCGACCAGGGAGTCGGCCGTGGGGGAGGCGGCCTGGGCCTCGTCGGGCTGGGGGCGGCTTCGCGGGGGCGCCGAGACCTCGCGCACCCGGAAGTCGATTCCCACGGGCGCGCGCGCCGTGTCCCAGAGCGCGTCCTTGATCATCTCGAGGTAGTTGTCCCGGATCCACCGAGCCGAGAACTCGTCCGGCACCTCGAGGGTCAGGGCGTCTCCCTCCCCGGGGGTGATCCGGATGGGGCTGAGCCACGTTTCGAACTGGACGGGATCCAGTCGGGCCTTCAGGATTTCCAGCGCCTTGATCCAGGTTTCGGACATACGGATCCCAGTCACCCCGCTTCGAGACTCGTTCGAGGCTCGCTGTTTCTGTCGTTCGAGAGGCTGTTGAGCCCTGCGAAGGGGACAGTTAGACGACCTGCGCAACCCCTTCAAGGGGAGGGCGGAAGGGTTTTTCGAAAACCCTTTTGAACTGGAGATTTAGCGGGGATGGGGCGTGGCCCGAAGTTGCCATTGCCATCGGTCCAACCCCTCGCGAAGGTTCAATTCCGGTGCTTTCGTTCATGGAATCGCAGTGTTGTGGGTTGTACCCGGCAACGTTCGGACTTTCCAGAGCTAACGCGACAAGGCTTGGGGGGTAAGGGCGCCCGGCGAGGGCCGCTTCATGCCGTACTCCATGAAAATGTGGCGGGGATTCGGTGGTTTCATTCACCGGAGGCGTCGGGGACCTCGGGCTCGGCCGCGACGCAGGCGCCGTCCAGGCAGGAGGAACCCGGATCGCAGTCGCTGTTGCGGGTGCAGGGGAACACGACATCCAGGACCCGGGGGCATGTCCCGCAAGCGCCGCCCGCGGAGGTCATCGTCTGGAGCGACAGGGATTCGACGCGGTCGCCTTCGGCCATCCAGGCCTGGAGTCGGGCCATGCGTCCGGCGGGGCCGCGCAGGCAGCGGGTTCCCCCGGGGGTGCCGAGGGCCTCGTCGAGCAGCGTCTGGTCCTTGCCCTGCACATCGATGTCGTACAGGGCCAACTGGGCTCCCGTGTAGGGGCGGTCCCCGATCCGGACGTGGACGTCGATGCACGTCGGGTTGGGGATGGCCTTGGCCCAGATCCAGGTGCCCGGGGCGTTGACGCCGCCCGTCAACTGGTTGCGCTGGTCGATGCGGCCGGGCTGGGATTCGACGAACACGCCCGAGGTGGCGTCCTGGTGAAACAGTCGGTTGTCGGCGGCGGCGACCCCGCCGAACGCCACGTCCGCGTACAGGCTGGTGATGGTGACGTCGATGCCGCGGCTCGGATTCGGAGACAGTGGGTTCGTGTCCAGGTAAGCGCCGGCAATCGGCCGAAGATAGGGCGCGTCTTGGCCGGTCGTTTGGAAGTGGGTCGGGAAGGGGGGCAGCAGCGCGTCCAGGAAGGGCGGGGTGTCGTCGGGACGGGCGGGTACCGAGGGGTCCCATGCCGCCAGGGTGACGTCGGCGCTGCCTTCGGCGGTGTTTCCCGCGCCGTCCACGAGAGAGACGTCCAGGAAGGAGACCACGACGTTGTCGATGATCTCGGAGGCCGGCGCCGCCGTGGTCGGAATCGCGATCCGGCGCGTCACGGTCGGGCGGGCCAACGCGACGACGGCGGCGAACGAGGCGCCCTCGATGGCCGGGAGAGAGCGCAGCACCGGAGCGTGGCCCGCGCGCTCGAACCGGACGGCCGCGACCGGCGGCGTTTCCTCGCCCGGATCGACCACGGCGCACGAGAGGCTGAACCGGCCGTCGGCCTTGGTCCGGGTGGTTCGGCCCGATTCGGCGCAGGTGACGCGCGCCCCCTCGACGCCGTTACCCCCGGGTGCGTCCAGGACCCGTCCGACCACGCGGAAGCGGATGGCATCCTCCGCGCCCCCGCAACTCGCAAGCATGCCCAGCGCCAGGGCGACCGCGAACCCACGCATGAGAACCTCCAAGGGCGTACACCTGCGGCGAACTGTAGCCAATACCCGGCGTGGAGTCACGTGGTTTCGCCGGGGCCGGAGCCCCACTCAAGGTGTGGGAGCGGTCTTCGAGTGCGCCGGACGCCCTGGACCTGGGGCCCCGCACCGCATCCCGGCGTTCCAGGCGGGGATCCATCGACGTCGCTTGACGGTGTTCGTGGCTTCGCCTAACGTCCGGCCCATGGCACGATCGATCGACCATTGCCGTCCCGTCCCGCATGCGATGTCCGGGATGATGTGTCCAGGGCCGGGGCGTGGTCGGCGTACGGACGCCTGACCTCGTCACCGGCCGCAAGCCCTTCATTGCTTTCAGTCATGTCCTGGAGGAGATTGGCCATGAGGATTCCGACGGAACGGAAGTTGCGCTTCGAGACCTTGCAGATTCATGCCGGCCAGGAGCCGGCGCCGGGCACGAATTCGGTCGCGGTGCCGATTCACCAGACGACGTCCTACACGTTCGACAGCGCGGACCACGGGGCGCGACTGTTCGCGCTGCAGGAGTTCGGCAACATCTACACCCGGATCATGAATCCGACGACGGATGTGTTCGAGAAGCGCGTCGCCGCGCTGGAGGGCGGGATCGCGGCCCTGGCGACGTCGTCGGGCATGGCGGCGCAGTTCCTGACGCTATCGACGCTGGCCCAGGCCGGCGACAACGTCATTTCGACGCGCTTCCTGTACGGCGGCACGTTCAACCAGTTCAAGGTCGCGCTGCCGCGACTGGGCATCGACGTCCGGATGATCGACGGGGACACGCCCGAGGCGTTCGCCGCGGCGATCGACGGGGGCACGCGTGCCCTGTACGTCGAGACGATCGGTAATCCTCGATACAACGTGCCGGATCTGCCGGCCCTGGCGAAGGTCGCGCACGACGCGGGCGTGCCGCTGGTCGTGGACAACACGTTCGGGGCGGCGGGCTACCTGTGCCGGCCCATCGACCACGGGGCCGACATCGTCACCGCGTCGGCCACCAAGTGGATCGGCGGGCACGGCACGTCGATCGGCGGCGTGATTGTCGATTCGGGGCGTTTCGACTGGCGCAAAGGGCGCTTTCCCGCGTTCACGGATCCGGCGCCCGGTTACCATGGGTTGCGATTCGCGGACACGTTCGGGCCCGACGGTCCGTTCGGAAACCTGGCGTTCATTCTGCGGGCGCGGGTCGAGGGCCTTCGAGACCTGGGGCCGGCCCTGAGTCCGTTCAACGCGTTCCTGCTGCTGCAGGGGCTCGAAACGCTGTCGCTGCGGGTCCAGCGGCACTGCGACAACGCGCTGGCGCTGGCGCAATGGCTGGCGGGGCATCCGGACGTCGCGTGGGTGTCGTACCCGGGGCTGCCGGACCACCCGTTGCACGCACGGGCGAAGGTGTTGCTGCGCAACGGGTTCGGCGCGGTGCTGTCCTTCGGCATCCGCGGCGGCATGGTGGCCGGGCGTCGCTTCATCGACGCGGTGCGGCTGGCGTCCAATGTGGCCAACGTCGGCGACGTGCGGACGCTGGTGATTCACCCGGCATCGACGACCCACCAGCAGCTGACCGTGGACGAGCGGGCCGCCGCGGGCGTGACGGAGGATCACGTGCGGGTCGCCGTGGGCATCGAGCACATCGACGACATCCGCGAGGATTTCGATGCGGCGTTCGCGGCCGCGCGGGAGGGGGAGTGACGACGTCCAAGGACACGGGCTACCTGGACCTTCCGGGCACGCGGCTGCTGGAGGGGGGCGGCGGGTTGGACGGGGTCCGGGTTGCCTTCCGGACCTGGGGGCGGCTGGACGCGGACGGGGCGAACGCGGTCGTCGTGTGCCATGCGTTGACCGGAACCGCCGACGCGGACGACTGGTGGGCGGCGATGTTCGGGCCCGGGCGCGCGCTGGATCCGGACCGCGACTTCATCGTGTGCCAGAACCTGCTGGGATCCTGCTACGGGACCACGGGGCCGACGTCGGTAGATCCTGCGACCGGGGCGCCGTACGGGCCGGATTTTCCGGCGGTGACGGTGCGCGACATGGTCGCGGTCCAGGCGGATGTCCTGGCGGCGCTGGGCGTGCGGCGCGTGCGGTTGGTGATCGGCGGGTCCCTGGGCGGCATGCAGGCCCTGGAGTGGGCCGCGATGTTCCCGGATCGGGTCGATGCGGTCGTGCCCATCGCGGTGTCGGCGGCGCATTCGGCCTGGTGCATCGGCTGGTCCGAGGCCCAGCGCCAGGCGCTGTTCGCGGATCCGGCGTGGCGGGGCGGTCGGTACGACCCGGCGCACCCGCCGGCGGGGGGGCTGGCGGCGGCGCGAATGGTGGCGATGTGTACCTACCGGACGCGGGACGCGTTCCAGGTGCGCTTCGGGCGGCGGCCCCAGGACGATTCCGGGCTGTTCGCGGTGGAATCCTACCTGCGTCACCAGGGGCGAAAGCTGGTCGCCCGGTTCGACGCGAACGCGTATGTGACGCTGACCCGGGCGATGGACTCGCACGATCTGGGTCGGAGTCGGGGCGGCCTGGCCGCGGCGCTGGCGGGCATCCGCGTGCCGGCGCAGGTCGTGGCGATCGACAGTGACGTGCTGTATCCGCCTTCCGAGCAGGCGGAACTGGCGGCCGGGATGCCGCGCGCCGAACTGGCGACGCTGCACTCGCCCGATGGCCACGACGGCTTTCTGATCCAGGTCGATGCGCTGTCCGCCATGGTGGCGGATTTCCGGCGCCGTGCCTCGGTCGGCGCGCTGCGGGGGGAATGATGGGGGACGCGAAGTTGCGGGTGATGAAGTTCGGCGGGACGTCGCTGGGGTCCCCGGACCGCCTGGATCGCGTGGTCGAGATCGTCGCGGGGTCGCGGGCGGACGGCCCGGTGATCGTCGTCGTGTCGGCGATGCAGCACACGACCGATCGCCTGATCCAGGCGGCCGACCTGGCAGCCGCGGGCGAGCTGCCCGCCGCCGAGCGGATCCTGGACGAACTGATGGACCTGACGACCTCGAACGGCCTGATGGGGCTGCGGCGCGTCGAGGAGCGTTCGGGAACGGCCGGCAGGGTCCAACTGCTGCCTCCGGTCCGCGAGATGCTGTCCCAGTTGCGGCAGTTGCTGTACGGCGTGTCGCTGCTGCGCGAACGGACTCCCCAGACGCTGGATCTGGTGCTGTCGTTCGGCGAGCGGCTGTCCGCGACGGTGCTGACGGGGCTGCTTCAGGCGGGCGGGCTGCCGGCGGTCATGATCGACTCGCGGGACTGGCTGGTCACCGACGACGGGTTCGGGGCGGCCCGGGTCCAGTGCGAGGCGACGCAGGCGCGACTGGCGGACCTTGCGTCGGGCTGGGGGGATGTGATTCCCGTCGTGACGGGATTCCTGGGCCGGACGGTCGATGGTCGCAGCACGACGCTGGGGCGCAACGGGTCGGACTACACGGCGACGCTGTTGGCGAAGTTCCTGGGGGCGTCCGAGGTCGTCGTGTGGACCGACGTCTCGGGCGTGATGACGGCCGATCCGGGCATCGTCAAGGACGCGTATCCCTTGTCGCGCCTGTCCTACATGGAGGCGCTGGAACTGGTGGACTTCGGCGCCGGCATGTTCCACCCCCGCACGCTGATTCCCCTGATCGAATCGGGCATCCCGATGCGCATCCGCAACACGATGCAGCCCCAGGACGAGGGGACGCGGATCGATGCGCAGGGGTCCAGCGACCGCACCGCGGCGACCTCGGTCACCAGCCTCGAGAACCTGGCGCTGCTGGGCGTCCAGGTGCGGCGCATCGCGAAGCAGGCGCCCGTTGGCGGGCGGCTGCTGCGGGCGCTGGAGGACGCGGGGTTGACCATCTGGATGTCGTCCCAGTCGGCGCATGGCCAGGCATTCGCGGTCGCGGTGCCGGTGGCCGAGCGGGCGCTGGCCGAGCGGGTCGTCAACCAGGAACTGGAACTGGAACTGCAACGGGGCGAGGTCGAGTCCGTCACGGTGCGCGCGCCGGTCACCTTGCTGACGCTGGTCGCGGAGGCCATGGGCCAGACCGTCGGCGTCGCGGGGCGGTTCTTCCACGCGCTGGGCGCGGTCGGCGTCAACATTCGCGCGGTCGCCCAGGGGGCCGGGTCGCGGTCGATCTCCTGCGTGATCGACGCGGCCGATACCCAGGTCGCGGTTCGCACGGTCCACGCGGCGTTCAACTTCGCGCACCAGCAGGTGTCGCTGCTGGTGCTGGGCAAGGGCACGGTCGGGGGGCACCTTCTGGCCCAGATCGCGGCCCAGCGCGACACGCTGGCGGCGCGGCATGACGCGGATCTGGACGTGGTCGGCGTCGTGGGTCGGCAAGGCGTCGCGTTCGACCCCGAGGGCGTGGACCCGGCGAACTGGGCCGCGGGGATGGCGCCATGGCCCGGGGACGGCAGGCCCGACCTGTTGCCGCTGCTGGACCGGCTGCGCCGCCTGCCGGTGCCGGTGCTGGTGGACTGCACCGCCGGCGACGGCATGGAGGCGCTGTACGAGGAGGCGTTCGCCCGGGGCATCCACGTGGTCGCGGCCAACAAGAAGCCGCTGACGATCCCGTGGGACGCCCGCGAGCGGCTGATGGACGCGGCGCGACGCAGCCACCGCTTCTACAACTACGAAACGACGGTCGGGGCCAGCCTGCCGGTGATCGACACGCTGAAGAACCTGGTCCGGACGGGCGACCGCGTGCTGCGGATCGAGGGGTCGTTCTCGGGGACGCTGGGCTTCGTCGCGAACGAGGTCATGGCCGGGCACGCGCTGTCCGACGTCGTGCGGCGGGCTCGCGAGCTGGGGTACACGGAACCGAATCCCGCCGAGGATCTGTCCGGCATGGACGTCGCGCGCAAGGCGCTGATCCTGGCGCGCGAACTGGGGATGTCGTTGTCGATCGAGGACGTGCATGTGGCGCCGCTGATCGATTTGGACCTGCCGCCGGACGCCGGCGTGGACGCGTTCTTCGACGCGCTGCGGGCGGCCGACGCGGCGTTCGCGGCCTACCGGGACCGTCTGCTGGCCGAAAGCAAGGTGCTGCGCTACCTGGCGCGGATCGATCCGCACGCGGCTCCCGGCGAACCGGTCGTCCAGGTCGGTCCGATGGCGGTCGATCCGGCCCATCCCGCCACGCGGCTGCGGGGCACCGAGGCGTTCGTCGCCTTCACGACCGAGCGGTTCAGCGAGTACCCGATGCTGGTCCAGGGGTCGGGGGCCGGCGGAGCGGTCACCGCGGCAGGCGTGCTGGCGGACATCTTGAAGGTTTCGATGACGTTGCGGGGGCGGTAGGCCGTCCTGGCCGGGGAGGCGCGGGCCGGGTGTCCGCCGCCCGGTCGCGACGCATGGGCGGCGTCAGGGCCTGGGGAAGCCCTCGCAGCGGGCGCCGTCGGCCGTGACGCGGCACGTGTCGAAGCGGTATCCCCGGCAGTCCAGGTACTCGAAGAACCCGTCGATGCAGATCTTGATGTCCTTGCCGTCGCACAGCATCAGTCCGTCCTCGCAGTCCGTTCCGACGGGGGCGCAGGCCTTGGTCATGAAGCGGGTCAGGATGTCGTCGGGCGCGACGTCCGGGTTCTTGTTGAACCAGTCGTACGAGCACGCGCGCCGTCCATCCGTCAGTCCCGCGCAGTCGATCCGGGCCTCGCGACCCCCAAGGCACCAGACCAGCGTGTTCTGGTCGCAGCCCGCCGCGATGCCCGTTTCGTCGTTCGCGTCCTTCCTGACCGAACAGGACTTGCCCCTGCCCACGCACTGGAGGCCGTCACCGCCGCGGCCGCAGGCAAGACCCAGGATCCCGCAGTCGAACCGGGTCTGGCGGCCGTCCTCCCCGCAGGTGACCAGCACGTCGCCGTCGCAGGCGGTTCCATCGCACGCCGGCATCCGGCAGGTCCCGCTTCCGCAGGTCATATCGAAGCGGCTGCAGTCGGTCACGATCAGGGCGTTGCGTCCGTCGATCGACTGGCACGTGTTCAGGGTGTCCCCCGTGCATTCGGGCTCGGCCGTGGCGCAGGAGGCCGGCTCGACCCCGTAGTTGATGCCGGTCAGGACGTCGCTGCATGTCCGGGCCGACAGCACCTCGCCCAGGAACCTGTTGCCGCCAATCACCATTCCGGACTCCCGTCCATCGGTGATCGGCAGCGAGTCGAAGCTCAGGTAGTCCGGTGCCAGCAGCCCGATCAATGCGGTGTCGCCACCACAGGCGGCCAGCTTGGTCCAGGCGACGTACGCCTCGGCCCTCAGCAGCGCGGTTTGCGAGCCGCCCCGGCCGGGATCGACGATCTCCTCGTCGCATGCGGCCAGCGCCAGGGCGGCCATCGTCACGATCCAGGGCAGTCGGCGCATCGGGCCACTCCGGCAGGGGGTCCGGCCACGGCCGGCGGGCGAAGTGTAGCATTTCGCGTGTTCGCGCGAGAAACCGCGGCGGAGGCGGCGCCAATGGGACCTGCGGGAGCGGTCCTCGAACGTGGGGGTGGAGCGGGGCGGGGCCGGGTCTGGGCCGCCGTGAAGTTGGGTGACATTGCCGCCCGGTGGTAGATTCGGGCCTGTCGGCCGAGGCTTGGGCGGGCGGAGGAACCGGATGTCACAAGGCGGCAAGAAGCGGGTGCTGATCCTGTTCTGCGGCGGCACGATCATCATGAAGGAGGGGCGTGACGGCACCCTGGTCGCCCCGTCCAGGAAGGAGGCCGTCGCCAACCTGAGGGCGATCGAGGCGCGGCTGGCGACGATTGCGGACTTCGACATCCGGTTCGTGGAGAACATCGACTCGGCCAACATGACCCCGTCGGACTGGGATCGCATCCTGGCCGAACTGGAGGCCGGATACGACGCATGGGACGGCTTCGTGATCACCCACGGGACGGACACGATGGCCTACACCGCCGCGGCGTTGACGCTGGCGATCAAGAACCTGGGCAAGCCCGTGGTGCTGACCGGCAGCCAGATCCCCGGAAGCCGACTGGAGACGGACGCCCGCCGGAACCTGGTCAACGCGATGAAGCTGGCCACGATGGATGTGTCCGGCGTGTTCATCGTGTTCGACGAGCGGGTCATTCATGGCGGGCGCGCGTCCAAGGCGTCCGAATCCCGGCTGGATGCCTTCACCAGCGTCAACGCCCAGGACGCCGGCGAGATCCGCGCCGAGATCCGCCTGAGCCCCGCGCTGCCCCGGCGGCGTTTCGACAAGGCGGCGTTCTATCCGGGGTTCGAGCCGGACATCGTCGTCAGGACGCTGACCCCGGGCTGCGACCCCGGCGATCTGGTGTTCCTGCTGCAGCACAAGCGGGTCCAAGGCATCCTCATCGAGGCCTACGGCACCGGCAACCTGCCCTACGACTTCGACGGGCTCTTCCGGGCCGCCCGGGACCAGAAGGTGCCGGTCGTGGTCACCTCGCAATGCCTGCACGGCGTGACGCGGATGCAGGGATACGAGGTGGGGGCGCGGGCGCTGAAACTGGGGGCGATCGAGGGGCACGACCAGAGCCTGGAGATGCTGGCCGTCAAGTTGATGTGGGCCTTGAAGCACTACCCGTACAAGGACATTCGGACGGTGATGCAGACCTCGTTCGCCGGGGAGTTGTCGATTCCGGTCGCCTGAGCCTTCGCTAGGGACCGAGGGCCTCCAGTTCCTCCAGCACGCAATCCACGACCGTTTCCGTGTCCAGGTCCGCCAGGAAGCGTCGTCCGTTCAGAAAGAGGGTCGGCGTGGCCTCGACACCGTTGCGCAGCCCCTCCTTCTTGGATTCCACCAGGTGCTCGCGGACCGAGGGCTTCGCGGTCATGTCGGCGAATGCGGTCCTGTCCAGACCGGATTCGATCACCAATCCGGGGATTCGGTCCGGGTGGAAACCGTCGAACTTCGCGAACATGGCCAGCAGGAACTCCCAGCCGCGGCCCAGGTCGATCGCGGTCTGGAGCGCCTGGTTCGACTCGGTGGACCACTTGTGCGACTTGATCGGGAATGCCTTGAGTTGCAGCGCGACCCGTCGCGCCAGCCGGCCGTTCGTCGCCTCGCGGTACAGCTCGGGCAGGATCTTGGAGCAGAACGGGCAGCGGGCGCAGGCGTAGAGGGTCAGCCGGACCGGGGCGCGCGTGCATCCGGCGACCGCATCGAATTCGGACGCGATGGCGTGGACCTTGCCGGGACGCATCATCGTCAGACCGCGGCGTTCCAGCGATCGCTTCAGCGAGGCGGCATCGGCGCCGCGGGCCGCCTTCGAACACATCCAGTCGGCCAGGCGGCGAACCAGCGGATGCACCGGATCCGCCTTCAGGCAGGCCGCGAACGTGTCGTCGCAGCCGTCGTAGGGGTGTTCCGATGCGAACACCGCGTCGATGACGGCCTTCCGATCGGCGGAAAGGTCGTCGCAAGGGCCTGCGGTCGTCACGACGGGAATCGACGGGGCCAGCAGGGCCAACGGGATCCAGAGCCACCTCATCCGAGCCTCCTCGCGACCCAGGGGATTCGCTCCACCCCCAGCGGTCGCCGGTCGAAGAACAGCACGTAGAGCGCCAGGGCCAGCCACCCGGCGTCCCGCAGCATCGTCAGGTACGAGATCGGATCCTCCTCGGCACCCGACGATGCGAAGCAGCCGCACGACATGTCCAGCCCCTTGGCCAGGGCCATGCCCAGGGCGACCATGAACACGACCATCATTCCGGCGATCAGCAGCGAGGCCGCCCGGACGCGCAGGCCGGCGACCAGCATCAGGCCGGCGAACAGTTCGACCCAGGGCAGGATCAGCGCCATCGCGTTGACCAGCGACAGCGGCAGGATGTCGTAGGTGGCCACGTCAAGAGCAAACGACGCCGGGGCCATGATCTTGAACCCGCACGCGGCCAGGAAGACCCAGGCCAGGTAGAGCCGTGTCGCCAGCCCAAGCCACGCATGCCCCTTCCAGTCCCGCAATCCCCGCAAGCGACTCATCGTCCACCCCCTTCCCCGGCGCTTGAAGCGCGCAGGGCGGGGGCGCCGCCCCGCACGAAGCCGACGTTGCGCATGCCGCGTCCGGCCAGTTCGCGAGCCAGTTCGCGTCCCGAGTCCGGGTCGCCGCCATCGCCGAACACGATCACGCGGCCGGCGCGGGTGCGGACCAGTTCCCTGACCTTGCCGTCCGGCACCGGTTCAAGCCAGTCGAACGGCACCGCGACGGCGCCCGAAAGCGACCAGGCGGCTCGCGCGTCGTCGTCCCTGGCGTCGATCAGCAGAGTGCGCTCGTGGTGGATTCCCGGGTCGTTCGGGGCGACGGAATCGACCTCGCCCAGGGGCTCGGGACAGGGAACCATGGTTTCGTATTCCCGGTCGGCGATCCACGGCAGGCCGGCGGGTCGGATCGCGTTGAAGGCCGCGGCGGCGGCGACCGACAGGGCGACGACGATGACGGCGTCTCGGACGATCGTCCGGGGCGTTTCCATTCGACCTCCCCAGTTACTGGACGCAGGACGACGACCGTTGGACCTGCTCGTCCTGGCGCAGCAGGTCCTGGACCCGCTCCTCCAGCCCGCGAGCCCCGTCCGCGGCGTCCCAGGGCATCGGGGCGGCGGGGCCGACGACGGCCGTGGCCGGACCGGTCAGCGTGGCGTCCCCGGACCAGACCAGTCGCACCAGGACCCGGTGGTCGTCGAATGCGTAGCGGGACGCGGTGCTTTCGCGGTCGGAGAAATCGTACCCCAACCCAAGGCGAACACCCCGGAGATCCGGGCTGAAGAACGAGGCGCCCACCTTGAAGAACAGGTCCCGACGGTCCCTCGGCGACCCGAACAGATCGCTGTCGGGGGTGCCGGCGGAATCCGGGTAGGCGTCGATCGAGAACGCCGCACCCAGGCGGGCCAGGAATCCCTTGGGGATCCGCAGTTGCGCCGACAGGGCCAGGCCGCCGCCCCAGAGGTTGTAGGCCGAGTGGCGGCCACGGTAGGACCGTCCGGCCCCGGCCCAGACCAGGTTGCCGACGTTGCCCAGCGGTACGCGGCCGCCGACGCCGACGTCGATCTCGGTCCGCGTGCGCGGCATCTCGCGGAAGATGCGCCGTCCCGCCCCCAGGAACACGGTAACCCAACGGCCGGTTTCGATTTCGACCTCGCCCCGGTGGCCCATCGCGTACGACACCGGACCGGTCTCGTTGCGAAAGCCCATCGGCAGCAGGAGCCAGTCGGGGCGGTAGGACAGCGTGACCCTGGGCAGCAGGGCACGAAACTGGACGCCCAGGCGACCGGACAGTTGCAGATAGGACAGGTTCTTGACGTCGTCGGCGAACAGCCAGAACAGTCGGGCCTGGGCCTCGACGACCGGGCGTGCCACCGCCCCCAGTTCCGGGGCCGCGCGGACCCAAAGATCCAGTCCGGCCATGGCGCTGCCGCCATCCCGTCCCGTTCCCGCGGCGTCGGTCGGCGAGCCCATCCGGGGGTTGGAGGACCAGCCGCCGGTGCCCTCCAGGCGCCAGACCAGGTCGGGCATCGCGTCCGGGTCCAGGCGGCGGGTCAGGCCGGGCAGGGCGGCTCGCTCCTCGGCCCAGGCGCTTCGCTGGCGACGGGCCTCCAGCAGTTGCCGCGGGGCGTCGCCCGGCCTGGCCACAGACCGAAGCATCGCACGCCGGACGACGACCGGCGAGTCTGCCGGACAGTCGGCGTCCAGCGCCTCGATCGCCTGCTCGGGCATGCCGGTGACCAGATAGGCGCGCGCCAGCCAGGTTCGGGCCTCGCAGTCGTCGGGCGCGGCCGCGACCCGCGCGGACAGTATCCGTATGGCCCACATCGTGTTGTCGGCGGCCAGGTACGCGGCGCCCAGGAGCGTCGGCAACACGGGATCCTCGGGGAAGGCCCCGACGAGTCGCTTGGCCGCCTCGATCGCGGCCCGCGCCTGGCCTTCCGCCAGCAGGCGACGCACCGTGGTCGCGGCGCAGACGGGATCCGTGCAAGGCGTGTCCTCGGCGGCCTCGTTCTGGGAAGGGGACTCGGCGGGCGGCGTCGCACCGGCCCCGATCGCAAGCAGCGAATGGCTGGCAACCACGGACCCGATCAGGGCGATGTGACGTCCCGGCAGCATCTGAACCCCTTGACGTTCACCTGGTTGGGCAGCACGTCGGTATCGCAGCGGTGCAGCCACTCGGAATCCCCGCAGTTGTAGGCGCCGCCACGAAGATGCGCCAGTCCGTCCGTACCGACGACCAGCTCCCAGGCATTGCCGTTGATGTCGAAGGCGCCCCACTCGTTCACGCAGGCCGGGAAACTGCCCGTCGGTGTCAGGTGGAAGTTCGCGCCGCAGGGGCCGCCGTCGCCGGCAGGCGATGACTGGACGCGGCAGTGGGGATAGGGGCATAGGGCGACGGTCGCACAGGTGGCGGCGCAGTCGCAGAAGGCATCGATGCCGTTGCAGGCATTCGCGACGTACTGGCTGCCGTAGACGTAGGTGCGTCCCGACGTCCCGGAACAGGCCGGAACCCACTCCCCCACCGTGCAGGGGCGCTTGCCCGCGGCGGCGCAAGCGGACGCGACGGTGGGCAGATCCAGTGAACTGCTCCACCAGGGCAGCACGCCGTCCCGGCTGGTGGCAACCGCGGACGTACCCACCGTCGATGCCGTGGCATCGGCGCGGCTGGCCTCGTACCGATCCAAGCACCAGCCTGTTTCGGTCGCCACGGGCCGGATCCGGACCATGTCGCTGGGGCAGGGGGCGGGGGGAACGCCCGGGTCCGTGCCCGGGTCGGTGCCGGGGTCGGCCCCCGGATCGGACCCCCCGGGATCCACCCCCGCGTCCGCACCCGAGTCTCCGGGGCCTGGATCCGGGTCCAGGCAGCCGCCTTCCGACGGGCCATTCTCGGAGGGGGCGTCCCCCGATCCCGCATCCGCCGGCGGCAGATCGGTCCACGGCGCGTCCGTGAAGGGCAGGTCGGGTGCGGCGACCTCCTGCCAGGCATCCTGACCCGGTTGCACCCAGTCCGGCTCCTGGCAGCACCGGAATCCCAGCGCCGAGGGCGTCCAGGTGCCCGGAACGTAGTCGCACCGATGAAACTTCTTCGAGTTCGAGCAGTTGAAGGCTCCGCCACGCACGCTTCGGTCGCCGCCGCCCCGGACGTGTTCCCAGAGGTTGCCGTTCATGTCGAAGACGCCGAAGGCGTTGGTGCAATCCGGGAAGGTGCCCGTGGGTTCCAGCCGGAAGTCGGCCTGGCAGGGACCGCCATCCTGGGCCGGGGAGCGCGAACCGAAGCAGCCGGCATAGGGGCACTTCAGGACGCTGGCGCACGTGGTGTCGCAGCGGCAATAGGTGTCGATGCCATTGCAGGTGGCGGGATCGTAGTCCTCGCCGTACGCATAGACGGTGCCCTCGGGGCCCTTGCAGGCGTACTCCCATTCGGCCGGGGTACACAGGCGTTTGCCGGCAGCCTGGCAGGCGGCGTCGGCCGTCGCGTTGTCGGGCACCATCCAGGGCAGCACCCCGGCCCTCGACGTCGCCGGGCCCTGCGCGACGCCCGCGAAGGACGCGGTTGCATCGGGGCGGGAGGCTTCGTGGCGATCGACGCAGAACGTGTTCGCCACCAGGGCCATGTCGTCGGGGCAGATGGGCACCGGCGCGACGGCGTCCCGGCCCAGATCCCCGGTCAGCGCGTCCGGGTCCGCGGGGCCACCCGGAACGCAGACGTGCTCGCGACACACGAAGCCGATCCCACAGTCGGGGTCCCGGACGCACTTCCACGCGCAGCGGCCCTCGGGTCCGCACACCTTGGGGGCGGGGCAGTGGGCGTCGTCGTAGCAGCGCTCGTCGATGCAGCCGGCGTGGATCAGCGCGAACGCGCCGAACGTCAATACGACCCAGGGCCTGGAGCCACAGCGCTTCATGTTTCCTCGCGGGCCTCGCCGGTTCCCCCGACCGGACCATTGTGCCAAATGGGGCATTTGCTCGCAACTAACCCCGAAGGCTGCGGGGGGTGCCAGGGGCCGGCCGCACCTTCCCTGGCGTCCCGCCTCTTGAAAATCAGGCCCGATTGTCACAAAGTCAGGGCGGTTCGTCGATAGGGAGGTCCCTCGTTGAGCGAGTCTCGGTCGGTTGCAGCCCGCCCGCCCCAGCAGGAGCCGCGTCGCGTGCGCCTTGCCATGGGTGCGGCGATGCTTCTTTGCGTGGTCGGCATCGGCATCGCGCTGGACTTGACGCACGTGTTCACGCTGTCCCGGACGGACCCGGACTACCAGAGTTTCTGCGCGGTGTCCGAGGGGATGAACTGCGAGACGGTGGCGTTGAGTCGCTGGTCCACCTTCCTGGGGGTGCCGAATTCGATCTGGGGGATTGCGGGGTATGCGTTCGCGCTGGTGCTGACGGGGATCGCCACGTTCCGTCGGCGCAGCGGGCCCGGGGCCGGTCTGCTGGTCGTGCTGGCAATCGCGATGGCCGTCGTGTCCCTGTGGCTGGTGTACGTGATGCACTTTCTGATCGGATCCCTATGCATCCTCTGCCTGGCGCTGGATGTGGTGAACCTGGGCATCCTGGTCCTGGCCGTCGTCGCGGCGCGGGCGCGGGATGGGGGCATGTGGCGGGCGGTGTTCGCGGACTTCCGCGGGCTGTTCCATCGACCGGTCCTGCTGGTCGTCCTGGCGGTGGTCGGGATCGGTTCGCTGGTCGGGGCCCGGGTCTGGGGTGCCCAGTACCTGGCGGCGCACGGCATTGCCGGGGGGAAGGGGGCCGCGGTTCACGAGATTGGTCCCTCGCCTCATCCGGGGGCTTGGGCGCATGCGGTCAAGTCGTCCGGCGACAGCCAGTGCGGCACCGAGTCGTCTCCCACCGCCGGGCCGCGCTTCGGTGTGTCGCCCGACGGTCATCCCTGGGTGGGGGGGGACTCCCCCGTGATCGAGATCCACGAATTCACGGACTATCAGTGTCCGCACTGTCGGCGTGCCCACCTGATGGCGCGCAAGCTGGTCGGGGCCGACCCGCGAGTCCGGGTCTACCATCGCCACCTGCCCCTGGACATGGCCTGCAACCCCGCGATCCAGAAGCCGTTCCATGCGCGTGCCTGCGAGTTGTCGCGCGTCTCGGTCTGTGCGGGACACCAGGGGCGCTTCTGGGAGATGAACGACTTCCTGTTCCAGCAGGCCGACGAGATCCGCACGCGGAACCTGTCGGCGAACGACATCGCCCGGCGGCTCGAACTGGACCTGGATGCCTTCCGATGCTGCATGGAGGACCCGAAGGCGACCGCGATCGTCGATGCGGACATCGCGGCGGCCAACGAGCTGGAGCTGCGCGGGACACCCGCGTTCCTGATCGACGGGCAGGTTCACTACGGCAAGATTCCCGAGGAGGCCCTGTCCCGGCTGGATGGCGGGGCCCGGATTCCCTGACGAACGGGAGGTTCGACGTGCATCACCGAGGGTCCCGTTCGAGGGTTGCGCCATGGACTCTGGTCCTGGCCGTGCTTGCGCTGGCCGCGTCCGCTTGCAGCAGGACGTCCCAGCCGCCGGGCCCATCATCCGCGTCCGGGAGCGAGCGGGTCTGGCACCTGGGACAGCCGGTGATCGACTCGCACGTCCACCTGTCGCCGAACATGCAGGCGCTGGCCGTGGCACTGGAGATCTTCGATCGCGTCGGCATCGGCCGTTTCGTGGTCAAGAGCGCCGGTCCGGTGGGATCCCCCCGCTACCAGGCCTCCCTGGCGATGCAGCGGGTCCTGGGGGACCGGATGCGTGCCTTCGCCAACATCGAGTGGCAGGGGATCGACGATCCCCGGTTCGGCGAACGGCAGGCCGCGCTGCTGGAGCGTGCCAAGGCGGACGGGATCGTCGGCATCAAGGTGTTCAAGGCGCTGGGGCTGGGGGTTCGGACCGCGGACGGGGCGCTGCTGTCGGTGGAGGACGCTCGCCTGGATCCGATCTTCGAGGCGTGCGGCCGTCTGGGCCTGATCTTCGCCTGGCACATCGCCGATCCGGTGGCGTTCTTCCAGCCGCCCACGCCCGACAACGAGCGCTATGACGAACTGAAGATCGCCGAGTCCTGGAGCTTCCATGGCAAGGACTACCCGTCCTTCGAGACCCTGATGGCCCAGCAGGAGCGGCGCATTCGCAAGCACCCCAACACCACCTTCCTGCTGATTCACCTGGGCAACAACGCCGAGGATCTGGGCTACGTCGATCGGCTGCTGGATACCTACCCGAACGTCTTCGTGGACGTTTCCGCGCGCGTGCCCGAGTTCGGACGCCATCCGGCCGACGCGGTCCGGGCGTTCTTCATCAAGCACCAGGACCGGATCCTCTTCGGGTCGGACCTGATCGTCGATTTCGACGGGCGGCTTCAGTTGGGTTCCGTGTGGCACGTGCCCGACCAGCAGCCGGGGATCGACGAGGCGGTCGAGTTCTTCGTGCGCCACTGGCGCTACTTCGAGACCGACGAGGCGCAGATCGAGCATCCGACGCCGATCCAGGGGCGCTGGAAGGTCGATGCGATCGGGTTGCCGCCTGCGGTGCTGCACAAGCTCTACGTGGCGAATGCCGAGCGACTGATCTTCTCCCCCCCCAGCGCGGATACAAACCGAAACAATCCGTAACCGCGCCCGCATTGATTCCCGGGCCTGAACGCCCCATAGTTCGCTGCGACGGGCCGGGTTCGCATCGGCCATCGCAATGGCTGCAGGAGTTGCCGCAAATGAATCGAACATCCTGGATTCTGTTGGGAGTCGCGCTGGTTGTCACCGCGGGCTGCGGCCCTTCGAAGGCGCCTCAGGAGGCCGAGGAGCCGCCGCGTCCCGTGCGCGTGCAGCCGGTCGGCCGGGTCGATATGGAGGCGACGCTCGTCTATGGCGCCGAGTTGCTGCCATCGGTCGAGGTGAAGCTCTACTCGACGATCATGGACCGGATCCTGTCGTTCCCGTTCGAGGACGGCGATTCGGTCGCCAAGGGCGACGTGGTGGCCATGGTTCGTCGCGAGGGCATGGATCGAGGACTGGACCAGATCGCCGCGCAGATGGCGTCGCTGGACGTCCAGATCCGGAACCTGGAAAGCGAGCTGGAGCGGGCGCGCGACCTGTTCGCCAAGGGGGTCGCGACCCAGCAGGCGTTCGACCAGGTTCGCACGACGTACGAATCGACGCTGGCCCAGCGGAAGGCCCTGGTCGCCGGACGCGGGCAGTTGGCGGCCACCGCGGCGAACGCCGTGGTCAAGGCACCGATCTCGGGCATCCTTGCCGGCAAGATGCTGGAGGCCGGAGACATCGCATCCCCGCAGGTGCCGCTGGCACGGATCCTGGTGGTCGATCCCCTGAAGGTCACGCTGAAACTGGTCGAGTCCGACGTGACGCGCGTCCAGGTCGGCCAGGAGGTGCTGCTGGATCTGGATGCGTGGCCGGGGCGCGTCTTCACGGGGCGGCTGACGCGGATCCTGCCGTACCTGGACCCCGAGACCCGGACCAACACCGTCGAGGTCACGCTGGCGAATCCCCGCAGCGACACCGGGGAACACGAACTGAAGCCCGGCATGTATGGCCGGGCCCGGTTGGTCACCGAGCGCAAGACCGATGTCGTCGTGGCGCCCGAGGAGGCCCTGTTGCTGGACACGCGCCTGGTCGGGGGGCCGGGCGTCCAGTTGCGCAAGGCCGTCGTGGTCGGTCCCG
>JARKOL010000059.1 GCA_029975745.1 Myxococcota bacterium | reverse complement strand
CGGGCGCGGTGACGAACGTGACCGCGTTCGGCGCCTTCGTCGATGTGGGGGTCCACCAGGATGGCCTGGTCCACGTCAGCGAACTGTCGGATCGATTCGTGCGCGTCCCGTCCGAGGTGGTTCGAGCCGGACAGCACGTTCGCGTGCGGGTGCTGGCCGTCGATGTCGCGCGTCGTCGAATCTCGCTGTCGATGCGGGGGTTGGGAGCGGGCGGGACCTGAATCCGGGCGGCACGTCGCGGCTACGCACCCCGACCGGCGGCGGACCGCGCCAGCACGGCTTCGGCCTGGGCCACGACGCGGTCCAGCACCTCGGCCACCGTCGGCAGATCGTGGACCATGCCGGCCGCCTGACCCAACGGCAGTACGCCGCGCTTCAGGTCACCCTCGACGCAGGCCCGCTTGAATGCCTTGAAGGCATTGGCCAGGAAGGCCATGCGCCGGATGTTCTGCCACCCGGAAGCCGTCACGCCCAGGAACAGCTTGCCGTAGGGCATTCCCATCATGGCGGCGATTTCACGCGAGTTGCCGAACGCCCGCGGCAGGTCCAGGCCCCGTCGCACCGCCGTGCGGGCGCCCGGCGCGACCAGGATGCGGCACGGCTGGCCATCGAACCGGGTGGTGTACAGCGTGTCGTAGGCGCCCGACTGGATGGCCGCCTCCTTGCTGGCCTGGGCGACCGGACTTTCCTGGGTGGCCATCAGGCGCGTCCCCATCGCGACGCCGTCGGCCCCCAGCGTCAGGGCCGCCGCCAGTCCCCGCCCGTCGGCGATCCCTCCCGCCGCCACGATCGGGATCGTGACCGCGTCGGCCAGCGTGGGGATCAGCACCATCGTCGTCACGTCGCCCCCGTGGGCCGCCGCCTCGTGCCCGGTGGCCAGCAGCGCGTCGGCGCCCCAGGCCTGGGCCGCCCGTCCGTGCTTCTCGTTGACCACGGTGGCGATGACCTTGCCGCCGTACTTCCGGGCCGCCTCGACGATCCAGTCGCCCTTGCCCATCGACACATTGATGACGGGCACCTGCTCCTCCAGCAGCACCTGCGCGTTCTCGCGGGCTCCGGGGAAGTACAGGGTCGCGTTCGCGGCGAAGGGCTTGTCGGTCAACTCGCGGACCCGGCGCACCGCCTCGCGCGTCTGCTGGGCGCCATAGACGCCCGTCGCCAGGATGCCCAGACCGCCGGCGTTGGACACCGCCGCGACCATCTCGGGGGTGCTGACCCAACTCATGCCGGAAAGCACGATGGGGTGTCGGATGCCGAACAGTTCGGTGATGCGGGTCTGCACAAGTCACTCCCGGGTCGAGGGAAATCGCCGGAAACCGGCTGGTTCGAAGGCTATCCCGGAGTCAAAGGGTTGTAAATAGGCTGCGCTGAAGGTTGACGATCGCGCGACAGGTCCCGCAGAATCGCCTGGACGTCCGTCGGGAGTCTTCGTGCCTGCTCGTCACGCCAGGGGAGTTTCGTGGTTCCTGCCCCTGTGCTGCGTCGTCGTGTCGATCCTTTCGCCGGCGGGGGTCGCGGCCGCTCCGGAGACCGGCGTCCCCTCCTGCCAGACGGGAAGGCCCGGGTGCGTCTGGACGCAGCCACGGGACGCCAAGGTGCTGTTCGGTCACGTGGAGTCCTGGCGCCAGCGACATCTGCCCCAGGCTGCCCGGGACTTCGACATCGGGATCAATGGCGGGTTGATGACGGTCAAGATTACCGTCGGCTCGACCCGTGACGTGATCCGGTTGCGCCTTGAGGGGGCCTGCGAGGGTACGCCCGTCGTCGAGGCGCCTGGACTGGATCTGCCCGAGGATGCGATTGCGGATCTGGTTCGCGACCTTCCCGCCGAACGCAAGGCCGTGTGCGAGGGGCTGCCCGAGGATGGGGGCGTCGCGCTGCCTGTGGAGCGACCTCGCGGGCCCGTCCTGGGCGCGCTGTGGCGGAAGTTCACCCAGGCGCATCGCAACCGTTTCAGCCCGCCCCTGCCGTTGCCGGCGCCGGAACGGGTGGTCTTCCTGGTGGTCGCGGTCCTGGGGGTGATGGGGCTGGCCGCGTTTCGCGGGCGCCGGGAGGTCGGGCGGCCCTGGGGGCGGGCGATTCTGCCGCATTTGCTGATCTCGGTGATGGGGGTCATCGCGATCGCGCCGGTGCTGCTGGCGCCGCTGGAGATTGGCGCCGAGGTCGAGCGCATCCTGATCGCGCGTCTGAACCCCCTGGGGGACTGGAACCACCCCTCGCTGATCTACCTGCTGAACCATCCGGTCACGCGCCTGTCCCTGGAGCCCTGGGCGGTTCGCCTGGTTCCGGCCGCGGCCGTGCTGGCGCTGGGATTCCTGGTCTTCGTCGCCGGTCGGCGGTTCGCGGGCGAGGTGCCCGGCCTGCTGGCCGCGGCCTGGTATCTGGCGGGTGTGCGCTTGCGCTCCGGCCTGAACGACATGGGCGATTGGGATCTGGCCGGGTGCTTTCTGGTCGCGCTGATCCTGATGCTGGATCGACTGGACCGCATGACCGCGAAGCCGTCCCTGCTCGACGTCGGAGCATTCCTGCTGGTGGTGCTGTTCGCGTCGATGTCCTCGTGGCTGGCCCTGATTCCACTGGGCGTGCTGGCACTGGTGCTTGCGGTTCGCCTGCGCCGGCGGCGCGACTGGGGTCTTCTGGTCGCCGGCGTCTGGGGCGTGCTGGCGATTCGCGGCGTGCAGGCGTTGGAGGTGTTCCTGCTGGGCAGGACGTTCCGGGACTGGGGGCCGCAGAGCTGGCAGGAACTGACGCGGGAGATGCTGGCACAGGCGCAGCCGGGCTCGAGTTCGATCGGGTTGCTGCTGGTGGGCGTCGGCATCCTCGTGCTGCTGGCGGGGGCTCGGCGTCTGGCCTACGCCTACACCGCGGGCTCGCTGCTGGTTCTGCCGCTGGGGATCCTGGCCATCTGGCACTTCAGCGCGGCCAACGGAGGCTACTACATCAACCTGGTCGCCGGGCCCATCGCGGTGGCCGGTGCGGTGGGACTGGGTGCCGTGCGCGACCTCGCGCGGCGGGGCGCTTCCAGGCTTCCCGGGTGCGCCGGGGACCTGCCGTGCCCGCGGGCGTGGGCCATCGCGCTGTCCGCGCTTGCGGTGCTGGCGACGCTGGACCTGCCGCCGCATCACTACCGCGAGGGGATGGCCCACATTCCCGAGTTTGCCCGCCGCATCGAGGGGGACTCGCTGCCCGTGGTGACGAATCTGCGCGAGCTTGGCCCCGTGTCGCACTACCTGCGGGCCGCGGAAACGGACCGGGACCCGATGCCCGCCTGGCGTGCGCGGCTGTCGGTCATGGAAGCGCGCAGCTTCGATGGGCGGCGCACCTGGATCCATCTGGACAAGGATCCGAAGAAGGCGTTTCGCGATCTGCTGCCGCAGGTGACGGAATTCTATCTGGTCCTGGCGGCGGTGGCGCCCCGTGGAACCCTGGATGCGCGGCATCCGGAAATCGAGGTGCTTCGGAAGTGCAGCCCGATGTTTCCCCTGCGGCGCGACGTCGTCTTCCTGAAGTGCGGGCCGCTTGGGTCCCCGTGACCCGAGGCTGCCGGAGGCGCGCGGACGCCTGTCGTCTTGCCTGCTTCAAGGCCCGGTGTTGACCCTGCACGGGCCTGCCGATATAACCGATCCGAAGGGTTCCAGCGACCGCAGCCTACAGGAGGTTCCCATGGATTCCCGCCAGTTGATCGATCTGGCCGATGCGTACGGTGCCCACAACTACAAGCCGCTTCCCATCGTGATCGAGGCCGGCGAGGGCGTCTTCATGCACGACGTCGAGGGGCGACGCTACCTGGACTTCCTGTCCTGCTATTCGGCCCTGAGCCACGGCCATCGGCATCCCCGGTTGATCCAGGCGGCGAAGGACCAACTGGACCGGGTCACCGTGACCTCGCGGGCGTTTCACAACACCGAGATGGGGCCGTTCCTGAAGGAACTTTGCGAGTTCTGCGACACCGAGATGGCGCTGCCGATGAACACGGGCGCCGAGGCGGTCGAGACCGCCATCAAGGCGGCGCGCAAGTGGGCATACGTCGCCAAGGGCGTGCCGCGGGGCCAGGCCGAGATCATCGCCTGTGGCGACAACTTCCACGGGCGCACCGTGACGATCGTGTCGTTTTCCACGGAGCCGCTGTACCGGGACGATTTCGGGCCGTTCACGCCCGGATTCCGAGTCGTTCCCTATGGGGATGCCGCCGCGATCGAGGCCGCGATCACGCCGAACACCGCCGCGATCCTGGTCGAGCCGATCCAGGGCGAGGCCGGCGTGATCCTGCCGCCGGAGGGCTACCTGAAGGCGGTTCGCCAGATCGCCACCCGTCACAACGTGCTGCTGATCGCCGACGAGATCCAGACGGGCTTCGGGCGGACGGGCAGGCGTTTCGCTTGTGATCACGAGGATGTGAAGCCAGACCTGATGACCCTGGGCAAGGCGCTGGGTGGCGGCGTGTATCCGGTCAGCGCGGTCGTCGGACGTCGGGACATCCTGGGGCTGTTCCAGCCCGGCGAACACGGCTCGACGTTCGGGGGCAATCCGTTGGGGTGCGCGGTTGCCCGCGAGGCACTGCGCGTCCTGGAGGACGAGCGACTGACCGAGCGATCGGCCCAGGAGGGGGCGTGGCTGAAGGCGCGCCTTGCCGAGATCCAATGCCCCTACATCAAGGAGGTGCGGGGGCGCGGGCTGTTCGTGGGCGTGGAACTGTACCCCGAGGCCGGCGGTGCGCGGCGATTCTGCGAGGCGCTGATGGAGCGCGGACTGCTGTGCAAGGAGACCCACGACGACGTGATCCGGTTCGCGCCGCCACTGACCATCACGCGCGAGCAACTGGCCTGGGCCGTGGACCAGGTCCGCGAGGTGATGGTGGCGATCTAGGGTGGGGGGCGAGGGCGCCGCCGTGGGCGGCGCACTCCAGGGCCTTCGGCAGGGGCTTCGGCCATCGATGCGTAGCTTCCCGGGGGCGGGTACGGGGACGGGGACGGGGACGGGCTCGGGTACGGGCTCGGGTACGGGCGCGGGTACGGGGAGGTCGGGCTAGAAGGTGGCGTACACGTCGAAGTAGAACGACGTGAAGTTGTTGCCTTCGGACGAGAAGTCGAAGAACGGGAAGCGGAACTTCTTGTTGTCACGGGTCTTCGCGGGCTGGGACGACGACACGCCCAGGCTGAAGCCCACGTGCTTCCAGGGCTGGTAGGTCACGTCCAGGGTGCCGAAGGTCGAGTCGCGCTGGCCGCGGCCACCCTTGGCGTAGGGGGACGAGAACTCGTCCTTCGCGATGTTCGCGTAGGTCCAGGAGTTCTGGATGCCGACCTGGAGGGTGATCGACCATTCGTCGCTGATGATTCCGGTGGCCGACAGCGAGTTGTAGACCGAGAACGAGATGTTGTTGTCCACGCCGTTGATGATCTCGCCGCCGCCGGCGTCCTCGACGCCCCGGAACCGGGTCACCGCGACATCGTCGGAAAGGGTCGGGGTGAACGTCTTGTTGAAGTTCTTGTTGAACCGGAACGAGTAGAACATCAGGAAGTGCCCGCCGAACATGCGCTGCATGTCCAGTCCGGCCGCGCCCGAAAGGTACAGGTTGCGATAGCGGCTCTCGTAGGACGTCGGCGCGCCCAGGCGGATGTAGGGCGACAGGCCGATGTCCAGAACGGGAATCTTGTACACGTTCTGGTACTTCACGGTCAGGAACAGGTCCGACGGCATCACCTGGCGCTTGTAGGTCGTCGAGGTGGTGTAGGACTCGGTCAATTCACCCTGGACCGAGAACCGCAATTCCGCGAACAGCTTGTCCGTGAAGAAGTAGCGGGGGCGCAGGGTCAGCGACCAGCCGTAGTAGGGGTTGCGGGCGTACTTGTCGGCGACGAAGGTGCCCAGTCCCAGGCTTTGCTCCAGGATGACGATCCCGCCGAACTTCGACTTGCGCTTGCCCCCTGTGGCGGAACCCGTCAGGATGGCGACCGAATCCGGCACCGCAGTGCCCGAACTCTTGCTGGCTGCGGGGGCGGGAGCCTCGCTCGATGCGGGCGGCGCTGCCTCCTCGGCGACGTCCTGGGCCTCGGCCGGCTGGGCGGCGTCGGCAGGGACTTCCTGGGCCTCGGGCGCCGGCGCGGCGTCAGGGGCGGCCTCCTGGGCAGTGGCGACGGCGCAGCACAACAGGACCGCCAGCACCGGAATCGCCTTGAACACGGTGGTCATCAGTCACCTCACCCCTGGGGAAGGGCCCAAATCCGGCGAATCATACCCGGACACAATGGGCGGAGCAACCACAAAACTTGGTCCTTTGACGCCATTTCACGTCGTCAATCCCGGCGGCTGGCCGATGGCCCTCCGGGCTCATGGGACCCGTGTCATCCCGTCGTCGGCGCCCGTCGAGCCAGGCGTCGTCCGACCCAGATCAGCCCGATGACTCCGACCAGGACCGCGAACCACAGGGTGGCGATCCGGATCAGCAGCGTCGAGGCCACGGCGGCAACCTGTCCCGCCGACGCGTCCAGCAGGGGAAAGGCACCCCGGGCCAGCAGCACCGCCAGCGTCGCCTCGGTCGCGATCAGGCCGCCCGGCAGGAACGAAAGCGCACCCGCCAGGGTTCCTACCGCATAGATGAACGTGGCGGGCCCGATGCCCAGATCCCCGCCGGGGAATCCCCGGACCACCAGCCACAGTCCCGCCGCCTCGGCGAACCAGGCCAGCAGGCCCAGGGCCAGGCCCACGACCAGGGGACGCCCCGACAGCAGACGGCGAACCAGGGCAGCGGACTCGACCGACGCGGCGACCGGGATCTTGCCGCGCAGCAGGATGCCGGCCGCGCGGAAGGTCAACCGGGAACCGGGGCCGGTCGCCAGCAGCAGGAACATCGCCAGGGTCAGCAGGCCGCCGCCGATCAGCACCTCGACATTGCCGTGCAACACCAGCACGCCGCCGGCCGCCAGTGCCAGCACCGAAAAGAGATCGGCCAGGCGCTCGGTGACGACCACCGAGAAGGTGCGAG
>JARKOL010000053.1 GCA_029975745.1 Myxococcota bacterium | reverse complement strand
CGACGGCTACGACGAGACGCCCCTGGACCTGGATCCGGCCAACACCCAGTTGATTCGCTGTGCCGCCAATCTGTACATCGCCCAGATGCTGGGCGTCGTCAGCGGCTTCGGCATCGACATCATCCTGAAGGACAAGGACGGCAATCCCATCCAGAACCTCGAGGACGCGATCCTGGACATCGACCCCGTGGCCGAAGGGGTCCAGGAACTGAAGTTGTGGCGCACGCTCATCGACTTCATGCGCGCCCTTCCCGCCGAGGAGGGGGCGCTGCCCGAGGTGCCCGCCCGCTACGCCGAGCCCCTGGGCCGGATGATCAAGTTGTAGACGCCGGCCGCGGGACTCGTCGCGGCCACGGGCGCAGCGCTCTTGTCGGGATGTTCAAACCGCATCCCCGGGGCCCGGTCCGCCACCAGAAGGAGGGAACACCGGATGGAACCGACACCTGCGCGGATGGTCACCAAGGGGCGCGTGACGGCCTGGGGCATGTTCCGGGACCCGTTTCGGGACGAGAACCTGCTGGACCTGGACCTGCGGATTGGCGGCCTCCGGGTTCCTCGCCCCTTGCGGCGCTTCCGGCTGAAGGAGTGGCAGCACGTGGCGGTCGTCGCCGACGACCTGATGATGGCGTTCGCCCTGGTCGATGCCCACTACGTGGCCAATGCCTTCTGCTGGACGGCGTCGCCGGATGGCAGCGACTTCGTGGAACATCATCGCGAGGCGCCCGCGTTCTCGATCGAGATCGCCCGGGATCTGTTCGGCGGGAACTGCCGGTTCGATGCCGGCGGCTTCTCGGCCCGGTTCGAGAACCGCCTGGGCGAGCGGGCTCATCGAATGCGGCTGGACGTGCGGGGTTCGGGCGAACGTCCCGCGGTTTCGGCGGATCTGGTGCTGCACGAGGACACGACGGCGCACCAGCCCCTGGTCGTCGTGTTGCCCGTCGCACCCGAGCGACCGATGTACACCCACAAGTCGGTCTGTCCCATCTCGGGCACCGTGACCGTGGGACGGCGTCGGCACCAGCTGGATCCGGCGCGTGATCTGGCCTTGCTGGACGTCCAGAAGACCTACTATCCCTACCACACGTTCTGGCGGTGGGCGACCTTCGCCGGGCGGGACGCCACCGGACGTCTGCTGGCGATCAACCTGGTCCACAACTTGATCCAGGACGACGAGCGGTACAACGAAAACGTGCTGTGGGTCGATGGGGTGCTGCACCCGCTGTCGGCGGCCCGGTTCGAGTTCGACCCCAGGGATCTGGCTCGACCGTGGCGCATTCGAACGACCGACGGCCGCGTCGATCTGACGTTTTCGCCCGTGGGACGTCGCGAAGGGCGCATCAACGCGATCGCGGTCCTGTCGGACTACAAGGAGTGTTTCGGGCGTTTTGATGGGTCGGTGGTCGATGCCGACGGCAACGTGATCCGGGTCGAAGGCCTGCACGGCGTGGCCGAGGACCACCGCGCCCGATTCTGAACGATCCGGGCCCCTTCCCTATCCCCCCGGGACCCGCTCGCCGCTCCGGTGCCGGTTCGGTCACGCCTTCCGGAAGTAGGTCCGGAACGCACCGTCCTGGGGCGGGGCGGACCAGCCTTCGAAGCCCCGGCCCCGCGCCACGTCGATCAGGGGCGCCGGGACGAAGGGCGTCACCAGTTCATAGACGTCGCCGTCGCCCAGGGTCGCCAGGTCGCGCATGACCTGTTCCAGCGGGTGGCCGCCGCCATCAATCAAAGCGCGCGCGTCCAGGGTCCTTGCCGGCACCCCGGCCCATGGCGGGCGGGGGGCGTACGTGTCGGGTTCCGGATGCGACATTGAATGCTCCTTGTCATGGGCGGCCGTGCGCGGGTCGGGCCCCATGCCCGCCGCGGCGCGAAGCCGCGAAATCAGCGTTCCCAGCGGGATGTCCCCGATCCGGGCCACCTGTCGCAGGTTGGCCACGCGTGCAATGGTGCGCCTCAGGATCGGGTTCCTCAGCCGCCGGAACTCCGGGGACAGCGAGATCAGGGTCTCCTCCACCTCGGGATGCTGTTCCAGCAGGGTTCCGACCTTCGTTTCCGGCGTGATGTCAGCCCTGGGGTCGCGCATCGCCGCCCTCCCGTCCGTCGTCCCAGGACAGCAGGCGCCGCTCCCCCTCAAGCGCCCGCTTGTCCGTCAGATCCTGGCTGATCTCCAGGCAGCCCAGATAGGCCCCGTGCGCGTCCCGCAGCGCCCG
>JARKOL010000052.1 GCA_029975745.1 Myxococcota bacterium | reverse complement strand
ACGGGCTGACATGAGCCGATCCTTGCAGTGCGAGAGGTCGGCTGTGTACCGGGTCGGCGATCCCGAGCCGATGTCAGTAGGTCCCGATGATGGAGAAGTACACGGCGCCCGCGCTGTTGGAGATATTCCGGTACATCCAGTCGGAATCGGCAATCCGCACGCGGACGCAGCCGTGGCTGGCCGGGTACGTGGGCACTGACGGCGAACCGTGGAGCATGTAGGCCCCGGTGATTACCCGCTTGTTGTACATGTTGCCGTACTTCGAATACAGGACGCCCTTCGTCCGGTACAGCGCATTGACGCCCTGGTTCCGGTAGTAGCACGACTCCGGATACAGCGTGCTGCAACTCCACCCCGGCCGGGTCGACCCGAGCCAGAAGTTGCCCGTCGGGGTGCCGTAGCCCGGCTTCCCGGTCGACATCCGCATGACTCGGACCCACGCGCCGCCGTGGGCGTAGAGCATCGTCTGGCATGTGCGCGTGGCCAGCACGTACGTGGTGTGGCCGTTTCGGCTCGGCGCCGGGATCGCGCTCAACGAGGCGTAGGCGGCGTTGAACTCACGCAGTCGGGCGAGGTCGGCCTCGGTGAGGCCCGCGCGCGAGACGGTCAGGCCCGCGATCTGGCGGAACGTGCACATGCCCTGGGCGGTCTGCGGGCCCCAGATGCCGTCGACCGGCCCGGTGGGGATCGCGAACTTCGTGAGGATCGACTGGGCTTCGGAGATCTGGGCGGAGGCGGCCTGTGCCGGCGGTCCCGTGGCGACCCCGGCCACCAGGGCGAGGAACGCGACGACGAGGACGGAAAGATGGCGAACGATTCGCGGCCCCATGGCGACGCCTCCTGTGCCTCATTGCACGTCACCGGCATACCACCGGGGCCCCTGGCCGTCAATAGCGGAAATCTTCCGGCGACGCCGCCGCCCGGCATTCGGCGGTGCGCGACCTACGATGGCGCGATGCCTGACGGCGCCCCGCACCTCGACCTTCGCGCCGACTGCTCGCGCTGCGCGGCGCTGTGCTGCGTGGCGCCGACGTTCGCGGCGTCGTCGGACTTCGCGATCGACAAGCCCGCGGGCGCGCCCTGCCCGAACCTTCGCGCTGACCTCCGCTGCGGCATCCACGACCACCTGCGCGCCCGGGGCTTCACCGGCTGCGCCGTCTTCGACTGCTTCGGGGCAGGGCAGCGGGTGACCCGCGCGTTCGCCGGCGCGGACTGGC
>JARKOL010000049.1 GCA_029975745.1 Myxococcota bacterium | reverse complement strand
CGTGGTGGTGGGGGGCGGGTCGGGCCGGGAGGCGCTGGAGGCGCTGGAGGGCGGCGCGTTCGACCTGATGTTCACGGACCTGAAGATGCCTGGGATGGACGGCCTGGAACTGTTGCAGCAGGCCCGCGCCCGATTCCCCGCCACCGACGCCGTGATGATGACCGGCTACTCGACGGTCGAATCGGCGGTCGGCGCGATGAAGTACGGGGCGCTGGACTACATCCTGAAGCCGTTTACCCAGGAGGAGTTGCTGGCCATCGTCCGCAAGGTCGAGCGCGTCCGCAACAGTCGGCGCGTTCAGGCCGAGGAGGCCGAGGGGTTCGTGCGCTGGACGCGGCCGCTGCGCGTGCAGCACCTGATCATGATGATCACGTTCATCCTGTTGACCGTGACCGGCGTCCCCCTGCTGTTCCCGGAAACCTTCCGGGGCGTGTTCTTTTTCGAGGACTCGTCGCTGCTGCGCGGGCTGATCCACCGGATTGCGGCGGTCGGGATGATCCTGTTGTCGTTCGTCCACATCGGGTGGGTGCTGCTGAGCGAGGAGGGCAATCGCAATCTGCGGGCCATCCTGCCGAAGTTCCCGGCGGACCTACACGAGTTCCGCGACCTGATCCTGTACACCCTCGGGAAGCGCAAGGAACATCCCTTCGCGGGGCGCTACGACGTCTTCGAGAAGTTCGAGTACTTCGCCGTGGTCTGGGGCACGATCGTCATGGTGGTCACCGGCCTGTTCCTGTGGTTTTCGGACTACCTGTTCGCGCTGGTGCCGCTGTGGGTGCTGGACACGATGAAGATCATCCATCGCTGGGAGGCGGTGCTGGCGATTCTGTCGATCGCGCTGTGGCACACGTACCACGTTCACTTCAAGCCGGGCGTGTTTCCCGGCAGCAAGGTGTGGTGGAACGGACGCGTCACCCGGGACTACATGATCAAGCACCACCCCGCCGAGTACGAGCAGATCACGGGACGGCCGGCTCACGTCGATGGGGCGGCGCACGGCGAGGAGGTGGCGTGATGAAGCGGCTTGCTTGCGTTTTCGGGGTCGCGATCATCGCCCTGCTGGCGGGTCCGGGACGGGCGGTGGCCCAGCCTGGATGCCTGGATTGTCACGACGACATGGAGGCCGAGGCGTTCGCGAAGACGGTTCACGGCGGCGGGGACGCGGCTCAGGTGGACAAGGCCTGCCGCGCCTGTCACGGGGCGTTCGAGGTCACGGACGACGGCCATGATACGCCGGATCCGGTGAACTGCGGCACCTGCCACCAGGACTCGGCCAAGGTGACCGCGGGCAGCGTTCACCATGCCCAGCGGGAGGGCGAGACGCGCGGGGTCGGCTGCGTGGATTGCCATGGGGCCCACGGGATCGAGAAGGTGCCCGAGGGCACGCCGGGCAACGGACGGCGGGCTGCGAACGCGATGTGCGCGAAGTGCCACAAGGTGGCGATGGAAGAGCACGCCACCGGGCGCCACGGCATGTCCGAGAGCGCCACCGTGGCGACGTGCGTCGATTGTCACGGCGCGCACGACGTGCTGGATCGCAAGGACCCGCGGTCTCGCGCCTTTCGGTTGAACCAGGCGGCGACGTGCGCCGCGTGCCATCTGGACCCGAAGCGGACCGACCTGCCGGAAGGGTCGCAGAAGATGGTCGCGGACTACTTCAGCAGCATCCACGGCCTGGCGGTGGCCAAGTCGGGCCTGCTGGTTTCGGCGACCTGCGTGGATTGTCACGGTTCCCACCACATCGTTGGCCAGAAGGACCCCGAGTCGCAGTTGTCCCGGGCCAACATTCCGGCGCTGTGCGGTCGGTGCCATCTGGGGGTCGAGACGCTGTACCGCGAAAGCGTTCACGGCGAGTTCTTTGCCCGGGGAAACACCGACGTGCCGGTGTGTACCGACTGTCACGAAAGCCACGCAATCCGGGCGAAATGGGATCCCCAGTCGGCGTCGTACGCCACGAACGTGCCCGAGCTGTGCCTGAAGTGCCACGCCGACCAGGCATTGATTGCGCGCAACGGGCTGACCGAGATGCGTTCCGAGACGTACAACCGGTCCTATCACGGCGCCGCGTCGCGCCTGGGGGACAAGACGGTCGCAAACTGCGCGTCCTGCCACGAGGCCCACGACATCCGCCGCTCGACGGACCCGAAGGCCGCTACCCATGCCTCGAACCTGCACCAGACCTGCGGTCGGTGCCACAAGTCCGATGACCCGTCCGCGTGGATGGCCATCGGCAGGATCCACCTGACGACGGCCCAGGAAAGCCACTGGGTCGCGGCCCTGGTCCAGCACGTCTACTGGATCCTGATCTCGTTCACGATGGTCTTCTTCGTGGGCTTCATCCTGCTGGACCTGCGTCGGCACTTCCGCAATCGGTAGCCGCATTCGTGGTACATTCGCCCCACCCTCGGGGAGGATGTCATGGGCCGCTGGACCCTTCCGATCGTCGCCGTCGCGTTCCTTGGCGTCATGCTTGCGCGACCTCCGTCCGCCGTGGCCTCCTGGGGGGGCGTGGTGGACCTGGAGTTCGGCCTCAAGGGCATGGGCGGCTACAACCACTGGACGAAGCCCGCAAACGGGCCCTACGACCTGGCGGACCAGGACGTGGCGTTCTCGAACACGCGCGGCGGGTACGGAGCGGGCGGCGGGCTGTACGTCCAACTGCGGTTCTTCCGGTATCTGGGGCTGGAGATCGACCTGCTGTTCGAGGACGACCTGCTCTGGGAGCATCCGCTGGCGGATCACGACTGGCAGATCACGGCACGTCGGGTGAACCTGCGGATTCCCATGATGATCCAGGGGGTGCTGCCGCTGCCGGGCGTCCGGCTGGCGCTGGGCATCGGGCCGGAGTTCGTGGTGCCGCTTTCCCACTGGACCCAGCAGTCCGACGCGCCGTCGTCAATGCAGGACTACCTGTTCAAGTCGGATTCGACGACGACGACCCGCCTGACGTTCGGGCTGAACATCACCGTGAAGTTGTGGCGGGGCATCATGTTGCCGATCGACCTGCGGGCTTCGTACGACCCGGCCCAGCCGTCCGACTGGCAGGATCGGGTGGGGGTGCCGCCGTCGTGCGCGGCCGGCCAGGCGGTGGCGTGCGCCAGGGACCTGTACGATCCAGCCGTCGGGTTCAGGCTGCATCAACGGAACACCTGGGACTTTCGCATGCTGATCGGGCTGGGGTTCGATTTCCCGGCGATGCTGGGACGATAGGGAGGCGTGATCATGGCCTGGTGGGTCTGGATCGTGGCCGGACTGGCGCTGGTGGTGCTGGAACTGGTGGTGCCGGGCGTCTTCCTGCTGTTCTTCGGTGCGGCCGCGATCGTGGTGGGCATCGTTGCGGCGGCGGGGGCCGGCCTGCCCCTGTGGGCCGAGCTGCTGGCGTTCAGCGTGTTGTCCATCGCGTCCCTGCTGCTGTTCCGGGGGCCGCTGATGCGCCGCATGCAGGCGGGCGGTTCGGGCGCGGCGGCCATCGACGACCTTTCGGGTGAACTGGGCGTGGCGCAGGGCGACATCCCGCCCGGCGAGCGGGGGCGCATCGAACTGCGCGGGACGGTCTGGACGGCCGTGAACGACGGGGACGAGCCGCTGACCCAGGGGGCTCGGTGTCGGGTGGTGCGCGCGGACGGATTGACGTTGCGCGTGGTGGCGGATCGCTGATCCGCGCCGCGGCGGGATCGAGGTGGATGCGAGGCATCCGAAGGAGGCAATCATGACGGCTTCGTTGATCGTGTTCGGCGTGCTGGCGGTGGTGGTGCTGATCATCATCGCGAAGACCGCGGTCGTGGTGCCGCAGCAGTACGCGTTCGTCGTCGAGCGGCTGGGCAAGTTCCACATGACCATGGAGGCGGGCTTCCACATCCTGCTGCCCTTCATCGACACCATCCGGTATCGCCACGAACTGAAGGAGCGGGCCATCGACATTCCGGAACAGACCTGCATCACGCGCGACAACGTCAGCGTGGGCGTCGATGGCGTGCTGTACCTGAAGGTGCTGAACCCGCAGCGGGCGTCCTACGGCGTCAACGACTACGAGTACGCGCTGATCCAGTTGGCCCAGACGACGCTGCGTTCCGAGATCGGCAAGATCGACCTGGACAAGACGTTCGAGGAGCGGACGAACATCAACGCGTCCGTCATCACCGAACTGGACAAGGCGTCGGAACCCTGGGGCGTCAAGGTCTTGCGCTACGAGATCAAGAACATCACGCCGCCGCGGGACATCCTGAACGCGATGGAGAAGCAGATGCGCGCGGAACGCGAGAAGCGCGCGATGATCCTGACCTCGGAAGGCGAGCGCGACGCGGCGATCAATAACGCCGAAGGTAAGAAGCAGCAGGTCATCAAGGCGTCCGAGGCGGCCCGCCAGCAGCAGATCAACGAGGCGGAAGGCCAGGCGTCGGCGATCCGGGCGGTCGCGCTGGCGACGGCCGAGGGCCTGAAGGCGGTCGCGGACACGGTCGGTCAGCGGGGCGGCATGGAGGCGATGCAGTTGCGCGTCGCCGAGCAGTACCTGCAGAAGTTCGGGGACCTGGCGAACGCGTCCGACACGACGCTGGTCGTGCCCGCGAACGTCGCGGACGTGGCCGGCATGGTCTCGATGGTCACGCGGTTCATCCAGTCCAACCAGGGCGCGAAGTCGTAGCCGGGCGCCGTTCTCCTAGAACCGGAAGTTGGCGCCCAGGGTCAGGTTGTACAGGAACACGCCCCCCGCGTCGCTGAAGGCGGCCCCCAGGGCCAGCGGCTTGAACACCAGTTCGACGTGCTTGTGGACCAGGTAGCTGAGACCGGCGCCGACCAGCAGGATGCCCGATGCGTCCCCGGTCTTGCCGTCGAAGTTCGGGCCGATCTCGAGCAGTGGCCACACGTACAGCGGGTGGCTTTGCAGCACCTTGATCTTGTAGCGGGCGCCCACCGGCAGACTGATCGCGATCACGTTCTTTCGGGCGGACAGCATGAACGCGAAGTGCGGAGCCAGTTCGCCCGGTCCCACCTTGAAGGTGTATTCGAGTGGGATCTGCATGTTGAACATGGCGAACTTGTCCACGATCACGAAGCCCAGTTCCAGCCCCACCGACCAGGGCGTCTGCGACAGGGTCTGCCCTCCGCCGCCGTCGGTGCTCGCCGCGGCGGGCGGGGCCGCCAGCAGGACCGTTGCCGCCAGGAATGCCAGGATGAACGAGCGCATGGTTGCCTCCTTCTGGAAGAATCCGACCGACACGCACACGATGGGATCAATGTAATCCAATCCCGGATCGACTGGAAGGGGGGCAGGGCTAGAAGCGGAAGTTGGCGCCCATCGTCAGGTTGTACAGGAACCAGGCGCCGTTGCGGTCGAAGGCGGCGCCCACGGTCAGCGGGCGCAGGAAGACCTCGATGGCCGGGTGGACCAGGTAGCTGATGCCCGCCCCCATCCGGACGAAGCCGGCGGCGTGGCCGTTCCAGGTCTCGAACATCGGCCCGATGTCCATCATGGGCCAGACGTAGAGCGGGTGCGACGCCAGCACCCGGATCTTGTACCGCGCCCCGAAGGGCAGGCCGACCCAGACGCTGCTGCGCCACGAGGCCACGTTGTTCGCACCGACAACGCGTCGATCGCCACCGGCGGACAGCATGAAGCCCGCGTGAAGGGCCAGGTCGCCGGGGCCCACGGACAGCGTGTACTCGACCGGAATCTCCAGGTTGAACAGCGGCGTGGTGTGCAGGGTCATCACGCCGACCTCGGCTCCCAGCGACCATCGACGGTCCGTCAGTCTCAGGTGTTCGGGGTCGGCTGGGTCATTGTTCCCCGTGTCGCGGGAAGGGGCAGGGCGGGGGGCCGCGGGGGCCTGCTCCGGGGAGGATTCGGGTGTCGCTTCAGGTTCGGCACGGGGCTCCGTCTGGGCCGGCTCCGCCTGCGGTGTCCGGGGGGCGTCCTGCAGGGGGATGGCTGGGGTCGGGGTGGCGAGCAGCGTTCCCGCCAGGAACACGATGCCGGTCCACAGGGGCGTTCGCATGGGGCCTCCTCGGTGTCGGGGAGCCTGCCCGGCGCAGGTCCTCGCAGGATTGTAT
>JARKOL010000038.1 GCA_029975745.1 Myxococcota bacterium | reverse complement strand
TCCAGTGGGAAGGATCGAGTACCTCCACCTCGGCCCGGTGCAGTTCGAGGACTTCCTTGTTGTTGCTGGAGACGAGCGGCTGCGGGACGTTCTTGCCGGCTGGCGGGTGGGAGACCCGTTTCCCGAGGCGGTGCATCGGCGTCTGACCAACCGGCTCCGGGAGTATCTGTCCACGGGAGGCATGCCGGCCTCGGTGGCCGCCTTTGTCGCCTCGGGCAGTTTCCTGGAGTCGGATCGCGTGAAGCACTCGGTTGTCTCGACCTTCCGGGACGACTTCGCAAAGTACGGCCGCAGGGTGGATGTGGCACGCGTGCGCAAGGTCTTCGACGCCCTGCCTGCCCTGGTGTGTTCCCGGTTCAAATACACCCTGGTCGACAGGGAAGTTCGCGCGCGCGAACTCTCTGTTGCGCTGGATCTCCTCTGCATGGCCCGAGTGGCGCATCGGGTACGGCACTCCTCCGGAAACGGGGTGCCTCTGGCCGCCGAGGCCGACGACGGCAAGTTCAAGGTCCTGTACCTCGACGTCGGCCTCCTTCTCGCCGCCCGCGGACTTGGTCCGGTCGATCTTGCTCGCGCGAACGACCTGACGCTGGTCAACGAAGGGCGGATCGCGGAGCAGTTCGTCGGGCAGCACCTGCTGCAACCCGAGGCTTCCTACATGGAACCGGACTTGTTCTTCTGGACGCGGGAAGCCAGAGGCTCCTCGGCCGAGGTGGACTACCTCCTTGCGGTGGGACCCGAGGTGGTTCCCGTCGAGGTGAAGGCCGGAAGGAGCGGCACCCTGAAATCGTTGCATCTGTTCCTGGAAGAGAAAGATCGCCACGTCGCCGTGCGACTGAACAGCGAGCCGCCTTCCCTGCTGGATGCGAACGCGCCGGTGCCGGGCGGGCCGCGCAAGGCCTTCCGCCTGCTGTCCCTGCCCCTGTACATGGTTGGCCAGGTACGTCGGCTTGCCTCGGATCTGCTGGGGCGTTGACGGCTCGGATCTTGGTGCCCCGATCCCCGATTGCCCCGCGTCGCACGCGCGCGGTATGCTTGCGCGCGAACCGGATCGGAAGGCACCCCGGCGCCCCCGCGCGCCGCACCGCGAGGCGACATGTTCGAGCAGGCATTCCGCAACATCGACGACATCCTGTGGAAGGAGGCCGGCTGCACCACGGAACTGGACTACACCGAGCAGACGTCGTGGCTGCTGTTCCTGAAGTACCTGGACGGCCTGGAACAGGACCGCGCCACGGAAGCCGCCCTGCGAAACCGCCCCCACGTCCCGATCCTGGAACCGCGCTTCCAATGGGATGCCTGGGCCGCGCCGCGCGACGCCTCCGGACGCATCGACCACCACCGCGCGATGACCGGGGACGACCTGCGCGACTTCGTCAACCGCGACCTGTTCCCGTACCTGCACGGCTTCAAGGCCAAGGCCGCCGGCCCCGCCACGATCGAGTACAAGATCGGGGAAATCTTCGGCGAGCTGAAGAACAAGATCACCAGCGGCTACAACCTGCGCGAGATCATCGACATCATCGACGGCCTGCGCTTCCGGTCCCAGGCCGAACGCCACGAGCTGTCCGCGCTGTACGAGGACAAGATCCAGCGCATGGGCAACGCCGGGCGCAACGGCGGCGAATACTACACGCCGCGCCCGCTGATCCGCGCCATCGTCCGGGTCGTCGATCCCCGCGTCGGCGAGCGGGTCTATGACGGCGCGTGCGGGTCCGCGGGCTTCCTGTGCGAGGCCTTCGACCACATGCGGACCGCGTCGGGCAAGGCGCTGACGACCGACGACGCACGCACGCTGCAGGAACGGACCTTCCTGGGCAAGGAGAAGAAGTCGCTGGCCTACGTGATCGGGATCATGAACCTGATCCTGCACGGCATCGAGGCGCCGAACATCCTGCACACGAACACGCTGTCCGAGAACCTGGCCGACATCCAGGACAGCGACCGCGTCCACGTCGTGCTGGCGAATCCGCCGTTCGGGGGCAAGGAGCGCAAGGAGGTCCAGCAGAACTTCCCGATCCGCACCGGCGAGACCGCGTTCCTGTTCCTGCAGCACTTCATCCGGATGCTGAAGGCCGGCGGCCGGGCGGGCGTGGTCATCAAGAACACGTTCCTGTCGAACACGGACAACGCGTCGGTCAGCCTGCGGCGGCTGCTGCTGGAGTCGTGCAACCTGCACACGGTGCTGGACTGCCCGTCGGGGACGTTCCAGGGCGCCGGCGTCAAGACAGTGGTGCTGTTCTTCGAGAAGGGCGCGCCGACGCGGCAGGTCTGGTACTACCGGCTGGATCCGGGCCGCAACCTGGGCAAGACGAACCCGCTGAACGACGACGACCTGGCCGAATTCCTGGCGTTGCAGCCGACGCGGGCGGATTCGGACCGCAGTTGGACCGTGGATGCCGCGGCCATCGACCGCGACACCTGGGACCTGTCGGTCAAGAACCCGAACAACGGCGACCCGGTGGCGCACCGCAGCCCCCGCGAGATCCTGGACCAGATCGCAGCCCTGGACGCCGAGGCCGCGCAGGTGCTGGCACGAATCCGGGGGTTGGTGTGAGGGGTACGGCAAGAAGAATGCGTTTGGGGGACGTCTGTCGGATTGATTCGTCCCTGGTTGATCCTCGAGAAGCCCCCTTCCGGGACATGCTGCATGTGGGTGGTGCGAACATCGAATCTGTTACGGGGCGTTTGCTCGATCTCCAGACGGCCAGTGAAGAGGGGCTGATTTCGGGCAAGTTTCATTTCCAACAAGATTCCGTCCTCTACAGCAAGATTCGTCCCTACCTGATGAAGGTCGCTCGGCCGTCTTTCGAAGGCTTGTGTAGTGCGGACATCTATCCTCTTTGTCCGTTGATTCAAGTTCTTGACCGCGATTATCTCTACTACCTGTTGTTATCTCCTGGTTTCACGGACTTCGCGATTTCCGGCTCTGCCAGGGCCGGCATGCCAAAGGTGAATCGAGACCATCTGTTCGACTACCGTTTCGAACTTCCATCACTGAACGA
>JARKOL010000032.1 GCA_029975745.1 Myxococcota bacterium | reverse complement strand
GCCAGTTCGTCCCGATGCTCGACACCGTGGCCCGTCAACACGTACAGGCCCCGGGTTCCGCTGCGTCGCCCCAGTTCGACGTCATGCGGGTGGTCACCGATGACGAACGACCGCGCCAGGTCCAGGTCGAATTGCCGGGCCGCCTGCAGCACCGACGTCGGGTTGGGCTTGATGCAGTCGCAGCCGTCCTGGCGGTTGTGGGGACAGGTGTACACGGCGCGGATCGGGATGCCGGCGGCCGCCAGGTACGCGACCACGTAGTCGTTGACCGCCTGCACCTGGGCCGCGGTCACCCGTCCCTTGGCGATGCCGGACTGGTTGGTGACGATGAACAGGTCGTGGTCCTGGACCAGGGATCGCAGCGCCGGGATCGCGTCGGGAAACCAGGCGACGTCGGTCACGGAACCCAGGTGGCCTCGATCCTCGATCAGGGTGCCGTCCCGATCCAGGAACACGGCCGGGCGTCGGAGCGAGGGCTTCGGGAGGCGATCCGAGTGTGCCGGCATGTCAGCTCTGCTCCCCGGTCGTGGCGGGGGTGGCGGGGCGTCGCCAGCCTCGCCAGTACAGCCACGCGCCGATCGCGAACAACGGGATGCCCAGCCACTGGGACGTGGCCAGGCCCCACCAGTCGCCGCGGGGGTCGTCGCGCCAGAACTCGATCACGAACCGGGCCACGGCGTACGCCATGCACGACCACGCGAAGGACTGGCCGTCGAACCGCTGGCGGGTGCGTCGCCAGAAATAGATGTACGCGAAGATCGCCAGGCAGGCGCCGGCCTCCCACAACTGCGTGACGTGAACCGGCAGCGAGTGGCCCGCCTGGCGCGTGATCCACCCCGCATCCAGGTGATGTTGCCAGGCCGGCGAACCCGCCGGAAACGCGACGCCGCACGCCTCGGCGCGCGTCCCGTAGCAGCAGCCGGCCAGGAAGCACCCCAGCCGGCCGAACACCAGCCCCAGCGGGATGCCGTACCCCGCCAGGTCCGCGACGCGTCGCAGCGGCATCCGTCGCCACCGGATGAACCCCAGGCCGACGGCGGCGGCCAGGGCCAACCCGCCGTAGTAGGTCAACCCGCCATACCAGAACTTGAACGCCCGCAGGCAGTCGCGCCCCGAGTGGCAGGTGCCCTTCTGGGGATGGCACAGGGCGCCCCGGCTCGCCTCCACGCACTGGGCGTCGGTGGTGCAGGGCTGGCCCTTGGGCAGCAGCTCGCCGCGGGTCGCGAGCGGGTCGGTACACAGGTGGACGTACTCGTCGAACTGACCGTCGGCCACGACGTGCAGCAGGCGCGCCCCCAGCAGGCCGGCGATGATCAGCAGCATCGCCAGGTCCAGCAGGTGGTTGCCGTCGATTCTGAGCCGCGGCGTGTCCCGGTGGGCCAGCAGCACGACGAAGGTGTATCCCAGCATCAGGAACGTGAAGTAGGCCGGGAAGTCGATTCCCAGGATCGTGAAGGTGTCGTGCATGCGGCCCCCGCACCGATTCCGCCGCATTCTAGCACCCTCACGACGCATTCTGGGGGGCGCCGAAGGCCGTGTGGTATCCTTGCCGCCGGCCGACGGGTGTACAGGAGCCAACCATGCCGCCAGAAGTTACGGAAACCTTCGACATCAACGTGTTCCAGCAGGTTCTGGACTCGCGGGGAATGGTGTTGCTGGTCCTGCTGGTGCTGATCGCGATGTCGATCGCCTGCTGGTTCATCATCGCCTTCAAGTGGCTGCAGTTCCGCAAGCTGCGCCGCCAGTCCGAGGCGTTCGTCGAGACGTTCTGGCGCAGCGAGACGCTGGACGGCGTGTGGGATGCGTCGGAGCGCACGGGCGAGGCCCCGGTGGCCCGGGTCTTCCGCGCGGCGTACACCGAACTGGGTCGGGTCAAGGCGGGCAACGCACAGGGGATCGCCGGCGGCGAGGACTACGGTTTCCAGAACATCGAGCGCACCTTGCGCCGGTCCCAGCAGTCCGAGCAGACCCGGCTGGAGCGGATGGTGCCGTTCCTGGCGACCACCGGCTCGGCCGCGCCGTTCATCGGGCTGTTCGGCACGGTCTGGGGCATCATGAATGCCTTCGCGTACATTCACCCGGACCAGCCGATCCTGCAGACCGTCACGCCGCACATCGCCCAGGCGCTGGTGGCGACGGCGATCGGGCTGCTGGCCGCGATTCCCGCGGTCATGGCGTACAACTACTTCAACAGCAAGATCCGGGTGTTCGCTGTCGAGATGGAGAACTTCGGCATCGACTTCCTGAACATCCTGAAGCGCCATTTCTTCCGGAAGTAAGGGGCGTTGCGGGCGGGATGCCCCGGGTGGGGCCCCGCGGAGGTGTACACGATGGCGATGTCGGACCCGGGCCGCGGCGGCATGCTGGCCGATATCAACGTGACGCCCCTGGTGGACGTCATGCTGGTGCTGCTGATCATCTTCATGATCTCGTCCTCGATCGAGACGATGCAGGTCCAGAAGGAGCGGGATCGTGCCGAGGACTCGATCCGGCCGCCCGAGGAACTGGACCAGAAGGTGCCGGTGAACCTGCCCCGGACGGACGCCGAGCCGGTGAACATGGCCGAGGAACGCAAGCTGGTGCTGTCGATCAACGAGGAGGCGGTGTTCTTCATCGGCGAGATCGAGGTGATGCGCTGCCTGGACCTGGCTCCCGAGATCAAGCCGGCGGTTTCGGGGGCGCGCCGGCGGGCCTGGGGCCCGGCGGACGACCAGGCGCT
>JARKOL010000031.1 GCA_029975745.1 Myxococcota bacterium | reverse complement strand
CGCGGACCCCCCGGGCCCTGATTCCGGTCCTGGCGACGCTGAAGGACCGGCTGCTGCCGTATAACTCCGTGATTCCGGGCCAGTCGCGGAACGAGATTCTGCCGGTCGATGACTTTCTGGAGCTGCCCCTGGCCGGCCAGTACGACACGCGCCGGCTGCATCTGAAACTGGCGATGGAGGAGGCGGTCGATCAGGAGGACTGGAACCGCTTTTCGGCCGCCGGATTCCGCATGATCAACTTCGTGATCGACATGCCGATCCGCGTGCGCGACCTGGTCGAGCGGGCCAACGACCCGGCCCTGAACGAGCTGGGCGCGCTGGTGTTCCTGGTCGTCGAGTTCCAGATGTTCGACGAGGCGACCTGGTCGGCCAACGAGCAGGGGGACGGCAGCCACGAGCGCTACAAGGACCGCCAGCGCTGGGAGGTGGTCCGCCGTCTGGAACACGGGGGGCGCATCGGGGGCATCGGCGGGCCGCGCTTCGCCGGCAAGACCCGCTTCTAGCGTCGCGGGTTCCGGGCTTGGTTTCGATCCTTCGGCCACGCCGCCACCACCTGGGACATGGTGGGGCGCCGGCCGGGTTCCCGCGCCAACATGCCCGCCAGCAGATCCGCCAGCACGGAGGGCGCCGTCATGCGGGATGCCATCGCGACGATCCGGCTTCGCGCCGGGTGCGCCAGGCTGTCCTCGGGCGTCCGGGCGTCCGCCCAGGGCAGGCGTCCGTGTTCGCAGGCCAGGGCCAGAAGGCCCAGGGAATAGACCTCGGAAGCCCGGTCCGGCGCCCCGCCCGCAAGGACCTCGGGGGCCGTCACGGCAAGCGTTCCCCAGACGATGTCCCGGCCGGCGGGCCAGGTCCCCGGCACGAATGCTCCGATGTCGATCCAGCGGGCGCGCCCCGGCCCTGGGACGACCAGGTTGGACGGTGCCACATCCCCGTGCAGCAGCGGGCCCGCGGGGTTCCTGTCGTGCAGCCAGCGCAGGCCGATCGCGGCGGCCCGCAGCAGCGGGACCCAGTCCGTCGGCGGCAGCGGGCCGGTTCGCAGCAGCGTCTTCAGGGTCGGGCCGGGCACCGGCAGGAACACGTCGATCCGGGCGCCCTGGGGGTCTGGTATCGAGACCAGGTATCGGGCCAGGGCGGGATGGCGGAGGGCGGCGAGTCGGTCCGGATCCGGCGGCGTCGGCCAGGGCAGGCCGCCCTGCGGGGGCACGTGGCGTCGGGCCACGACGGCGCGACCGTCCAGCCGCGCCTCCCAGACCTCGGTCGCGGGACCGAAGGACAGCGGGCGCACAAGCCGAAACGAGGGCGCGACTTCCTGGGGCGGCGGGGGCGCCGGCTCGGGGTTTCCGGCCTGGCGGGGTTGGCTCACTGCGCCTCGATCTCCCGGAGTTTTTCGTACAACTTTCGGGCTTCGCGGGACGGACTGCGCGGCACCTCGACGTCCAGGCGGATCCACAGGTCGCCCCGTCCGCGCGTGCCCAGTCTGGGCATGCCCTCGCCCTCGATCCGGATGACGTCGCCGGGCTGCGAGCCCTTGGGGATGTCGATCCGGACCTCGTCGAAAAGACCGGGGATCCGGAGGCGGCGCCCCAGCACGGCGTCCGGCACGCCGATCTGCATTTCGTGAACCAGATCGTCGCCTTCGCGCTGGAACCTGGGGTCCTCGCGAACCTCGATCACGACGTACAGATCGCCGGGGGCGGCCCCTTCGACCCCCGTGCCGCCGGCGCCCGGGACGCGGATCGTGTTGCCTGTGTCCACCCCGGCCGGGATCTTGACCTTGATGCGCTTGTGGACGGCCTGGCGGCCGGTGCCCCGGCACGTTTCGCAGCGGTTCCGGATGAATCGGCCCGCCCCACGGCACTGGGGGCAGGTCGTCGTGATCGTGAACAGTCCCTGGCTGTGGCCGATGCGTCCCTGCCCGCGGCACGCCGAGCACACCTCGGGGGCACTGCCCGGCGCCGCGCCGGTGCCGGCGCACGTGTCGCACGCGGCATCGCGCTGCAGGTCGAGCTCGCGTTCGAGCCCGGTGGCGGCCTCGTCCAGGGAGAGCGAGATCTCGACCTGCTGGTCCCGTCCCTTGCCGGGACGTCCGCGGGTGCGCCCCCCGCCGAACATGTCGCCGAAACCGCCGAACATGTCCATGAACCGCGCAAAGATGTCCTCGGCGTTGATGTCGTGGCCGCGGCCCTTCAGGCCTGCCTCGCCGAATCGGTCGTAGACGCGCCGCTTTTCCGGATCGGAAAGCACGTCGTAGGCCTCGGCCACGTCCCGGAACCGTTCCCCTGCCTGGGGATCTCCGGGATTTCGATCGGGGTGGAACTGGACGGCCAGCTTGCGGTAGGCCTTCTTCAGTTCCTCGCGATCCGCGTTTCGGGAGACTCCGAGGATGGCGTAGAAGTCGCGTTCGCCCATGGGGGCAATGAATGGGGCTGGAATGCGCCATGTCAAGGGCCCGGCCGCGCGGGAATCGGGTTTGTCGTCCCGTGCGTGCCCGAGGCGCGGTCGATTGGGACTTCTCAATCCGGTTCACGGGGGCTACGCTGCACCGTCGATTCGGGAGTGCTTGATGAGTCACGCGCGGGATCTTCTGGGTTGGGGCGGGCCGGTGGCGTCGCCGCGGGGGGGCGCTTCGCGGGGAGTTTTCGCGTTCCCGTCCCCGTTCCTTTTCCTGTTCGCGAGCCTGGTCCTGGCCGCGGGCTGCTCCGGGGGCGCGGGGAGCGATTCCGGCGGTGTCCCCGATGTCGCGGATCCGGGTGGCCTGACGGATCCCGGGACGCCGGATGTGCCGGGCGACCCGGGCGGCGACGGGACGATGTTCGACGTGTCCCCCGATGCCGCCGGGGATGCCTCGGACGCCCTGGAGCCTTCCGATGCCCAGGAACAGGATGCCGCCGATGCCCTCGGCGACGCCCTGCCGCCCGACGACCCCGGGTTCGACGAGGGGCCGCCGGTGCCGAGGTTTCCGATCGTCACGGCCGGGGTGTCGGACCACGTCATCGTGGTCGCCGAGGACGCCAGCCCGTCCGAGCGGACGGCGGCGAACGAGGTCCGGGACTACTTCGCGCAGGCCACCGGGGTCGAACTGCCGATCATGCACGAGATTCCCGAGGACGGCGTCCCGATGATCGTGGTCGGCATGGGGCCGGCCGCCCAGTCCCTGGGCGTCGAACCCGATCCCGCCGACCTGGGCGAGCAGGGCTTCCTGGTCCGCGCGATCCCGCCGCACGTCGTGATTGCGGGAACGCCGGGGGCCGGCACGATGTACGGGGTCCATCGGTTCATCGAAACGGCCCTGGGCGTCCGGTGGATCGCCCCGGGCGAGACGATCGTCCCCCAGGCAGCGGACGTCGGCTATCCCGAGGACCTGGACCGGGTCGTCCAGCCCGACGTCCTCTGGCGCTCGACCTCGTACGCCTGGCCGGGTCAGGACCCGGCATTCCGCGCTCCCGTCGCCAGGAACGCGGGCAACGCGGGGCCCGCCCACCCCTGGGGCCTGGAGCCTGCCCATGACGGGCGGGCGCACTCCTACGTCTGGTACGGGTCGCCGGACGAGTTCTTCGACACGCATCCGGAGTACTTCAGCGAGATCGGCGGCGTGCGGATCCGCGAGGAAACGCAGTTGTGCCTGACCAACCCGGACGTCCTGGACATCGTCACCGAGCGGATGCTGGCGCGGATGGAGGCCCGACCCGGCGTGCGCCAGCACAACTTCAGCCAGAAGGACTGGTACAACTACTGCCAGTGCGAGCACTGCAGCGCCATGAACGCGCAGTACGGGACCGCCGGCGGCACGCAGTTCTGGTTCGTCAACGAGTTGGCGAAGCGCACGTCGCAGGTCTATCCCGACAAGCTGATCGGCACGCTGGCCTACATGTACACCGAGGAGCCGCCCCAGGGCATGGTGATGCATCCCAACGTCGCCGTGTGGCTTTGCCACATGTACCCGTCGTGCGATTCCCACCCGATTCGGACGTGCGAGGAGAACGCCGACTACAAGCGCCGCGCCGAGGCGTGGTCGCAGATCTCCGACCACCTGTACATGTGGCACTACATCGTCGATTTCATGCACTACTACAACCCGTTTCCGAACTTCTTCGCGCTGGCAGACAACCTGCGATTCTACAAGGAGATCGGGGTCGAGGGGCTGTACCTCCAGGGCATGGGCCACGCGGGGGGCGGCGGCGAGTTCAGCCTGCTGCGCCCCTATTTCGCGATGCAACTGGCGTGGGATTCCAGCCAGGACCCCGACCGGCTGATCCGGAACTGGCTGAAGGACTACCACGGGGCCGCCTGGGGGCCGATCCACCAGTGGATCCACCTGCTTCAGGACAAGGTTGATTCCGAGCACATCCACATGCACCTGTACACGAACCCGGCCCAGGGCTACCTGACCGAGGACGTGGTCGTGGCCGGCGAGGCGCTGTTCGACCAGGCCGAGGCGCTGGTCGCGAACGACCCCATGCTGCTGGCCCGCGTCCAGGTGGCGCGGATGCCCCTGAAGTACGCGCGCTTCTTCCCCCGCAACGGCTACCGGATCGAGGACGGCTGGCTGCGGTGGAATGACGGAATGCTGACCTATTCGGACGTCGTCGATTTCGTCGATCAGATGCAATCGAACGGATTCCAGACGATGCGCGAATCCCAGGGCGCGGCCGACACCATGACGCTGCTGTACCTGATCCTGGGGGTGGACCAGGAGATCCGGACGATTCGGAACACGCACCTGGAGGTCGATGTCGTTCCAGGGCTGGCGGGGCGCGCGCTGCGGATCACGCATCGCGGGACCGGCCATTGCGTCACGGCCTACGATCGGCGCGCCGCGCTGTTCTACCCGTTCAACGGGGGCCTGGAGGACCGGATCGGGGGCGTGTTCGAGTTCTTCGGCTGGGTCGAGCCGGGCGCGGCTTCCCAGGTGACCGAGCGCGGGCTGACGATCAAGTTCACGACGTTCGATGGGCTGGAGGTCAACCGGCGGTACGAACTGGACGAGAGTGCCCCGATCCTGCGGGTGACCAGCAGCGTTCGCAACCCGAAGTCCTCGGCCGTCGAGACCGCGATGCGCCAGCATTTCGAGGCGGACCTGGGCGACCTGGCGACGACCCGAGTGTCGTTCACGGCTCGGGACGGCGCGGTCATCGACAAGGACATGACGGCGATCCTCGCCGGTCAGCGCGAGGGCGAACACTACCGGGACCAGGCGACGCCGGCCGGAGAATGGACGTTCTCGGGGTCCAAGGGGTTGCAGATGACCCAGCGATTCCCGGACGCGGACGTGGACTTCACCTGGCTGTACGCCTACCCGGCCAGCCTGGGGGAACTGGAGATCGAGACCTGGACGCACCGGCGGGTCCTGCTGCCCGGCGAGACCCTGACCCTGGCGGCCGAGTACGAGATTCGGCCCGTGGGGAACCCGTAGTCGCCCGCCCGGATTCCCCGGGACTTCGGGCGGTGGGGAAGGAAATCGCCTCCTTCGAAAATCTCCCTTGACCTTCAAGGGGTTTGTGCCGACACTTCGCCCGTCCGGGGCGGGCGTCCCGGGTGGCTTCACTCCCATTCCAAGGCAGGTGACAGAAAGACATGAAATTCCACTTCCCGGTCATCATCATCGACGAGGACTATCGCTCCGAGAACACCTCCGGCCTGGGCATCCGCGCCCTGGCCAAGGCGATCGAGGACGAGGGCTTCGAGGTCGTCGGCGTTACGTCCTACGGCGACCTGACGTCGTTTGCCCAGCAGCAGAGCCGTGCGTCGGCTTTCATCCTGTCGATCGACGACGAGGAGCTGGTCAACGAGGCCGAGGAGACCATCGCCGAACTGCGCGCGTTCGTCGAGGAGATCCGCTTCCGCAACACGGACATCCCGATCTTCCTGTACGGCGAGACGCGCACCGCGCGGCACATTCCGAACGACGTCCTGAAGGAACTGCACGGCTTCATCCACATGTTCGAGGACACGCCCGAGTTCATCGCGCGCTACGTCGTGCGCGAGGCGAAGTCCTACGTGGATTCGCTGGCCCCGCCGTTCTTCCGGGCGCTGACGCACTACGCGGCCGACAGTTCGTACTCGTGGCACTGCCCGGGGCATTCCGGCGGCGTCGCGTTCCTGAAGTCGCCGGTCGGCCAGATGTTCCACCAGTTCTTTGGCGAGAACATGCTGCGTGCCGACGTGTGCAACGCGGTCGAGGAACTGGGCCAGTTGCTGGACCACACCGGGCCGGTCGCCGCGTCGGAACGCAACGCGGCCCGGATCTTCAACGTCGATCACCTGCTGTTCGTCACCAACGGCACCTCGACGTCGAACAAGATCGTGTGGCACTCGACCGTGGCGCCCGGCGACATCGTCGTGGTCGATCGCAACTGCCACAAGTCGGTCCTGCACGCGATCATCATGACGGGCGCGGTTCCCGTGTTCCTGATGCCCACGCGCAACAACTTCGGCATCATCGGGCCGATTCCGCGCGAGGAGTTCGAGTGGGAGACCATCAAGGCGAAGATCCTGGCGAACCCGTTCGCTCGGGAGCTGCTGGAGAAGGACCCGGACGCCAAGCCGCGCGTGCTGACGATCACCCAGTCCACCTATGACGGCGTGATCTACAACGTCGAGGACATCAAGCAGATGCTGGACGGGCGCATCGACACGCTGCACTTCGACGAGGCCTGGCTGCCCCATGCCGCGTTCCACAAGTTCTACAAGGGGTTCCACGCTATCGGCAAGAGCAGCCGCCGGTGCCGGGAATCGATGGTCTTTTCGACCCAGTCCACGCACAAGCTGCTGGCGGGCCTGTCGCAGGCGTCGCAGATCCTGGTTCAGGACTCCGAGACGCGCACGCTGGATCGCGACGTGTTCAACGAGGCGTTCCTGATGCACACATCGACGTCGCCCCAGTACGCGATCATCGCGTCGTGCGACGTGGCGGCGGCCATGATGGAGCAGCCCGGCGGCAAGTCGCTGGTCGAGGAGTCGATCAAGGAGGCGCTGGACTTCCGGCGCGCGATGCGCAAGGTCGATGAGGAGTGGGGCGAGGACTGGTGGTTCAAGGTCTGGGGCCCGGACGAACTGGCCGACGAGGGGACCGGAGACCCGTCGGACTGGGTGCTGCGCGACGGCGATCACTGGCACGGCTTCGGCAAACTGGCCCAGGGCTTCAACATGCTGGACCCGATCAAGGGGACGGTGATCACGCCCGGGCTGGACGTGGACGGCGACTTCGCGGACTGGGGCATCCCGGCGTCGATTGTCACCAAGTACCTGGCCGAGCACGGCGTCATCGTCGAGAAGACCGGCCTGTACAGCTTCTTCATCATGTTCACGATCGGCATCACCAAGGGGCGCTGGAACACCCTGATGTCCGAGTTGCAGCAGTTCAAGGATCTGTACGACCGCAACCAGCCGTTGTGGAAGGTGATGCCCGAGTTCGTCGCCAAGTTCCCGGTGTACGAGCGGGTGGGGCTGCGGGACCTGTGCGACCAGATCCACGAGGTGTACAAGGCGAACGACGTCGCACGCCTGACGACCGAGATGTACCTGTCGGACATGGTGCCGGCGATGAAGCCTGCCGACGCGTTCGCGATGATGGCGCACCGCCAGATCGAGCGCGTGCCGATCGACGAGCTGGAAGGCCGGATCACCGCGGTGCTGCTGACGCCGTATCCCCCGGGAATCCCGCTGCTGATCCCCGGCGAGCGGTTCAACGCGAAGATCGTCAACTACCTGCGTTTCGCCCGCGACTTCAACAAGCGTTTCCCGGGCTTCGAGACCGACAACCACGGCCTGGTCAAGAAGAACGGCGACTACTACGTGGACTGCGTGAAGTAGGGGCGCCGGATCCCTTGCCGGTGCCTGCTCCTGCCTAAACGATCGGGACGGTGAACTGCGCGGTCCAGGAGTTGCCGTCCTGGTCCTTGATTTCCAGCGAGAACGGGATGT
>JARKOL010000029.1 GCA_029975745.1 Myxococcota bacterium | reverse complement strand
CGAGGATGCCCGGCTGCGGCACGACCCCGAGTTCGGTCCGGTGGCGCGCTTCTATCGCGAACGACTGACGCGCTTCCTGGATGCCTTCGTGAACCGATACCAGTGCGACCTGGTGGGCGCGTTGCGGCGCTTCGATGCCATGGGCCATCTCGAACTGATCACCTGCGCGGCCACCCACGGCCTGCTGCCGGTGCTGCGGGTCCATCCCGAGGCCGTGCGAGCCCAGGTGCAGATTGGCGCGACCGAGTTCGAGCGCCACTTCGGGCGTCGTCCTCGCGGCATCTGGCTGCCCGAATGCGGCTACGCCGAGGGGATCGAACATTTCCTGGCCGACGAGGGCATCCGGTTCTTCCTGGTCGATACCCACTGCATGCAGTTCGCCGAGCCGACCCCGGTCCACGGGGTGTTCGCTCCTGTCTATACCCCGTCCGGCGTGGCTGCCTTCGGGCGCGATGCCGAGTCGTCCAAGCAGGTCTGGTCCAGCAAGGAAGGCTACCCGGGGGACGCGAACTACCGCGAGTTCTACCGCGATGTCGGCTACGACCTGCCGTTCGACTACGTCCGGGAGTTCGTCCAGCCCACGGGGCTTCGCAAGCAGACGGGGCTGAAGTACCACCGGATCACCGGCGACGTCGATCTGTCGGCGAAGCTGCCGTATGTCCGGGCCGCGGCGATGGAGCGGGTGGATGCGCACGCGGCCAACTTCATGTTCAACCGCGAGCGTCAGGTCGAGCACCTGGCCGGGGCGCTGGGCCGTCCGCCGGTCATCGTCGCGCCGTACGACGCCGAGTTGTTGGGTCACTGGTGGTTCGAGGGGCCGGATTTCCTGGAGATGCTGTTCCGAAAGGCCGCGTACGACCAGCACGTCTTCGAGTGCGTCAACCTGTCCGAATACCTGCGCCGGCATCCCACCCAGCAGGTCGCGACGCCGGCCACCGGATCCTGGGGCGACAAGGGGTATTTCGAGGTCTGGGTCAACGACAAGAACGACTACATCCTGCGTCATCTGCACCACTGTGCCGGGCAGATGATCGGCCTCGTGGACGCGTACCCGGAATCCGACGGCCTTCGGCGGCGCGCCTTGAACCAGTGTGCCCGCGAACTGCTGCTGGCCCAGTCGTCGGACTGGCCGTTCATCATCACGACCGGGACGATGGTCGATTACGCGCATCGGCGCGTGCGGGAACACGTGCTGCGATTCCAGCGGCTGGCGGCCCAGATCCGGGAGGACCGCATCGACGCGACCTGGCTGGGCCACCTGGAGCACCGGGACGGCCTGTTTCCGGACATCGACTATCGCGTCTATCGGCGGGACGCGACGGGAGGGGGCGCATGAGGCGGGCAGGCCACGCGCGGGCCGTGTCCCTGGCGATGCCTCGGGCACGCGCGGTGCCGGGCACCTGGGGGCCCGTCGTTGCGATGACCCTGGCCACGGCCCTGGCGGCTCAGGTGGTGCTGCGGCTGCCCTTTGGGCCGGTGCCCTTCACGATGCAGGTGTTCGCGGTGGTGCTGACGGGGCTCCTGCTGGAGCCGGGGCGCGCGGCCGCGGCCCAGGTCGCGTACGTGGGCCTGGGGGCGGCGGGGGTACCCTGGTTCGCGGGGCTGATGCCGCTGGTGGCCTCGGGGCCGACGCTGGGATACCTGGCGGGCTTCGTGGTCGCCGCGCCGCTGATCGCCGCGTTGCGCGGGCGGCTGGGGCCGGTGGCGGCGGGAGGCCTGGGGATCGCGGGGATCCACGGCCTGGGACTGCTTCACCTATCGCACCTTCCGGGCATGGACGCCAGCACCGCCGCGCTGCTGGGGGTCGTGCCGTTCCTGCCGGGGGACGTCCTGAAGCTGGGGCTTGCGGTGGCCGCGGCGCGTCGCCTTGGGGTCCAGGCCGGCCCCTCTCGATGGAGGCATCCATGTCCCGAAAGCTGAATGTGGCGGTGGTCGGCGCGACGGGGGTCGTCGGGACCGAGGCCGTGGCGATCCTGGAGCAGCGCGCCTTTCCGGTCGGGGACCTGAAACTGTACGCCTCGGGGCGGTCCGCCGGGGCTGAACTGCCGTTTCGGGGGCGTCCGCTGCCGGTCCAGAATCTGGCGACGGCCGACTTTGCCGGCATCGATGTGGTGTTGTCGGCCCCGGGCGCGTCGGTCAGTCGCGAGTTCGCGCCCAGGGCCGTGGCGGCCGGCGCCGTCGTGGTGGACAAGTCCAGCGCATTCCGGATGGACCCGGACGTGCCGCTGGTCGTGCCCGAGGTCAACGGCGACCTGCTGGCCGCACGGCCGCCCATCGTCGCGTCGCCCAACTGCTCGACGATTCCCCTGGTGATGGTGCTGTGGCCGCTGCACCGGGAGTTCGGCTTGCGCCGGGTGGTGGTTTCGACCTACCAGGCGGTCAGCGGCGCGGGCCGTGCCGCGGGTGACGAGTTGATCCACCAGTGCGTGGCGATGCTGGCGCACCGTCCGATGGAGGTCAAGGCGTTTCCCCACCAGATGGCCTTCAACGTGCTTCCCCAGGTCGAGACGTTCGAGCCCTCGGGCGGGGGCTATTCGACCGAGGAACTGAAGATCGCCGCCGAGACGCGCAAGGTGCTGGCGTTGCCGGAACTGCGCATCACGGCGACCGCGGTTCGCGTCCCCGTCCTGAACGGCCATTCCGAATCGATCAACGTCGAGTTCGAGACCGCGGCTCCGCCCGAAGCCGTTCGCGAGGTTCTGGGCATCGCCGAGGGCGTGCGCGTCGTCGATTCCCCGGCCGACGGCGGCTACCCGATGCCGCTGGACGCGTCCGGTCGCGACGAGGTGCTGGTGGGACGGATCCGGCGGGACGACACGGTGTCCTCGGGTGTCAACCTGTGGCTGTCCTCGGACAACATCCGCAAGGGGGCCGCACTGAACGCGGTCCAGATCGCCGAGCGGCTGTTCGGGATTCCCGGGGCGTCCTAGGTCGCAGGGGCCCAGGCGCGTGCCATGCGGGACGCATCTTCGGCGCGGAAATTGACAAAATGGCAAGGGCTCTCCAGAATCGCGGAGCCGCGCGTGCAGTCCCATCGCGGAGTTGCGAGGACGCGCAGGTGGCACGTCTGTTGCTATGTCGAGGCCGCATGAAAGCCTGTCTTCACACCACCATCTTGGGTCTTCTGGTTGTCCTGGGCGCCGTACTGGCTCCGGGGTCGTCGCTCGCGGCGATCAACGGCTTCAAGTTCAACGGCATCGAGGGCCTGGGGGACGGTTGCGGTCTGGACGCCCGGATCGGCAAGACGATCGGGGCCACGGACCACGTGATCAACCTGGACGACTGCAATCGATACAAGGGTTGCACCGTCCGGATCTCGTGGTCGCTGGCCTCCCAGCCGGCCGCCGACGCCGTCTATGTCGTCAAGGTCAGCAAGCCGGGGGGCGCCTGCTCGGACAACGACCTGACGACGCTGGGGGATACGTGCCTGTCCACGTTCGCCGTGGACGAGACGTCCATCACCAGCTACACGAACATGTCGTTCACCGTCCTGTTCGACGAACTGACGGGCGGCATCTGCACGCCGGGCACGGACCTTTCGACGAAGGTCTACATCATCATCAAGGAACTGGGCGCCGTCGCGAACGAGACGATTCCCTTCCGCGTGGACCTGAAGGTGCCCGCCGCTCCGGAACTTGAAGAGGCGGTGGAGGGCGATTCGAACCTGCGCGTGGACTGGAAGGATCCGGGCAACGAGGGCGAGACGGGCCTGAAGTACCACGTCTATTGGGCCAAGGAGCGATTCGACAACGCGACCAAGGACGTGATTGCGAAGCGCGAGAGTGCGGTCACGGGACGCTCGTACCAGATCCGGGGCCTGGACAATGGCGTCGAGTACTGGTTCGGGGTCACGGCGGTCGATGCGAATGCCAACGAGGGGCCCTTGTCGGCCGTGTCCAGTGGGATGCCGGTCGAGGTGCTGGACTTCTTCGAGGCGTATCGGGCCGGCCCCGAGGCCGGTCGCGAGGACGGCGGGTTCTGCTTCATCGCCACGGCGGCATTCGGCAGCTACGCCGCGCCGGACGTCTGGTTGCTTCGGCGCTTCCGGGACGAGGTGCTGATGACCACGGCACCGGGGCGGGCCCTGGTGCGCATGTACTACGCCGTCAGTCCGCCGCTGGCCCAGCGCATCGCGACCTCCGAGGTGGCTCGCGCCGGCGTCCGGGCGGGGCTGCAACCCGTCGTCGGCGTGGCGCGCGTCCTCCTGGCGACGTCGGGGGCCTGGGGCGTCCGGGCGCTGCTCGGGCTTGGGGCCCTGTGGTTCCTGGCGGTTGCGGTGACGGCGGCGGTGGTCGTCCGCGGAAGCAGGAGGCGCTCGTGAGCCGACGTGTCCCCTACCGATTGGCGGCATTCGTCGCGGCGATGGCATTGTGCGTTCTGGGCGTCACGCGACCCGCGATGGCGGAATCCAGCCGCAACATGATGGTCGAGCTCAAGTTCGGTCCGTACTTTCCGGATATCGACAAGGAGTTCTCGTCCAAGCAGCCGTTTCGCGACATCTTCGGCACCAGCCAGCGGCTGATGACCAAACTCGAATTCGACTACGAGTTCTTCACCGGGTTCGGGATCGCGGCGGTCGGCGCCTCCATCGGGTACTCCCAGTTCAAGGGCAAGGGGCTTCTGGCCTCGGGCGAGAAGGCCGGGGACACCACCAAGATGCACCTGCTGCCCCTGTCGCTGGATCTGATCTACCGGTTCGACTGGTTGTGGCAGAAGCACAAGGTGCCGTTCGTGCCCTACGCGAAGGGGGGCATCGACTGCTACGTCTGGTGGGTCACCGACGGGGTCGGCGACGTGGCTCGTGCGTCGGACGGGGCGCGCGGCCGGGGGGCGACCTTCGGCGGCCATGTATCCGTCGGTCTGTCGTTCGTGCTGGACTCCCTGGCGCCCGGCATGGCCCAGACCTTCGATGTCGAGATGGGTGTCAACAACACCATGATCTTCGCGGAATACGTGTTCAGTTGGGTGGACGACTTCGGCTCGTCCAAGTCCTGGGACCTGGGATCCCGCACCTTCCTCGCGGGCCTGGCCTTCGAGTTCTGAGTCCGTGCTTCAAGACCTGAGGATTGCCGTCGTCATTCCCGCGTTTGAGCCGGGGCCGTGGGTCGAGCCGGTCCTTGGGGCGATGCCGCCCTGGGTGGACCATCTGGTGCTGGTGGATGACGGGTCGGCCAACCCCCTGACTCCGGCCTGCCCCGAAGGGCGGGAAGTGGTGGTCGTGCGACATCCGCGGAATCGAGGCGTGGGGGCCGCAATCGTTACCGGCTATCGTGCGGCCGTGACTGCCGGAGCGGACGTCGCGATCGTGGTCGGGGCGGATGGCCAGATGGATCCGGCGGACATGGAGTCCCTGGTGGCCCCCATCGTCGCTGGTGAGGCGGACTACGTGAAGGGCGATCGCCTGTCGCATCCCGACTGCCCGCGCGTCATGCCTGCAGTGCGCCTGGGGGGAAACCTGGCCCTGACCTTCCTGACGCGGCTGGCGGCCGGCGGTCTGTGGGGGCTGATGGACGCCCAGTGCGGGTACACGGCGCTGCGACTGTCGGTCCTGGGGCGGTTGCCGCTGGACTGGCTGTACCCGCGGTACGGGTTTCCGAACGACATCCTGATGGCGGCGTCGGGGGCCGGGCTTCGTATCGCCCAGGTCGTGGTGCGCCCCGTGTACCGGGGCGAGCCGTCCGGACTGCGGCCGTGGATGGCGGTCGGGGTCTATCCCTTCCTGCTGGCCCGCGGCTGCCTGATGCGGTGGATGCTGCGGTGGTCGCGGCAACGGCACGGAGGATCGGGATGCGCGTGCTGATGCTGACCAGCTCGTACCCCCTGCACCCGGGCGACTACCGGGGCGGTTTCGTGCGCGACATGGCTCGCGCGCTGCTCGCCCAGGGAATCGAGGTCGAGGTGGCGGCACCCCGGCCGGACGGGGACGAGAGCTGGGCGCCGGAGGACGAGCCTGACCTTCCGGTTCGCTGGCTTCCGGCGGTACTGCCGTTGCGGGCTCGGGGCTTTCATGGCGCGGGCCTGGAGGCGAACCTGCGGCGCGATCCCCTGGCCTTGCTGACCCTGCCGTCGTTCCTGGGCGCCTTCGCGGTGGAGGCCTCGGTTCGCAGCCTCTTCTGCGACTGCATCGTGGCCCACTGGCTGGTGCCGATGGGGCTGGTGGGGGCGGCCATTTCCCGCTACTCCGGAAGGCCGCTGGGGGTCGTCGCGCACTCGGGTCCCCCGGATCCGTGCCGCGTGTGGCCGGCCGATCGGGTGGTCGGCCATGTCGTGAAGTCGGCACGTTCGACGGCGTGCGTCTCGACATCGGTTCACCAGCAGGTGGTTCGCGCGGTGGCGGGTGCCGTTGCGTCGGACCGGCTGCCCGTGATCCCGCTGGGGGTTGACCTGCGCGCGGGGACGGCATCGGCGCCGTCGCGGGACCGGCCGTTGCGCCTGCTGTTCGTGGGGCGTCTGGTGGGGCTGAAGGGGGTGGACATCCTGGTGCGCGCATCGGCGCGCGTCCCGGGCATCGATGTCGGCATCCTGGGTGATGGGCCGGAAATGTCTTCCTTGCGGGCCTTGGCCCAGGAGTTGGGTGCGCCGGTCCGATTCCTGGGCGAGGCCGACGTCGAGGCGTCGCGTCGGGCCATGCAGGCCGCGGATCTGCTGGTGGTGCCGTCGCGGCGTGGCCTTCTGGGGCGTCAGGAGGGGTTGCCCCGGGTGCTTGCCGAGGCCTGGTCGTGCGGGCTGCCGGTCGTGGCATCCGCGACGGGCGGTCTGACCGAGGCGATTGCCCGCCAGGGGGGTGGGCTGCTGTGCCTGCCGGGAGATGTCGCGGATCTGGCTCGCGCGCTTCGGCTGTGTCGCGAGACCCCGGCGCTGCTGGCGCGCTTGCGAACCGAGGCCATGGCGGCCGGCAGCGCATTCTCGTGGGATGCCCTGGGACCGCGCTGGGCCGCCTGGGTTCGCGGCCTGGCCGGGCGTGCCTAGCGTAAGCGGGAGACCCCCCGGCTCTGCCGGGGAGGCATCCGCAGTTTGACAATTCCGGGAGTGTCATCGTGAACTCCCCGCCGTGAGCCGCCCAAGGCCAACAGCGAGGAGTTCACGATGGACAACAGCGGTAGCCT
>JARKOL010000014.1 GCA_029975745.1 Myxococcota bacterium | reverse complement strand
GGAGGCACTGGTGATCGCCGAAGGATGAGGGCCGCGCCGGATGCCGCGCGTGGTCGATGCCGGCTATCCCTCGCGGAGCAGCCGTGCCGCCATGCGGACCGCATGCCCCAGAGGGGCTCGGACCCGGTACAGACGCGTCATCTTCACCGCATCGATTCCCTGGTAGGCCAGCCACAGCAGGGGGACGGGCAACCGGAATGCCGCCTTGCGCAAGGCACCCCTGCGATACAACGACGGGAACTCCACGAAGAACGGGAACAGGAAGGCGAGCTTCCGGATCCACCGGGCATCTCTGGGGGGCATCTTGAGGACCGAGGGCCGGTGCGTGTTCGTGGGCAGGGGGTCCCGCGGCTTCGGGTCCAGGTGACCCTCCCGAATGGCCTGGTTCGTCAGGTCCAGGCCGGGGTACGGCACGAAGATGTAGGCGCACGCGTAGTCCGGACGGACTTCCTGGGACAGCGCCAGCGTTTCGATCATCTCGGCCCGGGTCTCGCCCGGCAGGCCCAGCAGGTGGCCCACTCGCTGCCGGATCCCGTACTCGGCGAACAGGCGCCCGGCCGTCTGGATCTGGGCGCGCGTCATGTGGCGCCGCAGCACCTGGTCGCGTATGCGGTCGTTTCCGGACTCGATGCTCCAGTGGACGCAGATGCAGCCGCTGTCGTGGAGGCGCCGAACCACGTCCCGGTCCGTCAGGTCGGCGCGGACGTTACAGGTGTAGGGAATGCCGACCTCGCGCGGGAATCGCTCGGCGAACTCCGCGAACCAGGAGGGGTTGATCGGGAACACATCGTCCTGGAAGACCGCGAGGTCGAAAGGGTAGTCCTTCCTGACCGCCCGGACTTCCTCGATCAGTCTGTCCACGCTCTTCTTGCGCACGACGGGCCCACAGCCGCGACTCATGCGGTTGAACGCGTGGTTGAAGCAGTAGGAACAGGCGAACGGGCACCCGCGGCCCGAGACGAACTGCTTCGATCGGGAATCCCGCAGCACGGGATCCCGACGGTAGACGGCCGATCGATCGGGCATCGGCAGCGCGTCCAGATCCGGGAAGGGGGGCAGGGTGGAGGGCGCGGGTGCGTTCCGTGGGACCAGGTTGCTGCCGGAGGTGGTTCCGGTCCGGACGAACTGGCGGATGGCCTCCTCGCCCTCCCCGACGACGTAGGCATCGATGGTGCTTGTCGCGAGCGAGGCGGGGTCGAAGGTCGGTCCGGGGCCGCCGATGATCGAAAACAGGGGGGCGATGCCTTTCAGTCGCGCATCGAATGCCGAGAAGCCGGGAACCTGGGACGAGAGCGCCGAGTAGAGGACCAGGTCGGGCCGCAGGCGTTGAACGGCTCGAAGGGCGATCTGGGGCTTGTGCGTGGTCACGTACTCGACCGCGACGCCTTCCTGTTTCAGCACCGCGGTCAGAGCGTAGATCCCGTGCTTGTCGAAGATGCCGGGAAAGAGATCGACGAACACGGCCCGGTTCATGCCGGCCTCCCCTGGTGCGTCCCCGCGTTCGTGCCCGTCGGCTGCCCAGTTGCGCGCATGCGGTCACGACGTTCGACGGCGTCGTGCGGGCTTTGGCAGCATGGGCCCCGTGCGGGATGCGGCCGACGATGGCAGTATTGAGGTCGGCAGGAACCCTGTCAAGGATCCACGGGGAGGAGGGGGCCATGGCGCAGCCGGAGCCCGATTCGTTGGTCGAAGCCGTCGAGATCGCGATCGACGGCGTGCTGGACCTGCACATGTTCGCGCCTCGGGAAACCGCGGACGTCGTCACGACATACCTGGACGAGTGCGTCGCCCGCGGCATCGCGACCGTCCGCATCATTCACGGCAAGGGAGTGGGCG
>JARKOL010000001.1 GCA_029975745.1 Myxococcota bacterium | reverse complement strand
GAAGTCTCAAAGAAGGCTGGGCCGGGCTGGAATCGGCACAGGAGGCTGTGTACGGCTGTCCTTCATGTTGCGTCCTCGCGGTCGGAAGTCGTGGCGAGGTCGAAGGCGGCTGCGATGCGGACGGACCCGCGCGGACGACGCCGATCCCTGAACGAGCCCCCGGCTGCCCGGCCCTACGAAACGGGCAGCCCCTGGACTGGCACGGTGTAGCTGCGCCCCACACCGGGCGGGCCGCCGGGTCGAGCGCAGCGGCCGGGCGCGCGCAGGTCCGCCTGCTGCGGGATACCCGGGACACCTCTGGACATCCGCGTGATGCCCAAGTCGCTTTGAAGTCACGAGCGCGCCCAGCGAGCACGACTCCCGGCGGACGCCGTGGGGCGCAGCGGGCGGGTCGCCGCCGTCAAGCCGGCGGCTGGAGAGCTGCCTCAAGCGGCAGGGGCCAGGCCCGCGTCCGCCAGGAGGGGGAGCGAGCCTACTTGCGGCCCTCGCGGCCCACGAAGTCATCCATGCAACTGTTGACGCCCAGGAAGGTGTTGGTGGCATCGAACAGCGACACGGGCAGCATGCGCGCGACGGGCACCACGTTGATGAACGGCGGCAGGATCAGCTTCGGCTTGTCCTTCAGGATCGCGTTCACGATCCGCTCGGCGACGTCATCCTCCTTCATGATCGGCAGGATGGCCGGCACCTTCGTCTTGACGCCGTCGAACATCCCCGTGTCGATGTAGTACGGGCAGACGACCGTCGTCTTGACCGCGGTCCCCATCTTCTTCAGTTCGTTGCGCAGCGATTCGTTGAATCCCACCGCCGCGAACTTCGAGGCCGAATAGTCCGTCATGTTGGCCGTGCCCACCAGGCCCGCCGCCGAGGCAATGGTGACGACGTGTCCGGCGTTGCGCTGGACCATGGGCCCCAGGAACGCCTTGGTACACCAGAACAGCGCCAGGGTGTTGACCCGGAACGTGGCCTCGATGCGCTCGTCCGGCAGGTCCAGCAGGGGCTTGCCGCTGACGATTCCGGCGTTGTTGATCAGCAGATCCACGTCCCCGACATCGGCCCGGACCTGATTCCCCGCCGCGTACACTCGCGCCCGGTCTCCCACATCGACGTTGTAGCCGTGGGCCTCGTGCCCGGCCCCGCGCAGTTCGGCCAGCACGGTATCCAGGTTCGTCTGGTTGATGTCCCACAAGACGATCCGCGCCCCGCGCTTCGCCAGCTTCAGGGCCATCAGGCGCCCGATTCCGCAACCCCCGCCCGTGATCAGGGCGACCTTACCCGACACGTCCTTCATGGTGCTTCCCCGTGAGTACGGGGTCGATTCTAGCAAAATTGTCGCGTACGGGGGGCGCGGGTTGCCGTGCCACGGATCGGGGGAATCCGCCGGTTGCGCGGGGGGCGGCGATTCGGATAGCCTGATGCCGTCGGCGGCCTGGGCGCATGGGCGTTCCGGTCGGGTTCGACCTGGGCGCGGGGGGCTTCGCATGAACGTGAAATGGCTGCTTCGGTGGGCGCTGGCGTCGCTGATCCTGGCGGCGATTCTGACGCTGGCGTACAACAAGATCGTGCTTCCAGGGCGCGAGAAGGCCCGCCAGGCCGCGGCCGAACGCGCCGCCCAGGTGGCCGATCCCCTGGTCGAGACCGGGGGGGCCGCCCTGGAAGAGCGACCCGGGACCCCGGCCCCCGTCACGACGCCCTGAGTTCCCCGCCACCCACGGCGCCGTACCGGGAATTTCGCGCCCCCCGGTTGACAGCACGGCGGAATCCCGGACAATTGCGCGCGTCAGCGGCGCCCCGCCGCAAACCGACAGGAGGCCCCTTCATGTGCGGTATCGCCGGTGCCTTCGGGGTCCAGAATGCCGAACGCCTGGTCGCCGAGATCCTGTTCGCGACCCAGCATCGAGGTCAGGAAAGTTGCGGCATTGCCTCGCGTAATCCCCGCGGCAACGTGACGGCCTACAAGGCGATGGGGCTGGTCAAGAACGTCCTGACCGAGGAGGTCCTGGATCGCCACGCCGGCGACGTGTCCATCGGCCATGTCCGCTACCCGACGGCCGGTTCCAGCGATCTGGCGAACGCCCAGCCCTTCGCCATCGACCTGGCCGAGGGGCCGCACATGGCCATCTGCGCCAACGGCGACATCATCAACTATGGCGAGCTGCGGTCGTTCCTGGAGCGGGAGGCCGGCTTCACCTTCATCAGCGACAACGACGGCGAGCTGATGGGCCGCCTGATCGCCTACTACCACGTGGTCCGCGACATCCCGATCGAGGAGGCCATCGCGAAGACGATGGCCGAGGTCAAGGGCGCGTTCGCGACGATGCTGATCCTGCGGGACAAGCTGTTCGCGTTCCGGGACCCCCACGGGATCCGCCCCATGGTCATGGGACACCTGGAGTGCGAGGGAACGGGGGACCTGCCGTCCGAGGGCACCGTTTTCGCCTCGGAGGGATGCGGTTTCGGGATCATCGGCGCGCGTGCGGTGCGCGAGGTGGCACCGGGCGAGATCCTGTGCCTGGAGCGGGGCCAGCCGGTTCGTACGGTCGCGTCGTATCCCGAAGCTCCCCGCCATTGCGTCTTTGAACTGATCTACTTCTCGCGCCCCGACAGCGACACCTTCGGGGAGCGGGTCTGGGAGGTGCGTCGGCGCATCGGCGCCTGCCTGGCCGCCAAGGACGCGGACATGCCCATCGGCGACGACCTGGTCGTGATTCCGGTGCCCGACTCGTCCAACTTCGTTGCCCAGGGGTACGCCGAGGCCCGCGGCATCCCGTTCGGCATGGGTCTGCTGCGCAACCACTACGTCGGCCGGACGTTCATCCGACCGAACCAGAAGTCGCGCGACGAGGGCGTGAAGCAGAAGTTCAATCCGTTGCCCGGCTTCTTTCCCGGCAAGCGCGTCGTGCTGGTGGACGACTCGATCGTCCGCGGCACCAGCGTGCGCAAACTGGTCCGGATGATCAAGGCGGCCGGGGCACGCGAGGTCCACGTTCGGGTCGGGTCGCCGCCGGTGATCGGGTCGTGCTACTACGGCATCGACACGCCGACCCGCGACGAGCTGATCGCGAATCGCCTGTCGGTGGCCGGAATCGCCGAGTACATGAATGCCGATTCGCTGAAGTACATGGATGTCGCGGACTTCGATCGAGTCCTGCCGGCGCCCGGCGACTACTGCTTCGCCTGCTTCAACCTGGACTACATCTATCCGCCCGAGCAGTTCGGCCACAAGGTCAACGTTCCGCAGCACCGAGACTAGGCTTCGCGATCAGTCCACCTGGGCGGGGTCTGGAGCCACGGGGTCTTCCCATCCGAACAGTTCGGCCAGCGCGAATCCGACGAAGGGGTTGCGGGGCACCGGGGGGTTGCCGGCCGCCAGCCAGAAGTGGCCGCGCTTCGGCATGAAGACGATCGAGTAGATGGCGCCGTTCGTGGCGATCGAGCTGTTGTCGTCGAACGCGTCCTCGGGCGACGTCGCCTGGGTCATCGGATTGTACCGGTCGCGCAGGATCGACACCGCGGCCGGCACGTCGATCGTCCCGTACAGGGTCGTGTCCGTCTGGGTCGGGTCCAGCAACTGGGTCAGTCGCGCGTGGCGGACCAGCGTCGAGGCGTCCGGCGGGTAGCTCACGCCCCACTGGACCATGTCCGGGTGCGTGTAGTGGTTCGTGATCCAGCCGACGCCGTCCTCGCCCAGTTCGTCCTTGCCGAAGTGGCTGGCCGTCAACTGGTAGATCGCCGCGCGACCCGCGTTGCCGTCGGTGACGACGATGTTCTCGGCGCTCATGCGGTCCAGGCTCTCCATCATGGTCATGATGTCGTCCAGGTTGTCGTAGTCGGCCAGGATCACGTTCTGCGTCTGGACCGAAGGCCGACCCACCCGGTCGATGTCGCCGTTGGATTCGTTCTCGTTCGACGCCACCGAGATGCCGGCGGCGTTGATGCCGTTGTAGGTGGCGACATTGCCCGGGAACCCGATGGACACGTAGGGGATCTTGCCCGTCGGGTGGCGGACGATCACGACCGGGTAGTCCAGCAGGTAGTCGATGGCGTCCCAGTCCAGGTTGCGCCCGTGAATCAGTTCGCCGTCCTCGGCGGCCACCGCGGGGCCCGCGGCGACGAACTGCGAGCACTGCAGCAGCCCCAAGCCCAGATGGTCCAGGACGATCTCGCCATATGCCAGCGCCAGACAGGTCTCGGTGGACCAGCCGTCCAGACCGGCCCCCACCGCCATGCCCTCGCACTCCTCGCGGATCATGTCGTAGGACTGGGCCTTCGCGTCGTCCAGGAAGCCGTAGTACTCGGCCAGGCCCTGCAGCAGCCCCAGTTCGGACGACTCGAGGAACGCGACGCCCTGGGCCAGCTCGGCGGCCATCAGTTCGCCGTGCTGAACGCCCATCTCGTAGGGAGTCCCCTTCAGCCACAGCACGGTAATGTTGCCTCGCGTCTCGCGCCGGGGCGCGAAGTTCGTCACCCAGGGCGACTCGTGTACGTCCGACCCCGCGTCCCCCGGGTCGCTTCCGGGATCGTCGGCCGGCACGTCCAGAGGGGTGTCCTCCTCCTGGAAGTCCGCCCCCGGGTCCGGCGTGGCCGGATCGTTCGCCATGTCCTGCGCGATGTCCTCGATGCCATTGTCCGGGCCGTCGTGGGCATCGCTTCCCGAGTCGTCGGACCCGGAACAGCCCGCCAGGACCACCAGCATCGCAAGGGCCGAAAGAACGGGGATTCGCAGCCATCGTGCAGCGCTCATCGTGCCTCCCAAGGCGTTGGCGTCGGCATTGTACCGAAGGTGGATGGTTTTCGCAGTCCCAGGCAACGCGTCCTGGACCTCAATGCCTTCCCGTGCGTTCGCGTTCGCGGCGCAGGGCCGCCTGCAACAGGCGGTGGACCCTTTCCTCCAGGGCCGCCTTGTCGATGCGGACGACCCGCGGGCCCGCGTCGTTCCCTTCGGCGTCGGGCATCGTCACGTCGGTCGGTTCGGCGGGCGCCTCGTCCACCTGGCGGGACGTCGCGTCCTCCCGGGCCAGCACCAGCGACTCGGCGTGCCGCGCGGCCCGCTCGTCATCGCCGTCGCGTTCCGATGCGCGGGGCGTCGCCAGGCCGGGAAGCCGCTCCGCGACATGGGTCATCTCGTGGGCCAGCAGGGCCTTGCCTTCGGGATCGGCGGGCCGGAACTCGCCCTGGCCGAAGAACACGTCTCCCCCGGGCAGCGCGAAGGCGCGGGCGCCCAGCCGCCGGGCCATCCGACTGGCCATCGGACCGGTGTGCAAACGCACCTCGTCCGGAACCTGGCCCGTCAGGGGCGCCAGGTCGGTCGCCAGTCGCGGGTCCAGGCGCTGGGGGGCCTCGTCGGCAATCAGTCGCGTGCCCTGCCGGGCATAGCGATCCAGCAGGTCGTCCGCCAGGGCGGTTCCACCTGCCTTGCGGGCGCGGTGCGTGTCGCGGGCGAGGTGCTGCCGGCCCCGCTTCCCTTCGGCCATCGCGTGCGAAACCCCGTTCGGACGGGTCATTCTAGCACGCCGACACAGGTTCCAGGCGGGGCCGCGGGCTTGCAATTGGGGCGAAAACATCGCAGATTTCAGGCGTGAAGACGGACGTGATCCCCCGCCATCTTGTGGTCGCCGTCCTGGCCGTTGCGGTCTGGGGGGGCGGCGTGCGCCTCGCGGGGGCCGGACCGATCGGTACCGCCCTGGATCGATGGGATCTGGCGGCGGCCCAGGCCCTGATCGACGAGGCGGATCCGACCGGCCGGTCGCGGGCGCTGACGGTCGCCCGGGGGTCCGTGCTGTTCCTGGGGGGCCAGTACGAGGCCGCCGAGCAGCTGCTGGAACGCGCGGCCGATCCCGCGGCCGATGCCCTGCTGACGCGGGTCCGGGCGACGCGGATGCTGACGGCCGGCATGGCGACGGCCTGGTCCGCGTCCCGCCGCTTCGTGGCGCGCTACGAGCCCGGACCGGACGAGGCGATGCTGCCGTACCTGCTCGAGGCGGCCGAGGCGGCCTTCGACGTGCTGGCCGATCACCTGCGGATGACGGTGCCCGTGCCGGTGCGGATCGAGATCCTGCCCTCGATCGACGCCCTGGCGGTTGCGTCCGCCACGAATCGCGAGGATCTGGCGCGCTCCGGGGCGGTGGCCGTGTGCGACTTCAACAAGGTGATGCTGCTGTCGCCGTCCCAGTTGCCCCACGGCTATCCGTACGCGGACACCATGGCGCACGAACTGGTCCACCACTTCCTGACGGTCCGTTCGGGGCATCGGCTGCCCGTCTGGTTCCAGGAGGCGGTCGCCAAGTTCCTGGAACCGGCGTGGCGCGGGGCAGCGCCCGGGACGCTGCATCGTTCGATGTCCGAACTGCTGGCCGACGCGCGGGTCTCGGGGCGGCTGGTCCGGTTCGACGAGATGCGGCCCTCGCTGTCCCGGATGCCGACGCCCGAGCGGACGGCGCTGGCGTTTGCCCAACTGTCATCCTTCGCCGGCTATCTGGTGGCGACCGAGGGCGCGGACGTCCTGGTGCGGCTGGCGGACGAGATGCGCGTGGGCGACGAGGAGGTGGCGGTGCTGCGCGCCACCGGGAAGACGCTGGACGAGCTTCAGGCCGCATGGATGACGGCGGTTGCCCAGGAGGGCCTTCCGGATCCGGCGCGGGCGCGCGGGGTGCTGGTCCGCGAATCCGAGCCGCCGGAACCGGGGCTGCATCCCGCGGCCCAGGCTCACCTGCGGGTTGGGGATCTGCTGCGGCGCAAGGGGCATCCCGGACCGGCGGCCGAACGGTACGCCCGGGTGGTCGAATCCAACCCCCATCCGCTGCTGGTGGCTCGTCTGGCGGCGGCCCTGAACGAGGCCGGCGCGCCCCAGCGGGTGCTGGAACTGCTGGATCGCCTGGCC
>JARKOL010000394.1 GCA_029975745.1 Myxococcota bacterium | reverse complement strand
GGCCGCCACGCTGTACAACAGGTTCACGTGCACGGACTTGCCGTCGCTGTTTTTGTAGGTGTCTGCGCCAGTGGTCATGATTCCCTCGCTCTCTGGCTTGTGTCCGGTCTGTCACTCGCCGCCGCGCGGCGTCCTTCAGGTAAAGCAACCCCTGTTTGCTCCCCTCTCCACTTGTGGAAAGCGCAGTTTCACCGCGCCGGGGCCGGGGGATGGGTTACTCGACCGCCGGGATGGTCACGTACGGGGTGTCCCCGCCGTTGGCCTGGTGCTGGCCCAGCGGTCGCCGCTGCGCCGGCCCCATCTCGGCCTGCACGTAGGCCTGGAGCATCGCCTTGACGTGCTCCCGCCCCAGCACCGCCTCGACAGCCGGCCGCACGCCTTCGACGGTCTCCGGGGCCGAGGCCTGCACCAGCTCGATCACGGTCGCCTTGGCCGTCCCGGCCTCGTCGTCGGCCTTGACTATCTCGCCCACGACCCGGATGATCTCCGCGCCGATCGCGGCCTTCGCCTGCTGGGCGACCGCGTCGCGCAGCTCGCGGATCGCCGCGACCACGTCGCCCTGTGCGTCCAGGCCCAGCGCCTCGCGCACGGCCTGCATCTGTCCGATTTCGGCCACACCGCCCCGCGCCTGCGCCTGGATGGTTTCCACCACCGCCTCCGGCAGCAGGGCCACGTCCGCGGCCGTCATCGCCTTGATGATCTCTTCACGGTTCATGCTGTCCTCACTCTCGTCTGTGCCGGGCGGGTCCGCCTGCCCGGCCATCTCCGACGTCACTTTGGGCACGGCCGCCAGGTCGCGCACCCCGGCCCGCTGGGGTGGCACCAGGTCGATCTGCTCCAGCTCGAAGGCGCTGATGCGCCACGCCTGGATGGACTCGTCCCATTCCGCCTCGCCCGTGCCGTAGATGCTTGTGGCGATCTGTGCATTGAGCGCTTTCCGACGGCGCACGAACTCCCGCACCGCGCCGGGCGGCACGTACGCCTTGCCCCAGGTCAGGCCGTCGGCCTGCATGGCCCCCAGCCAGTCCACGTCGCTCACCCGGTACACGCTGTCCCGGTCGCTGTCGGCCAGATGGCCCATGTTCCCGGCCGGCCGCTGGGTGATCACCTGGCGCATCAGCTCCCGCTGGAACTCGTCGTCGTAATAGCGCCCATTGGCGCTGATCACGCCACTCTTGCCCACCGGCAGGGTCACGAACATCGGTTCGCTGTCGCCGCGCGTCAGTTCCTCGATGTCCACGCCGTCCGCCGTCGGCACGTCCGGGTACGTCCCGGCGAATTCCCACACGAACGTTTCCTGAATCGTTATCCGTCCCATACTCCCTGCCTCTCCAGGAGCGCCCCGACCCGCTCCCGCGTTGCCTGGACGCTGTAGGCCTCGATGGCCTGGTCGCCCGCGATAACGGCTTCAATTGCCCGGCCCTGGTCGTTGATCAGCGCCAGCGCTGCCTCGACGGCCTCG
>JARKOL010000388.1 GCA_029975745.1 Myxococcota bacterium | reverse complement strand
CGCGATGGCCTTGGCGGTTTCCCAGTCGTCCGGCTGGTGGTACAGCAGCCGCTCGGCGACCAGCACGCTCTCCTCGTCCAGCCCCTGGCGCCGCAACGCCTCGTAGGCCGCCCGGAACTCCTGGACCGACTCCTCGATCAGCCCCTCGCGAGAGAAGTCCTCGGCCAGGCTGATCCGCAGACGCGCGTTGTCCGGGTCCAGCTCCAGCATCTTCTGGGCGGTCTTCAGACGCTGCATCGCGTCGCCGGTCTTTTCCAGCAGCGCGATCGCGTCACGGTACTGGGCGATCGCGTCGCCGACCAGGCCGATCTGCTGGTACAACGCGGCCAGCGACAGGTGGACATCGACGTCGTCCGGCTTCAGTTTCTGGACCTGCTTGAACACCGCGACGGCCTTCAGCAGGAACCCCTGGCCCGCGTAGAACTGGGCAACTTCCTGGAACGTGGCCGTGGCCCGCTCGCGGTCGCCCAGCCGGAACAGCAGATCGGCCACCTTCAGTTTCGTGCGGATGTCGGACGGATCGTCCTTCAGGACCTTTTCGTATTCCTTGACGGCCCGCTTCAGGTTGCCCTTGGCCAGGTACTTGTGGGCATCCGCGATCACCTTCGCCCGATTCACTTTGCCCAAGCCGCACCTCTCGTTGCGATTTCGCGCGTACGCGCCTTGCGGACCCGCGCCAGAAGGCGCCGGAGCATCTCGGTGGACGCCCGACGTCGGGCCACGACCGCCGCCGCCGCCCAGCGCCTTTCCAGATCCGCGATTCCGGGATCGTCGGGGGCCGTCGCCGCCAGCGTGTCCAGCAGCCGCCGAGCCGTGGCCAGGTAGCCCTGGTCGATGTGCAGCCGCACCAGCGTCAACGTCGGTTTCAACAAGGTCCAGCCCACCCGCGAACCCATCGTTCTATCGCCGACAATCCCGCAAAAGTCAAGGCGTGGCAAGGGCCCTGGCGTGTTGCCCATGCCTCGTCCCACGGGCCTTCGCATGGACGGGAACGTGCCGCCGTGGCATCATCGGGCACCGGCCGCGATACCGCGCCGAAGCACCAGACGAAGAAGGAGCAACGCATGAGATTCGTGGATGCCTGCCTGGGACGCCCGGTCGATACGACGCCGCTGTGGGTGATGCGCCAGGCCGGTCGGTATCTGCCGGAGTACCGGGCACTGCGAACGCAGGCCGACTTCCTGGGCCTGTGTCGCACGCCGGAACTGGCGGCCGAGGCGACATTGCAGCCGATGCGGCGCTACGCGCTGGATGCGTCGATCATTTTTTCGGACATCCTGATTCCCGTCCAGGCCATGGGCGTTCCCGTCGAGTTCCGCCCCGAGCCCCACCTGCCGGCGCCGGTGCGAACCCGCAACGACGTGGCGCGGCTTCAGACGCCGGACCCCTGGCGGGATCTGGGGTTCGTGATGGATGCGATCGGTCGGGTGCGGGCGGCGCTGGAACCGGACCGCGGCCTGATCGGTTTCGTGGGGGCGCCGTTCACCCTGGCCGCCTACCTGGTCGAGGGCGGCGGCTCCAAGGACTTCATGCGCCTGAAGGGCTTCATGCACCGGGATCCCGAAGGATTCGACGACCTGCTGGCGCGGATCGGCGACGCCATCGCCCCCTTCCTGGCGGCCCAGATCGACGCGGGCGCCTGTGCGGTCCAGTTGTTCGACACCTGGGCCGGCCAGTTGCCGCCCGAGGACTTCCGGCGCTTCGCCCTGCCCGCGGCCCGTTCGGTGATCGAGCGCGTCCGTCGCCCCGGCGTGCCGGTCATCTATTTCGTCAACGGCGCGGCCCCCTACCTGGGCGATCTGCGTTCCAGCGGCGCCGATGTCCTGGGCATCGATTTTCGCGTCGATCTGGGACACGCGATCGAGCGCCTGGGACCGGACGTCGTCGTCCAGGGAAACCTGGATCCGTCGGTGCTGCTGGGGCCCGCCGAGGCCATCGAGGCGCGAGCGGCGGCCATCGTCGCCCGGGGACGCGCGGCGCGCGGCCACGTGTTCAACCTGGGCCACGGCATCCACAAGGACACGCCCCCCGAGGCGATGACCGTGCTCGTCGAAGCGGTCCACCGCGCCGGCGCGCGCTAGAGGAGGCCGCGATGGCCGACCCCGGGACGACTCGGACCGGCGTGCTGCTGCTGCAGATGGGCGGGCCCGCCTCGCTGGACCGCGTCGGACCGTTCTTGCGTCGGATGCTGTCCGATCCGGCCATCCTGGCCATGCCGACCGTCGTTCGGCTGCCCCTGGCCGCGATGATCTCGGTGTTTCGCGCCCCCCGATCGCGCCGCCAGTACGCCGCAATCGGGGGCGGCTCGCCGATCGGCGCGATCACGGATGCCCAGGCCCAGGCCCTGTCGTCGGCCCTGGTCCGCGCGGGACACCCGATGCCGGTCCGCGTCGGGATGCGCTACACCGAACCCTCGATCGCCCACGCGCTGAACGCCCTGGTCGCGGACGGCGTGGATGCGGTCGTCGCCCTGCCCTTGTACCCGCAGTGGTCCCAGACAACGACCGGCTCGTCGTTCGCCGAGGTCCGGCGGGTGCTGGGCCGAATGTCGGCCGCGCCCCGGGTCACGTTCGTCAAGGACTGGCCGGACGAGCCGGGCTACGTGGCCGCGGTGGCACGAACGATCCGGGAGGCCCTGGCCGAGGTGCCCGAGGCGCTGCGCCCCCGAACCCGCGTCCTGTTTTCAGCGCACGGGCTGCCGGTGCGCTACGTCGAGGCGGGGGACCCGTACCCCCAGCGCGTGGCCCGGACGGTGGCGGCCGTCGTGGCACACCTGGGACCCGAGGCGCCGCAGGTCGCCACGTGCTACCAGAGCCGGCTGGGGCCGGTGAAGTGGCTGGAACCCTCGACGACGGATGCGATCCACCAGGCCGCCGACGACGGCATCGCCGCGCTGGTGGTCGTGCCGATTGCGTTCGTTTCGGACCACCTGGAAACGCGATTCGAGATCGACCGGGAGTACCGGGAGATGGCGCACGCGGCGGGCATTCCGGTGTTCGTTCGGGCGCCCTCGCTGAACGACGCCCGCGACTTCGCCGACGCCCTGGCGGGACTGGTGACGCAGGCCCTCGCGCCGGGCTAGAACCCATTCCCCGACGCCCCTGCCGAACCGGGGCCCCTCAGCAGCCGCACTCGCCGCAGCAGCCCTGGTGGCAGTGTTCCTGCTGCTGATGCGCCTGGCAATCCGCGGCGTCGTGCTCCTCGATGCGGTCCACCTTGACGTGGAAGCGCAGCGTCTGGCCCGCCAGCGGGTGGTTGAAGTCGCACAGCACCGTTTCCAGGCCGACCTCGGAGATCACGAACTGGGCCTCGTTGCCCTGCCCGTCGCCGACGCCCAGGACCATGCCGACCTCGGGCACCATGCCGTCCGGGAATTCCGAGCGGGGGATTTCCTGCATCATCGCGTCGTCACGGGGGCCGTAGGCCTCCTCGGGTCCGACCTCGAAGTCCGCCTCTTCGCCGGCCTGCAGGTTCGCGACGGCCTTCTCGAACCCTTCGATCATCTCGCCAATGCCCAGGTGCAGCGCAACGGGCTCGCCGGGCATGCTCTCGTCAACGATTTCGCCTTCGGCGGTGCGGACCACGTAATCGACGAACAGAACCTTGTGCTTGGCTTCCATTTGGATCGCTTCTCCCAGTCTGGAGGGCCGGCCGTGCTGACACCATCACCTGGCCCCCCGACACTCGGAGGCATCCCCCGGCAGGCGACAAGGGACGGCAACCCTTACCCCGCGAGGCATGGAATTGCAAGCGGCGATCGATCTCGCCCGCGCTCGGGTGCCCATCGAAAGGGTCTTCAAAGAAGTGCTTGACAAGTCCCCACGCCTCGACTACCCTTCCCTCCGTTCTTTGTGTCCGCGAAAGTGGCGGAATTGGCAGACGCGCTAGATTCAGGTTCTAGTAGGCTCACGCCTGTGGGGGTTCAAGTCCCCCCTTTCGCACCACGAAGGCTCTGAAATCGTAAGGATTTCGCAAGAAGCCCTGGCTGACCGGCCGGGGCTTTTTTGTTTCTTGCGAATGCCCCCGGGACCCCCTGGACTCCCACATCCCCCCGAAATCCTGGGGAGTTGACGCCACGCGCCGACCGGCGTAGAACAAGGCATCGACCCAGTTGAATCGCGCCCTGCCTCGGGGCGTCTGGTCCCGTCGCGCACCGGGCCCGCGGGGGCCCGAAAGGGGGGAACCATGTGCAGGATTCTTGCCGTGCTGATCCTGGGATCCCTGGTGGCAATAGGCTGCGAAAGCTCGGACGGGGGAGGACCCGACACCTCGGGCCCGACCGACCCTGGCTCGGGTACTGACCTGCCCGTCTCGACGGACACACCGACGGGAAGCGACCCGGCAACGATCGACCCCGGAAGCGGGTCCGGGCAGGTGGGCAGTTGCCTGGCGCACATCACCACCTCGTGCGCCGAGTACGAACTGCCCGCCGGCGCGCCCTCGGGCGAGATGGACACGCAGCGAACCTGGTGTACGGGACCGAAGGTCTGGACGGAGGGGCCCTGTCCCACCGAGGGATTGCTGGGCACCTGCACCGTGCCGCCCGTCGAAGGGGCCGGGTTCATGACGTCGCGCTACCTGTACTACAGCGCCTCGCTGATCGCCGGCGCGCAGACGACCTGCGCGGCCTACCCGGGCGGGGTCTGGACCACCCCGTAGGGGCGGATCCCGGAATCCTCGGGGGCCACCACCGGAAGGTCACTTCGGTTATGATCCGCGGCGAGGAAGGAGGTGCCCCATGGAACCGATCCGCGTCGAACACCTGCCGTGCCCCGACCGCCTGCGCGAGATGGGCGTCGATCGCTGGCCGATCTGGACCAAGGAGGTGTCGGAGTTCCCCTGGTCCTACGACGCCCCCGAGACCTGCCTGTTCCTGGAGGGCGAGGTGGTCGTCACGCCCGACGGCGGCGATCCGGTCACGGTTCGCGCCGGGGACCTTGTGACCTTCCCCGAGGGCATGTCCTGCGTCTGGAAGGTCATCCGTCCGGTCCGCAAGCACTATCGATTCGGCTAGGCCCCGACGGCCAGAACAAGGAGACCCCGATGCCCGTTCCGACACGAGCCCCCGCATCCAGTCGGCCGACTCGAAGCCCGTTTCTGCACGCCTTCCTCGTCGCGCTGCCGTTCGTGATGGCCGGCGCGGGCTGCGCAAGCCCGGCCGACGAGGCCCAATCCGAAAGCCTGCGCCACCTGGAGGCGGCGACCCGGATCCTGGCGGAGCACGCCGGAAACTCGGAGGCGGCGGGCAAGGCCCTGGACGCCTACCTGGAGCAGCACCGGGACGCGATCCTCCAGGCCAAGGCCCGGGGCATCACCGCACTGGATGCCATGCCCGAGAAGCAGCGCGAGGCGTTCCGCAAGCGGTCGCTGGAACGAAGCCAGGCCGTTCGCGAACGGCTGAACACGCTGGTGCGCGCATTTCCCGAGCCCGCCGGCATCATGCAACGCCTGCGACAGTTCCAGTAGGACGCCCGCACGGGCGGGAGCGGTTCCCGCGGGCGAACCTCGACGGGAGTGTTCAGGGACGCAGCGAAGACGATCCTTGCACCGTGTCGCGCCACCACCGCAGGCGATTCGCGACCCGCTCGGCCATGCCCACGACCCCCGCGTATCCCAGCGACGGCCTGGGCGTCAGCGCATGGGTGCCGTAGGACGGATAGCCGTGTTCCAGGAACGGAATCCCCCGATCGATGCAGGCCTCGACCCCCCGGCTCCCGGTGAGGCACAAATCCACGTCTTCCGGGCCCACCAGCGCCTCGACACCGGGAAGACCGCCAACCGCAACGGGGGGATGTCCCGACGAAACGCAGGCCACCGGAACGGCCCCGATATCCTCGGCCAGGCCCGCGAACCCGGCGGCCGTCCCCGGGTCTCCGACGAAAGCCAGGCGAGTTCCAGGGGGCACTCCCGCCCGCCGAGCCTCGCTTCGAGCCCGGTCCGCCCCGGCCACGATCGTCGCCTCGGCCTGCCGCGACCGCCCGGTCGCCATGCCGACCTGGCGCAGGAACGCATCGGTCGCCGCCGTCCCGAACGGAACCGGCACGTCCACCAGGGACGCCCCCGTTCGCCGCGCCAGCAGCGCCGCGGCCTTCCGCCCCCCGGGCAGCGCCACCACCGTAGCGGCCCTTCCGGCTGGCGCCAGGCGCGCCACCGGCACCCCCGACGGCCACACCGCCGCCACCTGCAACCCCAGTCCGTCGCGACACAGCCGGGCCAGTTCGGCCACGTCCGCCATCGCGTCGCCCTCCAGCCGGTGGACCAGCGGCCCGACGATCGCCACCGCGTCCTTGTCCAGCCCCCCGGACTCCAGCGGAATCCCCCGCGCCAGGGCCGCCAGCACCTCGGCATAGCCGTCCAGCCAGTCGGTCTGCAGCGAACGCGCCGGGACATCCAGGACGGGCTTGCCGATTGCGGGGGCCACCTCCCGCGCCAGACGGTCGTACTGGCTGCCCGTGATCGAGGCCATCGGCAGCGCCGATACCAGCACGACAGACACGTCGGCCCGGGCACCGACGCGGGCGATGAGGTCGCGAACCTGGGGCTCGCGGTCCAGGACGACATTGACCGTGTCCGCCAGGGTGTGGGCCACGCGGTGCCGTCCGGCGGGGTCCAGCAGGCGCGCGTGCAGGTCGTGCGTTCCCTGGACGTACTCGGCCTTGAAGAACAGGCAGTCGGGACCATCGACGACCAGCGCCGTATCGGGCACCGCATTGATGCCCAGATAGACACCCACCAGGTAGGGATTGCGCAGGCGCACCGCCCAGGACAACGGCTTCATGCGCCCGCCTCCTGGTCCAGGAACGGCGCCCCGAAGTGCGATCCATAGCGCGCGTAGAACGGCAACTCGACCAGCCGCTGCAGCCGTTCCAGACTCCACACGGCACCCGAGAACCCCATCCGAAAGTCCCCCGCCGAGAACTGGGCCCACCCCCGCCGCGTCAGCCGGTCGTCGTAGAAGAACTCGGAATACACCGCCGCGACGCCGCCCAGAGCCCGCTCCAGTTCATCCGGCGTGGCGAAGCTCGCCGGCGCCACACCCGGGTCCCCCATGGCCTCGGTCAGGCGGTCCTGCGAGTCGCGCGCCGCGGGCCGATCGCCGGCCCAGATGGCGACCTGAACCGGGAATCCCAGATCACGCACCGTCCGAAGCACCGGCAGCCCGGTGGCCGAGTCCGCCGAGAGCAGCCGTTCCTCCTGTCCCGGGGCGATCACGAAGCCCAGCGGGCGCCGTCCCGACGCCTGCCGGGACGTGCGCGCATCCAGCCGGGATTGAAGATCCGCCACGACGGGGCCCACCGCGTCCACCCGCCCCAACGCCTGCGCCACCGTACGCAGCCAGGCCGCGGTCGCCCCGATCCCCCAGGGCGGTTCCGGCGCGATCCGGGGCAACGCGACGTCGCGAAACACGCGATCGATCAGGGGATTCCGGTACTTGCCTGGATTGCACACCAGCAGCCCGGCCTCGACCACGCGACTCATGCGATCCTCGGACGTGTCCGGCAGGATCGACCCCGCCACCGGAATCCCTACCGATTCCAGCAACTCCGCAAGGTTGCCAGGGCCGGACGGCTCGGGAAACCCGACCAGCGCCACGGCATCGGGCCGCGCCCCGACGCGCCCCTGGGCCTCCGCCCGCTCCCGGGCGTGATCCAGGAACCGAATCATCACCTCGACGGGCTCGACCGTGCGGGCCGACACGTGGAACAGCCCCTGGGCGCAGGCGCCGCGGCACTCCGCCAGCACCATGTCGACATCGTCCCCGATGATCACCGGCACGCAGGTGCTGTTGACGAAGACGGGTCCCCGATCGCCCATCCGCGCGACCTCGGAGCGGACCATCTCGTCCAGCTTGGTCTGGCCCCCCTCGATCACGTCCAGGTCGCCCAGATCCGTGAACGCATCCGACGCGTCGGAGTCACCCCCCAGAGGTTCCGGATAGTTGAAGAATCGCGGCAGAACGAAGCGCGCCCGGGGCGTGATGAACCGGCACTCGATGTCGCCGTGCGTCACGGTGGCGTTCGGCCCGTCGAAGCGGAACGTTTCGAACTGCTTGCGCTCCATCGCATGATCGCACAGGAACTGCCGCCAGCCGTCGTCGCCGCCCCAACTGTTGATCGGCGTTGCCTGCTGGGGCGCCCCTCCGGAACCGGCCACCGGCCCGAACGGCGCCAGCACGACGTCCAGGAACGTGTCCCCCAGCGCGGCGGCAATCCGTCGCAGCAGGTAGGCGAACGGCCGCTCGACCCGATCGCCCTCCAGGACGACCCGAATGCGCCCGTGTTCGGCGGGATGGTTTTCGACCGGTGCCCGACGCAGCCGGATCCACCCCTCGCCGACCCGATCCCACGTCACGTGCAGGCGGACCGAGTCCCCGACGCGCTCCGCCACGTCCACGACCAGCCCGACCCCGGCCAGCGCGTCCAGGCCGCACAGGGCGGACAGGCGCGCAATCGCCCGGGCGTCCCCCGGTTGGAATCGCTGGTTGTCGCCGGATTCGGACACGGTTGCATCCTGGTTCTTGGGACCATCACGCAGGGAAATCATCGCCCAGGAGACCGGAAACCACCAGTTCGGCGGCCCGCGCGGTCAGTTCCAGCGCGGCCGGATCCAGCGCGGACCGCTGGGCGGCCTGTTCCCCGACCACATCAAGGGTCTGGGCAACCAGTTCCGCGATCCGATTGACCGGGATCACGCCGGCCAGGAACGCCGCGACCGCCACCTCGTCGGCGGCCACCAGCGCCATCGGGGCCGTCCCACCCAACGCCAGGACGCGATGCCCCAGATCGACGACGGCGGACTGGACGGGGCCTGGGGGCGCAAGCGCCGCCAGCGCAGCCTGGGCCGAGGGGCCACGCAGAATGCCGGCCAGGGCCTCGGGGTCCGCGATGCCCAGCGCCCGACGCACCGGAACCCCCATGTCGGGCGGCCCCACGAACGCCCAGGGACACCCGTCGCGCGTGCGCAACGCGGCGTGAACGCGCGCCGTCGGGTCCAGCAGCACCCCGATGCGTTCGGACGGCAGACCGAACAGCACCGACGCCTCGACGACCTCCATCGCCTTGTTGATCATCGTCGCGGAATCGACCGTGATCTTCGGCCCCATGCGCCACACCGGATGCGCCAGGACCCGTGCCAACGGCAGGTGCGCCTGTTCCGCCGGCTCGATGTCGCGGACCGAACCGCCGGACCCCGTGACAATCAGTTCGTCCACGGCGTCGCTGCCGCCGGCGGCCGCGATCAGCGTGGCGGCGGCCGCGGGCGCGGAAGACAGCGGGCGCCTCG